>NZ_JBHUZJ010000036.1:0-90256 GCF_042667685.1 Streptomyces sp. NPDC057302 | reverse complement strand
GGAACATACGTTCCGTGGGGCCCTTCGCCGTGTGTGAGTGTGGGTGAGTTGGGTGAGTGAGGGGTCAGGGGAGTCAGAGCAGCTTGCGGGCGGCCCGCCGCAAGTCGTACTCGTGAATGATTGCCTTGGCGTGCCCGTAAGCCAGGTTGTGCTCCGCACGGAGCCAGCTGACCTTCTCCTCGAAACGGAAGAGCGAGGGGCCTTCGTCCACGGCGCGAAGCCAGTCGGAGATCTCACGACCGGTGCAGTGGGGGATGCGGGCGATCAGATTGCGGTGGGTCTCCTCGGAGAAGACTTGTGACATCGGCGCCTCCGGACGCGTCGCGATGTGTTCCGTCCTTCACGACACCGTGCCTGAGCGTTCGGGCGTTGGCAACAGTCCCGCCCAGGCGCATAAGGTCGCCGGGTGCTTGATACGACGCCTTTGACGGCCGCAGTGGACCAATTCGCCGACCGGTTGCGGGCCGCCCCGCAGAGCCGCCTGCAGCGGGGGGCGGCGACCGAGGCGCTCGCTCTGGCCAGGGAACTGGCGGCGTGGGCGCAGCGGATAGAGGTGCCGCAGGAGGAGCCGCGGGAGGTGCCGGACGCCGGGATGTTCGCGGCGGCCGATCAAATCACGGTCGCGGGGCGGGATTTGGCCCTTGTGCTGGAGGACTCCGGTCAGCTGGCCGAGGCGCTGACGCTCGTGGAGAAGGCGCAGAAGCGCGCCGGGGTGTGACGCGGGACCCCGGCGGGCGCCGGGGTCGCTCCGGTCAGACCGAGGCGATGACGCGGTCGGCCAGGATGTACACGTTCTCGGTGCCGCACTCGAAGGTGAGCGCGTAGGCGCCGGAGACTCCGGAGCCGCCGAGCAGGACCGGGGTGTGGCCCTCGCGCAGCGCGTCGGACAGGAGCTCCGCGGTCTCGCGGTGGCCCGGGGTCATGCAGAGCGTCGTGCCGTCCGCGAAGACGTAGACGTCCAGCGTGCCGAGCGGTCCGGGGCGGACGTCGGCGAGCGCCGTGCGGGCGTCGGCCAGTTCCTCAAGACAGGCGACGGTGCGCTCGTGGTCGCCGTTGACGGGGGACTGGACCGGCACGAAGTCCGGGTGCGAGGGGTGGCGGCGGCGGGCCGCGGCCAGCTCGGGCGACTCTCCCCCGAGGACCCCGTCCAGGGAGGTGCCCCCGGCGAACTCGTCGGCCGGATCGGCGTACGGCTCGATGACCGGCTCCAGGCTGTCCGCCTCCAGGCCCGAGAAGTCCGCCTGGCGGGGCAGGAACAGCTCGTCGGCCATGTCGGAGAGGCCGGGCAGGCCACTGAGCAGCGAGGGCGCGTCCGAGGCGTCACGGGCTTCCTGGGCGGCCCAGAAGGCCCGCGCCTCGGCCAGCTCGCGCTCCCGTTCCTCGGCGAGTGCCTCGGCGACGGCCGTGCGTATCTCGTCGGTGTCCGCGGTGGTGCGGGCGGCGGGCACCGTGGCGTGCGCGGGGACCGAGTGGCTCTGGGCCAGCTCGGTGCGCAGGGCGGTAATTTCTGCGAGCTGCTTCCGAAGCCCGTGCACGGCGTGCAGGGCGGCGGCACTCACGGCCGTGGCAGCGGCCGTGGAGAGCAGCAAGGCAAGAGGCAAAGCGCTCACTGACGTACTCCCGGTTTCAAGTCGACCCCCGACTTCCTACATCAGCTTGAAGCCTGCACGATCCACCTGTCAGTGCATTACGTCACGAATTGGACAGGTCTTTCGGCCCGGTGTTTATCCACAGATGCGCTCTGACCTGCACATATGCCTCTCCCCCAGGAGATAGGTCACATCCTGGGGGAGATTGAGTCACGAATCAATGGAGACGCGAGGGATCCGCAGGGGTCCAGAGGGTCAGCTGAGGCGCTCGACGACCATCGCCATGCCCTGTCCGCCGCCGACGCACATGGTCTCCAGACCGAACTGCTTGTCGTGGAACTGGAGGGAGTTGATGAGCGTGCCGGTGATGCGGGCGCCCGTCATGCCGAAGGGGTGGCCGACGGCGATGGCGCCGCCGTTGACGTTCAGCTTGTCGATCGGGATGTTCAGGTCGCGGTAGGAGGGGATCACCTGGGCGGCGAAGGCCTCGTTGATCTCGAACAGGTCGATGTCGTCGACGGTGAGGCCGGCGCGGGAGAGGGCCTGCTTCGACGCCTCGACCGGGCCGAGGCCCATGATCTCGGGGGAGAGGCCGGTGACGCCGGTGGAGACGATGCGGGCCAGCGGGGTCAGGCCGAGCTCGCGGGCCTTGGTGTCGCTCATGATCACCAGGGCGGCGGCGCCGTCGTTCAGCGGGCAGCAGTTGCCCGCGGTGACCAGGCCGTCGGGGCGGAAGACGGGCTTGAGGCCCTGGACGCCTTCGAGGGTGACGCCGGCGCGGGGGCCGTCGTCCTTGCTGACGACGGTCCCGTCGGGGGTGGTCACCGGGGTGATCTCGCGCTCCCAGAAGCCGTTCTTGATGGCTTCCTCGGCGAGGTTCTGGGAGCGGACGCCGAACTCGTCCATGTCCTGACGGGTGACGCCCTTGGCGCGGGCCAGGTTCTCGGCGGTCTGCCCCATCGAGATGTACGCGTCCGGGATCAGGCCGTCCTCGCGGGGGTCGTGCCAGTTCGAGCCCTCGGTCTTGCTCACCGCCTCGGTGCGGGCCTCGGCGTCGGCGAAGAAGGGGTTGTGGGTGTCGGGGAGGCCGTCGCTGGACCCCTTGACGCTGCGGGAGACCATCTCGACACCGGCGGAGATGAAGACGTCGCCCTCACCGGCCTTGATGGCGTGCAGGGCCATGCGGGAGGTCTGCAGGGAGGAGGAGCAGTACCGGGTGATGGTGCAGCCCGGCAGGTGGTCCATGCCCATCTGTACGGCGACGATGCGGCCGAGGTTGTGCCCCTGCTCGCCACCCGGCAGGCCACAGCCGAGCATCAGGTCGTCGATGAGCTTCGGGTCGAGCTCGGGGACCTTGGCGAGGGCGGCCTCGATGATCGTGGCGGTCAGGTCGTCCGGCCGCAGATCCTTCAGGGAGCCCTTGAAGGCGCGGCCGATCGGGGTGCGGGCGGCAGAGACGATCACGGCTTCGGGCATCACGGCACTCCTACTGGCGGGGGCGCCCCGGGCTGGGCGGGGCGGGTCTGGCTGGCGGGACTCGGGACTCCTTGGGAAGTTACCTGTACGTACCGCGGCCAGTCACCGGGCGGGGACTGTGATGCGGGCCGCATTTATCTAAGCGCTTGCTCAGCCCTGGCGTGGGCGCCTTGAGGGGGTGCGCTGAGGGGGCCCTGTCCCACCGCTTCGCGGCGGATCTTCTCCCGCCCACCCACCCGTTCACCCGGCGTGAGCTCGGGGTGCTCCTGTCCCACCGCTTCGCGGCGGATCTTCTCCCTCCCACCCACCCGATACCCGGCATCCGCTCCTGCCCGAACCCGTCACACCGCGGGGTAAACGGGTGGGTGGGCGGGAGAGATCCGGCGCGAAGCGTCGGGCCGGTGGGCGACGACCCGCAGCGCCCCGCCGGCGTGGTGGACGAGGCAGCCAGCGCAGCGCCCCGCGCCCCGCGCCCCGCCGGCGTGGTGGACGAGGCAGCCAGCGCAGCGCCCCCCCGGCCTGGTGGGCCGTCCCCGTTCAGGCCACCGCAGGGCTACTGCGGCAGCGGTGACGGGTCCGGGGTGTGGTGGTGGATGCGCCGGCGGCGGCGGCGCTTGAGCAGGGCCCAGGGGCCGCGGGGGCCCGTAGGCATCGCGGCGGCGACCTCCGTGCCGCCCTCCGAAGCGGCCTGCGCGGCGGCGCGGGCCACCGGCAGGAACCCCTCGCGCCGCGACACGTCGGGGCGCTCCTCCTCCGGCCAGAGCCCCAGCGCCGCGCACAGCGTCGGCAGCACCGCCATCGCCGCGGTCGCGTACCCCTCGGCGGAGGGGTGGTAGTTGTCGGGACCGAACAGCTCCCGGGGGTTCGCGAGGAACTCGGGGCCGAGCAGATCCCCGAGCGACACCGTCCGCCCACCCTGCTCGACCACGCCGATCGTCTGCGCGGCGGCCAGCTGCCGCGACACGCGCCGCGCCATCCAGCGCAGGGGCTGGTAGACGTTCTCCACCGTTCCCAGGTCGGGACAGGTCCCGACCACCACCTCGGCCCCCGCCGTCCGCAGCCTGCGCACCGCCGCCGCCAGATGGCGCACGGAACGCGTCGCGGGCATCCGGTGCGTCACGTCGTTCGCGCCGATCATCACGACGCAGACGTCGGGAACCCAGGACGAGGTGTCGGACAGGAGCACCGTCACCTGCCGGTCCAGGTCGTCCGACATCGCGCCCGGCAGCGCCACGTTCCGCAGCTCCACCGGCCGCTCGGCCACCGCGGAGAGCCCCGCCGCGAGGAGCGACGCGGGAGTCTGCCGGGCCCGGTGCACCCCCTGCCCCGCGGCGGTCGAATCGCCGAGCATCGCGAACCGCAAGGGTTCCGCGCCGTCCGGCCGGTCCGCGAACCCCCAGCCGTACCGCCCGTCGGCCCGCGGTGGAGCCGGATGCTCCCCGCTGTTCCCGACCGTCCGCTTCGCCAACTGCACCTCGGCAAGCACCACACCGACGGCCGCGGCCCCGAGCAGCCCGATACCTCCGCCGCCGTAAGCCGCGCCCGCGGCGATCCGCCGCGCCACCCTCGCCCTCGACATGCCCTGCAGCCACCTCCTCGTAGCCAATTCGCCCTACATCAACTCATTGCCCCGTAAGGACGGTCGGCCAATCGCAAGCGGAGGTGAACGACTGAACGGGACCCTTAGGCTGACGACACCCATTCGTCGCACTACATCGCAGCCCGGAGACAACGGTGCAATTCCACGACTCGATGATCAGTCTCGTCGGCAACACCCCGCTGGTGAGGCTCAACAACGTGACCACGGGCATTCAGGCGACCGTCCTGGCCAAGGTCGAGTACTTCAACCCCGGCGGTTCCGTGAAGGACCGCATCGCGCTGCGCATGATCGAGGCGGCCGAGCAGAGCGGGGAGCTCCAGCCCGGCGGCACGATCGTCGAGCCGACGTCCGGCAACACCGGGGTCGGGCTCGCCATCGTGGCCCAGCAGAAGGGCTACAAGTGCATCTTCGTCTGCCCGGACAAGGTTTCCCTCGACAAGATCAATGTGCTGCGCGCCTACGGCGCCGATGTGGTGGTCTGCCCCACGGCCGTTGATCCCGAGCACCCGGACTCGTACTACAACGTCTCCGACCGCCTCGTGCGCGAGACCCCCGGTGCCTGGAAGCCCGACCAGTACAGCAACCCGAACAACCCCCTCTCCCACTACCACTCCACCGGCCCTGAGCTGTGGGAGCAGACGGAGGGGAAGATCACCCACTTCGTCACCGGCATCGGGACCGGCGGCACGATCTCCGGGACGGGCGGCTATCTGAAGGAGGTCTCGAAGGGCGGCGTGACCGTCGTCGGGGCCGACCCCGAGGGGTCCGTGTACTCCGGCGGCTCCGGGCGGCCCTACCTCGTCGAGGGAGTCGGTGAGGACTTCTGGCCGACGGCGTACGACCGCACGGTGACCGACGAGATCATCGCGGTGTCCGACAAGGACTCCTTCCAGATGACGCGGCGGCTGGCCAAGGAGGAGGGGCTGCTCGTCGGCGGCTCCTGCGGGATGGCCGTCGTGGCGGCGCTGCGGGTCGCCGAGCGGCTCGGGCCCGACGACGTCGTGGTCGTGCTGCTGCCCGACTCGGGCCGTGGCTACATGAGCAAGATCTTCAGCGACGAGTGGATGAACGACTACGGGTTCCTGGAGCAGGCCGGCGACGCGCCTCGCGTCGGTGACGTACTGAGCCGCAAGGAGGGTGGGGAGCTGCCCTCACTCGTCCACATGCACCCGGAGGAGACGGTCGGCGAGGCCATCGACGTACTGCGTGAGTACGGCGTCTCGCAGATGCCCATCGTCAAGCCGGGCGCGGGCCACCCGGACGTGATGGCCGCCGAGGTCATCGGCTCCGTCGTCGAACGCGAGCTCCTGGACGCCCTGTTCACGCAGCGCGCCTCGCTCTTGGACCCGCTGGAGAAGCACATGTCGGACCCGCTGCCGCAGGTCGGCTCCGGTGAGCCGGTCGCCGACCTGATGTCGGTGCTCGGCGGGGCCGACGCGGCGATCGTCCTGGTCGAGGGCAAGCCGACCGGTGTGGTCAGCCGTCAGGACCTGCTGGCCTTCCTCGCGGCGCAGCAGGGGCAGTAGGCGCGGTGGCCGCGGTGTGCCGTGAGCCGCGTGGGCCGAACTTCGCGGAAGTGGTACGAGCGCGACACGTCCGCGCAGCACCCGCTTAACACGGCTCCGGCACATTGGTCGTTGTCGGCGTACAGGAACTCCGGAGCGGCTCCCGGACCTCTGAACGCCTGGGCGCCGCCTGGTCCTGACCCGGCCGGCGCCCCTCGCGAGGACCGCCGTCGTCCCGCCCCCTGGGAAACCGGGGGTGCGGCGGTCCTCGCGCATGAACGTCGCGTGCCCGCGGCCGGAGTGAGGGGACGTCACTTCCCTCCCGGTCGCACCACCAGGCCCCGCGCCGATCCCTCGATCAGCTCGACGTACGCGCGGACCACCTCGGCGACCGGAGTGCCCTGCGCCCCGTCACGCCCCATCTTCTCCAGGGTCTGCGAGACCCAGCCCGGACTGACGGAGTTCAGCCGGATACCGCGCGGCATCTCCGCCGCCGCGGTCGGCACGAAGTGGGCGAGCCCTCCGTTGACGAGGGCGGCGAAGGAGAGCCCGGGTTCGGAGAACGCCGAGATGCCGTCGGTGAGGGTGAGCGAGCCGCCGTCGCGCAGCCGGTGTGCGGCACGGCGGGTCAGCTGCACCTGGCCCAGCATCTTGCCTTCGAGCCCCTGGAAGTACTCGTCGTCGGACGAGGCGTCGATCCGTGCGATCCGCCCGCTTCCCGCGACCGCGACGACCGCGTCGACGGTTCCGACCGCGTCGAACATCTCGTCGATGGACGAGGGCTTCGCCAGGTCCACCACGACGGGCCCGCGTCGCGACGCCCGGACGACTTCGTGGCTCCCGCTCGACTCAAGGGCGTCGACGAGCGCGGATCCGATGGTGCCGCCCGCACCGATGACGACGATCTTCATGAGGCCCCGCTTCCTGAACGACGAACGAAGAGCGCCGAACTCGTGTCGGCGCGCTCGTCCAGGCTCGGGGGAGCGGGAGAGGCCGTCCAATACCTGCTGCCATAACCGCAGGGGATGACGGCCGGGGAATCAGTCGTCCCACTCCGATTTCCGCCCGCGGTCCCTGCCGCGGCCGAAGTTCATGCCCCGCATCGAATGCACCGCGTTCACGCCCACGATGCCGCCCCAGGTGACGAAGAGGCCGGGCAGGTCGGCGTTGACCACGCCGATCGCGGAGAGGGGGATCGCGAGGATCAGGGAGACGATGCCGAAGCCGAAGCGCTCGCCCCAGGAGTCCACGGCGCCGTTCGGCGCGCGCGAGCCGCGGGCGACCACCATCTGCTGCTCGGCCATGTGCCGGCGCATCCGCCGGTCGATGGTGCCGTCCAGGCGCTGCTCGACCTTCCCGAGGAACGAGTCGACCAGCGCGGACTCATACTCTTCGCCTAGCTCTCTGCGCGCGTGCAGAGTGGCGTCGAGTTCCTTTTTGAGTTCGGCGTCACGGGCTTCCATGGGCCGTTACGTTACGCAGCCGAAGCGGGCGTGACAGTGGGGCTATCCCCCCTTTCCGCGGGGATGTGCGAGGTGTCGCGGCGGGCGAGCAGCCAGTACAGGACAGCCGGTACCACCAGTCCCACGATCCACGAGATGTCCGCGCCGCCCAGCGGCTCCACCAGCGGGCCCGTGTAGAAGTGCGTCGCCAGGAAGGGCAGCTGGGCCAGGACGCCCACTCCGTAGACCGTGAGCGCGTCCCAGCGCCAGGCTCCGTAGCGCCCATGGGGGTCCGAGAGCGCCGGGATGTCGTAGCGCTCCTTGGAGATCAGGTAGTAGTCGACCAGGTTGATCGCCGACCACGGCGTGAAGAACGTCAGGAGGAAGAGCAGGAAGTCCTTGAAGGACGTCAGGAAGCTGTCCTTGCCGAGCAGCGCCACCACCGTGCCCGCCACCATGATCAGCGCGATGTACGCCGTCCTGCCGCGCGGCGACAGCGTCTTCTGGCCGCGGAATCCGCTGATGCTGGTCACCATCGACATGAAGCCGCCGTAGGTGTTGAGCACGTTGATCGTGAGCTTGCCGAGCGCGATCACGAAGTACAGGAACGACGCGATCAGGCCCGTGCCGCCCAGGCCGACCACGTAACCGACCTGGTTGTCGAGGAACGCGTCGCCCGCGCTCGCGGCCACGAGCACACCGAACGTCATCGACCACTGCGAGCCGATCGCCGAACCCGACAGGGTCCACCAGAACGTGGCCCGCCCCGACGTCGTACGCGGCAGATAGCGCGAGTAGTCCGCGACGTACGGCCCGAAGGCGAGCTGCCAGGACGCGGAGAGGGACATCGCGAGCAGGAACATCGGCAGGTCGAAGTGCGCGTCGCCGAGCAGCGCCGACAGGTCCACGCGGTCCAGGAGCCGGATGCCCAGGTAGATGAAGGCCAGCGCGCAGATCACGCTCGCCACCCGGCCAAGGACATGGATGACGCGGTAGCCGATCGCCGCCACCACCGCGGTGATCACCGCGAAGACGATGATGCCGGTGGTGTCGTTCGTGTGCGTCAGCTGGGCCGTGGCCTGTCCCGCCAGGACGCTGCCGGACGCGAAGAAGCCGACGTACATGAGGATGACGAGCAGGAGCGGTACGACGGCGCCGCGCACCCCGAACTGGGCGCGGGACTGGATCATCTGGGGCAGACCGAGCTTCGGGCCCTGCGCCGAGTGCAGGGCCATCACCGCGCCGCCGAGCAGATTGCCCAGCAGCAGGCCGATCACCGACCACACCACGTCGCCGCCGAAGACGACGGCGAGCGCGCCGGTGACGACCGCGGTGATCTGGAGGTTGGCGCCGAGCCAGAGCGTGAACTGGCTGAACGCCGTGCCGTGCCGTTCGTCGTCGGGGACGACGTCGATGGAGCGACGCTCCACGAGAGTGTCTGCCATGAGCCGGTGAACTCCCTGCTGCTGTACGAGGCTGCCTCTTGCCGGGGCCTCTTGCCGGGGCCTCTTGGTGGCGCTACTTCTTGGTGATCCCGTGCTGCGCCGCCCAGTCGTTCGCGACGTCCTCGGGGTCCTTCTTGTCCTTGTCCACCAGGCGGTTGAGCTCGGTGAGGTCCTTGGTCGTCAGCGCGTTGCCCAGGCGGCCGAGCGCCTTGCGGACCGTCGAGTCGGCCTTGCGGTCGGCGACGAGCGGGACGACGTGCTGGCCGGGGATCAGGTTCTTGGGGTCGGTGAGCACGACCCACTTCTCGGCGACGATGTCCGTGTCGGTGGTGAAGAGGTTCGCCACGTCGACGTCGCCCTTCTTCAGGGCGCCCTTGACCAGCGGACCGGAGGAGTCGAGGGACTTGAACTCCTTGAACTCGACTCCGTAGACGTCCTTGAGGCCCACCGAGCCGACCGTGCGCTTCTTGACCTCGGGCGCGGCTCCGATGACGAGCTTGCCGTTGTGCTCGGCGAGGTCCGCCAGGGACTTGAGGCCGTACTCGTCGGCGGTCTCCCGGGTGACGACGAAGGCGTCGGAGTCCTCGGCCTTGCCGTAGGGCAGGATCTGCAGGCCGCGCGGCAGGACCATGGCGAGGGCGTTCTGCATCTCGCCCTCCTCGGTGGCCTTCGCCTTGGCGTCGAGGTAGTGCAGGAGCGCGCCTTGGTACTCGGGCAGGAGGTCGATGTCGCCGCCCTTGAGGGCGGGGATGAGGATCTCGCGGGTGCCCAGGTTGGGGCGCACGGTCGTCTTCACGCCCTCCGCCTGGAGGGCCGCGGCGTAGAGGTAGCCGAGCACCTGGTTCTCGGTGAAGTTGGCGGTGCCGATGGTGACGCCGTCCTTGCTGGAGCCACCGCCCGAGCCGCCGGAGCCGTCGCCGTTGAGCGAGGTGATGCCGCCGCTGCAGGAGGCGAGCGCGGGGACGGACGCGGCGGCGAAGAGCCCGCCGAGGACGTTTCTGCGGTTCATGGGGGCCATCTGGCGTGCTCCTAGGCCGATTTGGCGGGGCGGTGGCGGAAGAGGGCGCGCTGCAGTCCGGAGAGCGCGAGATCGAGGACGACGGCGACGACGGCCACGAGTACGGCGCCGCCGAGCACCTGCACGAGGTCGCGCTGGGCGAGCCCGTCGAAGACGTACCGGCCGAGTCCGCCGAAGGAGACGTACGCGGCGATGGTGGCGGTCGCGACGACCTGGATGAGCGCGAGCCGCAGGCCGGTCATGATCAGGGGGAGCGCGAGGGGCAGCTCCACCTGGAAGAGGACCTGGTGCCAGCGCATGCCCTGGCCGCGCGCGGCGTCGCGCACCTCCGGGTCGACGGCGGTCATGCCCGCGTACGTGTTCGTCACGATGGACGGCACGGCGAGGGCGACGAGCGCGATGTAGACGGGCCACATCGAGAGCCCGCTGGCCAGGAAGACCAGGACGACGAGGCCGACCGTGGGCAGTGCGCGCCCGAAGCTGGAGAGGTTGATCGCGACGAAGGCGCCGCGTCCGGTGTGCCCGATGAGCAGGCCGACCGGCAGGGCGATGGCGGCGGCGATCAGGGTCGCGAGCAGCGAGTACTGGAGGTGCTCGGCGAGGCGGGTGCCGATGCCGTCGGAACCGGCCCACTGCTCGCCGCTGACCAGCCAGGCGCCGAGGTCCTTGAAGAGTTCGTACATGTCACGCGCTCCTCTTGCGGCGGGTCCAGGGCGTCAGGACGTACTGGAGGGTGACCAGCAGCGCGTCCGCGACGAGCGCGAGGAGCAGGGTCAGGACGACGCCGACGATGACGGGGGTGGGGAAGTTGCGCTGGAACCCGTCCGTGAAGAGCTGTCCCAGGCCGCCGTCGCCGATGTACGTGGCCACGGAGACGAGGGAGATCGCCATGACCGTCGCGATCCGTACGCCCGCCATGATCACCGGCAGGGCGAGGGGGAGTTCGACGGTCAGGAGGGTGCGCAGGGGGCGGGTGCCCATGGCCTTCGCGGCTTCCTTGGTCCTGGCCGGGACGGAGTCCAGACCCTCGACGGTGTTCCGCAGGAGCACGACGAGCGTGTAGATCGTCAGGCCGATGACGGTGGTGGTGCGGGTGAGCCCGCTGACCGGCAGGAGCAGCACGAAGATCGCGATGGACGGGATGGTGAACAGGATGTTCGACAGGCCGAGGAGCAGTCCGCGCAGGGGGCGCACGCGGTGGGCGACGACGGCCAGGGGGAGCGAGATGAGCAGGCCCAGGAGTACGGAGGTGAGGGCGGCCTGGAGGTGGGAGAGGGTGAGGGTGGTGAGGTCGTCTGTGTGGTCGGCTATCCACGACCAGTCGATGGTCATACGTCGGCCTTGCTGACGTCCGCGGCGTCCGCGGCGTCCGCAGCTTCCGCGGCTTTCACGGCGTCCGCGTCGCCTGTGTCCACCGCGCTCGCGCCGGTGTGCACCTGCCCCGCGTGCTCGTGGATGGCGTCGCGGGACGTGACGCCGGTCAGGACGCCTTCCGCGTCGACGCGGGCGACCAGGCCGCTGGGGGCGGCTATGGACTCGTTCAGGGCCGACAGGAGGGAGTCCGTGTCCCGCAGGGGGCGTACGGGGACGTCCGTCGCGTCGCCGTCCTTGTGCCGCCACGCCACCGGCGCCCCCGCCGGGTCCAGTCGCAGCGTCCAGGCGCCGCCCTCCGGGGCCGGGGCCTTGGGGACCTGCGCCAGTGTCGTCAGGGAGAGCAGCTTCAGGCCGCGCTCGGCGCCCAGGAAGTCGGCGACGAAGTCGTCGGCGGGGCGGGCCAGGAGCTCCGCGGGGCTCGCGCACTGGACGAGGTGGCCGCCGGTGCGGAAGACGGCTATGCGGTCGCCGAGCCGTACCGCCTCGTCGATGTCGTGCGTGACGAAGACGATGGTCTTGTTCAACTCCCGCTGAAGACGCAGGAGTTCGTCCTGGAGCTGGGTGCGGACCACGGGGTCCACCGCACCGAACGGCTCGTCCATCAGGAGCACCGGCGGGTCGGCGGCCAGCGCGCGGGCCACGCCCACGCGCTGCTGCTGGCCGCCGGAGAGCTGGTGCGGGTAGCGCTTCCCGGCGTCGGCGGCGAGGCCGACCGTCTCCAGGAGCTCCGCCGCCCGCGCCCGCGCCTTCTTGCGGCCCCAGCCGAGCAGGAGCGGCACGGTCGCGATGTTGTCCAGGACCGTGCGGTGCGGGAACAGCCCGGACTGCTGGATCACGTACCCGATGGAGCGGCGCAGCTCGGCGGCGTCCTGCTCCAGGACGTCCTTGCCGCCCACTCTGATCGTCCCTGAGGTCGGGTCGACCATCCGGTTGATCATGCGGAGCGTCGTCGTCTTGCCGCAACCGGAAGATCCGACGAGGACGGTCACGCCCCCTTCCGGCATCTCAAGGCTGAGGTCGTGGACCGCGGTCGTGCCGTTCGGGAAGCGCTTGTGGACCGTATCGAATTGGATCATGAGGAGTCCCTTGCCCGGCTGTATATCGTCATGCAGAGTTCTCGTTGACTGAATAGATTGTCAATAGCTTGTCCACGCCCCGGCGTAAATCACTGGTAACGAGTGGTCGCAGGGCAAGACGGAGCGTCCGGGTTGAGGAGGAATTACGAGTGATGTCGTCTCGTATCGCGGACAGGGCGACCGGCAGGACACCTGACGACAGCGGCTCGGTCGTCGTCCTGGACGGCCGCGGACTGATGGTCGCAGATGTCGTACGTATGGCCGAATCAACCGCAAAGCCCGTTCCGGGAACGGACGGCATGAAGCGCGTGGAGGCTTCCTGGGACGCGGCGCGGGAGATCGCCTCCTGGGGCCGCGTCTACGGCCGCTCCACCGGCGTCGGCGCCAACCGGAACGAGTCCGTGCCGACCGAGGCGGCCTCCGACCACGGCCTGCGCCTGCTGCGCAGCCACGCCGGATCGATCGGCGAGGAGCTGCCCGCGCGCCAGGTGCGCGCGATGCTCGCGGTCCGCGCCAACCAGCTGCTCGCGGGCGGCGCCGGCCTGCGCCCGACCGTCGTCACGGCGCTCTGCGAGGCCCTGGGGACGGGCGCGTACCCGAAGGTCAACGAATTCGGCTCGGTCGGCACGGGCGACATCGCCGCGCTCGCACAGATGGGCCTGGCCCTCGCGGGCGAGCACCCCTGGCAGGGGACGGGCGCGGCCCCCGCCCCGCAGCCCCTGGACAACAACGACGCCCTCGCCCTGATCAGCAGCAACGCGCTCACCCTTGGCCAGTCCGCGCTCGCCCTGCACGAGCTGCGCGGCCTCGTCGCGGCCACACAGGTGGTGGCGGCGCTGACCCTGATGGCCGTCGACGGTTCGTACGAGGCGTACGCGCTGCCCGTACATGAGGCGCGGCGGCACGCGGGTTCGTACGCGGTCGCCGAACGGATGCGGCAGATCCTGGGCGCCCCCGACCGCCCCACGCCGCCGCTCGGCCGCATCCAGGACCCCTACGGCCTGCGCTGCGTGCCGCAGATCCACGGGCCCGCGCACGACGCGGCGGACGCCCTGGAGGACGTCCTCACCGTCGAGATCAACGCGGCGGCCGAGAACCCGCTGATCTCGGCGGAGGACATGGCCGCCTACCACCACGGCGGCTTCTACCTCGCCCAACTCGCGCTGTCCCTTGACCACTTCAGGCTCGCGGTGACACAGGCGGCGCGGCTGTCGACCTCGCGCCTCTCGACCCTGAACGAGCCGGGCTTCACGCGCCTTCGCCCCTTCCTCGCGGACGGCGAACCGGCGTCGTCGGGCGTGATGATCCTCGAATACGCGGCGGGCGCGGCCCTGGGAGACCTGCGGGCCTTCTCCGCCCCCGCCTCCCTCGGCCACGCGGTGCTCTCCCGCGGCGTCGAGGAGCAGGCCAGCTTCGCCTCGCTCGCGGCGCGGCAGACGCTGCGGGCGTGCGAGGCGTACCGCCTGGTGGTCGGCTGCGAACTGGTCGCGGCCGTCAGGGCGTTGAGACTCCGTGACATGCGTCTGGACCCGGACCTGCCCGTCGGCCGTGCCTTCGAGCTCGCGGACTCGGTGCTGAACGCGGAGCTTGCCGACCGTCCGTTGACGGATGATGTGACGGCGGCGGCCGGTCTGCTCGACCGGTTCACCGAGCTGTGGCTGGACCTCGGGTCCGGGGGCGGAACGGCCTTTGAGAGTCAGGGTGTTGTGAGGGGAGCGGTATGAGTGACAGTCCCGCGGCGCGGCTGCAGGTGCTCTTCGAGGGGCACCGCCTGACGCCCACGCAGCGGCGCATCGCGCACTGCATGGTGCGCAGGGCGGCGGACGTCCCCTTCCTCTCCAGCGTCGAACTGGCCGACCTCGCCGGGGTGAGCCAGCCCTCGGTGACCCGCTTCGCCGTGGCGCTCGGCTTCGACGGCTACCCCGCGCTGCGCAGGCACCTGCGGGAGCTCGCACCCGCGGAGGCGGCGGGCGAGGCCTCCCTCAACGAGTACCAGCAGGCGGTCGAGGCGGAGATCGCGAACCTCCGGCACCTGGCGGAGGTCCTCGCGGACCCGGCGCCGGTGGAGCGCGCGGGGCAGCTCCTCGCCTCCTCGCGCCCGCTCCCGGTGCTCGGCCTGCGGGCCGCCGCGTCCCAGGCGTACGGCTTCTCGTACTTCGCGGCGAAGGTCCACCCCGACGTGCGCCTGCTCGACGCGGGCGGCACGATGCTGGCCGACCGGATCGACGCGGCGGTGCGGGCCGGAGCCTCCGCCCTCCTCTGCTTCGCGCTGCCCCGCCACCCGCGCGAGGTGGTGGACGCGCTGGCCTACGCGCAGGGGGCGGGCCTTTCGGTGGTGACGGTGGCCGACTCCGCGTTCGCCCCCGTGGCGGCCCACTCCGACCTGCTGCTCCCGGCGGCGGTCGGCACGGGCCTCGCCTTCGACACGGCGTGCGCGCCGATGCTGCTGGGCCGGGTGCTCCTGGAGGCGATGTGCGACGGCCTCCCGGACGCGCAGGCACGCCTTGAGGAGTTCGACGCGGGGGCGGCGGCGCGAGGTCTCTTCGTGGAGTGAGCCGGCCGGTCCTCTCGTGGAGTGAGCCGGTCAGTCCTCGCCCCGTGTCCTCATCACCACCCGGTTGACCGCCCAGAGGGCGATCCCGATGGTGAGCAGGACCCCCGCCCGGATGTAGACCTCGGCGGGCCGGTCCGCCAGCGGGCTCGCCAGGATCAGGGCGGTGATGGCGCCGAGCACGGGCAGCGCCGTCGGCGTACGGAAGTGCTCGTGGTCGACGCGCTCCCTGCGCAGCACCAGCACCGCGATGTTGACCACGGCGAACACGCACAGGAGCAGGAACGCCGTCGTGTCGCCCAGGCCCTCGATCTCGCCCGTCGACACCAGGCCGATCGCGAGCAGCGAGACGAAGACGATGCCGACCACCGGTGTGCGGCGGCGGGACAGGACGCGGCCCATCGCGCGCGGCAGGATGCGCTCGTTGGCCATGCCGTAACAGAGCCGCGAGGCCATCATGATGTTGATCAGCGCCGAGTTGGTGACCGCGAACAGGGCGATCAGGGCGAAGAGTTTGTGCGGGAAGTCGATGCCGCCCGCCTTCACGACCTCCAGGAGCGGGCCGCTGGAGCCCTCAAGCACCTTGTAGTCCACGAGCAGCGACGACACCAGCGCCACCAGGACGTAGATCGTGCCGGTCACCGCGACACCGATGAAGATCGCCCGCGGGAACGTCCGCGCCGGATCCTTCGTCTCCTCGGCCATGTTCACCGAGTCCTCGAACCCGACGAACGCGAAGAAGCCGAGCGCGGTCGCCCCCAGGACACCCGTCATCAGGGCGTAGGCCGTGCCGCCGCCCCCGGCCTCGAAGTCGGTGAGGCGGGAGGGTTCGCCGTCCCCGCTCAGGACCGCGTACGCGCCGATGGCGAGGATGATGGCCAGGCCCGTCAGCTCGACGAGCGTGAGGACCACGTTCGTCTTCACCGACTCGGCGACGCCCCGCAGGTTCAGCGCCGCGAGCGCGACGATGAAGAGGATCGCGACCAGCGTCGGCGGCAGCGCGTCGCTGGTCAGCTCGCCCAGGTAGTCGCCGCTGAAGGCGCGGGCCGCTGCGCTCGCCGACGACAGGCCCGAGCACATCACCATGAAGGCGATGATGAAGGTGAGGAACGGGATCTTGAAGGCCTTCTGCGTGTAGAGGGCCGCTCCCGCCGCCTTCGGATACTTGCCGACCAGCTCGACGTACGACGCGGCCGTCAGGATCGCCACGACGAACCCGATCGCGAACGGCAGCCAGAGCGCGCCGCCGACTTTCCCCGCGACCTTGCCGGTGGTGGCGTAGATACCGGTGCCGAGGATGTCGCCGATCACGAACAGGATCAGGAGCTTGGGGCCGATCGCGCGGTTCAGCGCGGGTTCTTGGGCGGGTGGTGGCGTCGTGGCGGGTGTGTCGGACGTCGTCACAGGATCATCTCCCCCGAGGGTGGGCCTGGGGGGACCACATGCCCCGGATGTGCTGCGGAAATCCGGGAGTTGAGGAAGTTCAGAGCTGGCGCAGCGCGTCCCGGTGCGCGCCCCCGGACTCGGCGACGATCTCCTCCAGGCTCTGCGGCTCCCGGACGGTGGCGAAGGCGACCTGTTCGCCCTGCCTCGCCACGAAGCCGTAGATCCCGGGCCTGGCAAGGCTGTTGTACGAGTAGTGGTGCGCGAAGTAGTAGGCGCCCGTGTCCAGGACCGCCGCGTAGTCGCCCTGTTCGAGCAGCGGGAGCGGACGGTTCTCGGCGAGCAGGTCGCCCGCGAAGCAGGCCGGGCCCGCGATGTCCTGGCCGACGGGCGGGCCGCTCTTGGGCAGGCCCTTCGCGTCGAACGCGGCGATGCGCAGCGGCCAGGACGCGGGCGCGTACACCGTGCGCGCCGCGACCTGGACGCCCGCGTGCGTCACCGCGATGGGCCGGGTGCCCGCCGTCTTGGCGTACTCGACGCGGGCCAGGATCGTGCCGTGCTTGGCGAGCAGCGAGCGGCCGAACTCGGTGACCAGGCCGTACCGCCCGTCGAGCAGCCCCGGCACGCGGGACTTCAGGCGGCGCGCGTACTGCGCGTGCGTCGGGCTCTCCTCGTCCGAGCCGAAGTTGACGGGCAGGCCGCCACCGATGTCGATCGTGTCGATCTGCTGCCGCCCCGCCCGTTCGTTGATCTCCTCGGCCAGCTCGTACGTCGCCGAGACGCCCCGCACCATCAGTTCGAGGGGCATGCCCTGCGACCCGGAGTGGGCGTGCAGCCGGGTCAGCCAGGGACGGTCCAGATACGCCTGGACGATCCACTCGCGGGCGCCCTCGTCGCGCAGCGCGACGCCGAACTTGGAGGTCGCCGTCGCGGTGGACAGGGCGCCGATGGAGCCGCCGCCGATCTGCGGGTTCACGCGCAGGCCGACGGGGGAGCGGGTGGGCGCCGAGCGGGTCATCGCGTCGATGCGGGCGAGCTCCTGCGGGTTGTCCGCGTTCACCGCGATGCCGAGCGCCAGGGCCTCGCGCAGCTCGGCCGGGGTCTTCGCGGGCGAGTCGAGGACGGTGTGCGTGGGCGGCACCCCGGCGGCCCGCGCCAGGGCCAGCTCGCCGGGGCTGGCCACCTCGGCGCCGATGCCCGCGTCGCGCAGCAGGCGCAGGACGGGGACCAGGGGCGATGCCTTGACCGCGAAGGCGTGCAGGACGGGGGTGCCGGGCGGGGTGACCGCCTCGAAGGCGGCGCGCAGGGAGGAGGCGGCCGAGCGGATGCCGGTGACGTCCAGGAGGCCGACGATGGGGGCCGCGGGGTCGACGAGGCCCTGCTCGACGGCGGCGCGGATCGCCTGGTCACGCCGGACGGCGGGGTCCGCCTCCCGCCCAGTTCCGGAGTCCTGGCCCGCCTCGGATGCGCGTGCGAGTACGTGTGTGGTCTCCGCGCCCTGATCGCTCATGTGTTCCAGCCAATCATCCGTGACGCGCCCCCGCTGCCCCGTCAACGTATTGACTAGCTCTATTCAACATCGCAGGATGTGAATAACAAGGTCACAGCAGCGCATCACGAGCTCGTCAGCAGAGCTTCACGCGAGGAGGCATCGCCATGTCAGGACCCCGCCCCGTACGGGCACCGCGCGGTACGGAACTGAGCGCCCTGGGATGGCAGCAGGAAGCCGCCCTGCGCATGCTCCAGAACAACCTCGACCCCGAGGTCGCCGAGCACCCCGACAAGCTCGTCGTCTACGGCGGCACGGGCAAGGCCGCCCGCGACTGGCGCTCCTTCGACGCGATGGTGCGCACGCTCAAGACCCTCAAGCAGGACGAGACGATGCTCGTCCAGTCCGGCCGCCCGGTCGGCGTCATGCAGACCCACGAGTGGGCTCCGCGCGTCCTGATCGCCAACTCCAACCTCGTGGGCGACTGGGCGAACTGGGAGGAGTTCCGGCGCCTTGAGGCCCTCGGCCTCACGATGTACGGGCAGATGACCGCCGGTTCGTGGATCTACATCGGCACGCAGGGCATCCTCCAGGGCACGTACGAGACGTTCGCCGCCGTCGCCGCGAAGAAGTTCAACGGCACGCTCGCGGGCACGATCACCCTCACCGCCGGTCTCGGCGGCATGGGCGGCGCCCAGCCCCTCGCCGTGACGATGAACGACGGCGTCGCGATCTGTATCGACGTCGACCCGCGCGCCATCGAGCGCCGCATCGAGCACAAGTACCTGGACGTGAAGGCCGACTCCCTTCAGCACGCGCTCCAGCTCGCCGTGGAAGCCAGGGACGCGCGCAAGCCCCTCTCCATCGGCCTGCTCGGCAACGCGGCGGACCTCCTCCCGCGCATGCTCGCCGAGGGCGCCCCGATCGACATCGTCACGGACCAGACCTCGGCCCACGACCCCCTCGCCTACCTCCCCACCGGCGTCGACTTCGACGACATGGCGGCCTACGCGGCCAAGGACCCGGCGGGCTTCACCACCCGCGCGCGTGAGTCGATGGCCACGCACGTCGAGGCGATGGTCGGCTTCATGGACGCGGGCGCCGAGGTCTTCGACTACGGCAACTCGATCCGCGGCGAGGCCCAACTCGCGGGCTACGACCGCGCGTTCGCCTTCCCCGGCTTCGTCCCCGCCTACATCCGCCCGCTCTTCTGCGAGGGCAAGGGCCCGTTCCGCTGGGCCGCGCTCTCCGGTGAGGCATCGGACATCCACAAGACGGACAAGGCGCTCCTGGACCTCTTCCCGGAGAACGAATCCCTGCACCGCTGGATCAAGATGGCGGGGGAGCGGGTCCACTTCCAGGGCCTGCCCGCGCGCATCTGCTGGCTGGGCCAGGGCGAGCGCGACAAGGCCGGCGACATGTTCAACGACATGGTCGGCAACGGCACCCTCGCCGCCCCCCTCGCCATCGGCCGCGACCACCTGGACTGCGGCTCGGTGGCATCCCCGTACCGCGAGACCGAGGCCATGCTCGACGGCTCCGACGCGATCGCCGACTGGCCGCTCCTGAACGCCATGGTGAACGTCGCGTCCGGCGCCTCCTGGGTCTCCATCCACCACGGCGGCGGCGTCGGCATGGGCCGCTCCATCCACGCGGGCCAGGTCTCGGTGGCCGACGGCACGAAGCTGGCCGGTGAGAAGATCCGCCGCGTCCTCACGAACGACCCCGGCATGGGCGTCATCCGGCACGTGGACGCGGGCTACGACATCGCGGAGTCGGTGGCGGACGAGAAGGGCGTACGGATCCCGATGCGCGAGGACGGCACCGCGTGAGCGACACCTTCCACGCCATGTGGCGCTCGCTGCGGCCCATCGGCCGCAGCGACGCCTCCGGCGGCTACCGCCGCTACGCCTGGACCGGCGCCGACGCCGAGTGCCGCCTGTGGTTCCAGGCGCAGGCGGAGGCGCGCGGCCTGGACCACGAGGTCGACCGCAACGGCAACCAGTGGGCCTGGCTCGGCGACCCCGCCCGGGGCGACGCGGTCGTCACCGGCTCCCACCTGGACTCCGTCCCGGACGGCGGCGCCTTCGACGGCCCGCTGGGTGTCGTCACGTCCTTCGCGGCGCTCGACGAACTCCGCGCACGCAAGGTGTCGTTCAACCGCCCCCTCGCCATCACCAACTTCGGCGACGAGGAGGGCGCCCGCTTCGGCCTGGCCTGCGTGGGCTCGCGCCTGACCGCCGGGCAGCTGACGCGCGAGAAGGCGTACGAGTTGACGGACGCGTCCGGCGTCACGCTGCCGCAGGCGATGGAGGCGGCCGGATACGACCCGACGGCGATCGGCCCCGACCCCGAACGCCTGGCCCGCATCGGCGCGTTCGTGGAGCTGCACGTGGAACAGGGCCGCGCCCTGGACCTCACGGGCGACCCCGTGGGTATCGCCTCCGCCATCTGGCCGCACGGCCGCTGGCGTTTCGACTTCAGGGGCGAGGCCAACCACGCGGGCACCACCCGCCTGGTGGACCGCCGCGATCCGATGCTGTCGTACGCGGAGACGGTCCTGGCGGCCCGCAGGGAGGCCGAACTGGCGGGAGCGGTGGCCACCTTCGGCAAGATCGCGGTCGAGCCGAACGGCGTCAACGCGATCCCGTCCCTGGTCAGGGGCTGGCTGGACTCCCGCGCGGCGGACCAGTCGACGCTGGACACGGTCGTGACGGGCATCGAGAAGGCGGCCCGTGAGTACGCGGACCGGCACGGCATCGACCTGGACGTCGTCCGCGAGTCCTTCACGTCGGTGGTCGAGTTCGAGCACGCCCTGCGGGACGAGCTGGGCACGATCCTCGGCACAAGGGCCGGAAAGGCGCTCCCGGTCCTCGGAACGGGCGCCGGACACGACGCAGGCATTTTGTCCGGATCGATCCCCACCGCCATGCTGTTCGTACGGAACCCCACGGGCATCTCGCACTCCCCGGCCGAGTTCGCCGCCGAGGACGACTGCGTCGCAGGGGTGACCGCACTGGCCGACGTACTGGAAGGGCTGGCGTGCAGGTGACGACGGATACGGCGAAGGCGGCCACGTACTGGCTGGAGCACGCCTGGCTCGACACGAATGTCGAGCCGGGCGTGGCGGTGGAGGTGACGGGCGACCGCATCACAACCGTCCGCAGGGGCGTCGAGGCGCCCCCGCCCGGCGCGACGGTCCTGCGGGGCCTGACGCTCCCGGGTCTGGCCAACACCCACTCGCACGCCTTCCACCGGGCGCTGCGCGGCACGGTCCAGGTGGGCTCGGGCACGTTCTGGACGTGGCGCGAGGTCATGTACTCGGTGGCGGACCGCCTCACGCCGGAGACGTACCACGCGCTTGCCCGCGCGGTGTACGCGGAGATGGCGCTGGCGGGCATCACGGCGGTGGGCGAGTTCCACTACCTGCACCACGCGCCCGGCGGTGTCGCGTACGCGGATCCCAACGCGATGGGCGAGGCGCTGATCCAGGCGGCGGCCGACGCGGGCATCCGCATCACGCTCCTGGACACGGCGTACGTGGCCTCCGGGCTGCTGTCGGAGGCCCGGGGCAAGGCCCCGGACCGCCACCAGCTGCGCTTCTCCGACGGGACGACGCAGGAGTGGGCGGAGCGGGCATCGGCGCTCAAGGACCGCGACCACGCCCGCATCGGCGCGGCGATCCACTCCGTACGGGCGGTCCCCGCACGGCAGTTGGGCGCGGTGACGCAATGGGCGTCGGCCCGGCAGGCGCCCCTGCACGTGCACCTCTCCGAACAGAAGGCGGAGAACGAGGCGTGCCTGGCGGTGCACGGCCGTACGCCGACGCGGCTCCTGTCGGACCACGGGGTGCTCGGCCCGCGCACCACAGGGGTCCACAACACCCACCTCACGGACGAGGACATCGCGCTGCTCGGCCGCACGACGACGGGCACGTGCATGTGCCCGACGACGGAGCGGGACCTGGCGGACGGCATCGGCCCGGCGGTCCTGCTGCAACGGGCGGGCAGCCCGCTCTCCCTGGGCAGCGACAGCCACGCGGTCATCGACATTCTCGAAGAGGCCCGCGCCATGGAACTGAACGAGCGCCTGCGCTCGCACACGCGGGGCCACTGGACGGCGGCGGCGCTGCTGCGGGCGGCCACCGCCGACGGGCATGCGGCGCTGGGCTGGGCGGACGCGGGCGCCATCGAGACGGGCGCGCTCGCCGACTTCGCGACCCTCGCCCTTGACTCCGTCCGCACGGCGGGCCCACTGCCGCGCCTCGCCGCCGAGACGGCGGTTTTCGCGGCGACGGCGGCGGACGTCCGCCACACGGTGGTGGGGGGTCGCCATGTCGTACGGGACGGGGAGCATGTGCTGGTGGGGGATGTGGCCCTGGCTCTGACGGAGGCGATCGCGGCGCTCAGAGAGTGAAGTTGCCCCCAACCCCGCCCCCAGGAAATTCAGCCCGTCCGGCGATTGAGGACGAACTCGGCGGAGCCGGTGATGACGGCAACCAAGGCCCCCGCGCCGGCGGGTTTTCGGGAAGGGGCGGGGTCGGGGAAGAGAAGGCTGTCCCCCAAGCCCCCTAGGAGGCCCCCGCATGCCCACCACCCTCATCACCAACATCGCCAGCCTCGTCACCAACGACCCCGCGCAAGGGGACGGCACCCCCCTGGGCCTCCTCACGGACGCAGCCGTAGTCCTGGACGGCGAAAAGATCGCCTGGGTAGGCCCCGCCGCCAAGGCGCCCGCAGCGGACACGACCCACGACGCCCAGGGCCGGGCGGCCATCCCCGGCTTCGTCGACTCCCACTCCCACCTCGTCTTCGCGGGCGACCGCACCCAGGAGTTCAACGCCCGCATGTCGGGCCGCGCCTACTCCGCCGGAGGCATCCGCACCACGGTCGCGGCGACCCGCGCCGCCACCGACGAGGCCCTCGAAGCGAACCTCACCCACTACCTCCGCGAAGCCCTCCGCCAGGGCACGACCACCTTCGAGACGAAGTCGGGCTACGGCCTGAACACGGAGGACGAGGCCCGAGCGCTGCGCATCGCGGCGGCCCACACCGACGAGGTGACGTTCCTCGGCGCCCACATCGTCTCCCCGGACTACGCCGAGGACCCGGCGGCGTACGTGGAGCTGGTCACCGGCGAGATGCTGGACGCCTGCGCCCCCCACGCCCGCTGGATCGACGTCTTCTGCGAGAAGGGCGCCTTCGACGGCGACCAGGCCCGCGCGATCCTGACGGCCGGCAAGGCCAAGGGCCTGCACCCCCGCATCCACGCCAACCAGCTCTCGTACGGCCCCGGCGTGCAGCTCGCGGTGGAGCTGGACGCGGCGAGCGCCGACCACTGCACGCACCTCACGGACGCGGACGTGGACGCGCTGGCGAACAGCGACACGGTGGCGACGCTCCTGCCCGGCGCGGAGTTCTCCACCCGCGCCCAGTGGCCCGACGCCCGCCGCATCATCGACGCGGGCGCGACGGTGGCCCTCTCCACGGACTGCAACCCGGGCTCCTCCTTCACGTCCTCCGTCCCCTTCTGCATCGCCCTCGCCGTACGGGACATGGGCATGACCCCGGACGAGGCGATCTGGTCGGCGACGGCGGGCGGCGCGGCGGCCCTGCGCCGCACGGACATCGGCGTCGTCCGCGAGGGCGCCCGCGCGGACCTGGCGTTCCTCGCCGCCCCGAGCCACGTCCACCTGGCCTACCGGCCGGGCGTCCCGCTGGTGAGCGAGGTGTGGCGCAGGGGCGCGCGGGTGGCTTGATGCCGGTCGCAGGACAGTCCCGCGGGGCGGGCGGTATGCGCGCGGCTACCTCGACGCACGCGCCGCCGTCGGGCGGGCCGCGGCGACGAGACGGGGCGCGGCCCGGCCAGGCCGCCGAGGGACCGCCCCGTCGGCGTCAGCGCCGCTCCCCTGGTGCGGCCCCTACCGTCGCGCCGCCGAACGCGGGTCTGGGCCGTCTAGACGGCCGCCGCTGTCACCGGGATGTCCAGGACCGCCTTGCCCGCGACCTCCCGGGCGAGCAGCGCGGCCAGTGCCTCGCCGGTGCGGCTCCAGTCGTCGCGGTGGCCGATCTGGGGGTCCAGTTCGCCGCGGGCGACCAGTGAGGCGAGCCAGTCGAGGTCGGCGCCGAGGCCGTTGGCGTCGTCCATCAGGAAGAACGTGGTGAGCGAGCGGTCGTGGCGGCCGGCGTCCCCGAAGAGGGCGCCGAACGGGAAGTCCTCGCCGACGCCCGAGCTGTGGCCGACGGCCACCAGCGTGCCGTGCGGCGCCAACGCGGCGTAGGCGTCCACCAGTTGCGGGCCACCCACCACGTCGATCACCCCATGGACCGGCTCGACGAGCTTCAGGGCGTCGCCCGCCACGACCTCGTGGGCGCCGAGGCGGGTCAGTGCCTCGCCCTTGGCGGGGTCGCTCGTCGCCGCCACGACATGCGCGCCACCGCGCGCCGCGAGCTGCACCGCGAACCTCCCCACACCGCCGCCCGCCCCCGTCACGAGCACCCGGCGCCCCAGGATCGGCCCGAGCCGCCGCAGCGCCCGCAGCGCCGACCCGGCGGCCACCGGCAGCGCGCCTGCCGCTCCCAGGTCCGCGCCCTCGGGCACCGTACCCATCAACTCCGTGTCCACGGCCCGCAGTTCGGCCCAGGCCCCGCCGAGTCCGAGTGTGAGGACCCGGGTGCCGGGCGCGGGCCCGGAGCCGTCGGCGGCTGCGCGCACGACGACTCCCGCGGCGTCCCAGCCGGGGACGGCGCCCTCCTCGCCGTTCGGGACGACGAACGCGGCCTCCCCGTGGTTGACGGAGAAGGAGTGGATGCGGACGAGTGCCTGGTGGGAGGCGGGTTCCGGGTCGGGGACCTCGCTCAGGGCGAGGTGGCCGGGGGCGGAGTGGTCGATCGTGAGTGCTCTCATGCGACCGATAGTGCCACTGAGTGGCATAAGGCATCAAGAGGCGAATGCCCACGGGGGGCGGAGAGGGTTAGGGTGACGGCCATGACGGATGGCGAGAACGAGAAGGAGAAGGTCCGCGAGAAGGACGGCGGTCCGGGCGAACTGCCGCTGCGGGAGCGGAAGAAGCTGCGTACGCGACGGGCCCTGGTCGAGGCGGCCCTCGAACTGTTCTCCGCCAAGGGGTTCGCGGCAGCCACGCTCGACGAGCTCGTCGAGGCCGTCGAGGTCTCCAAGCGCACCTTCTTCCGTACGTTCGCCTCGAAGGAGGACGTCGCACTGGCGCCGGAGCGGGAGCTCTGGCGGGCCTACGCCGACGACATCGCCGAGCGGCGGCCCGTCGACGGACAGCCCCTGCTCGCCCTCTTCGAACGGTCGCTGTACGCGGCCGTGGCGGGCATGGAGGAGGGCTGGGAGCGCCGCTTCCTGGCGAGCCGCGCCCTGGCCGATGCCACGCCCGCGCTCAACGCGCACAGCCTGCGGCACTGCGCGGACGTCACCGACGAGGTCGTCGGGATCGTCGGTGACGGGCTGGGCGCGACGTCGCGCGCGAACCTGAACCCGCTGCGGGTCAGGCTCCTCCTGGAACTGATGCTCTCGGCCTGGCGAGGCGCGCTCAAGGAGTGGTCCGCGGGCGGACGCCAGGACCGCGCGGCCCTGGTCGCCCACATGGACGCCGCGTTCACCGAGATCCCCGCGGTCCTGGAGCTGGCCGCTCAGACCCCGAACCCACCGAGGGAGCAGCTGTGAAGCCGATGAAGACGATCGGGCTGCTGGGCGGCATGAGCTGGGAGTCCAGCGCCGAGTACTACCGGCTGCTCAATGAACTCGTGCGTGAGCGCCTCGGCGGCCTGCACTCCGCCCGCTGCGTGCTGTACTCCGTCGACTTCGCCGAGATCGAGCGGCTCCAGGCGGCGGGGGAGTGGGAGCAGGCCGGGGAGGTGCTCGCGCGGGCCGCCGAGGGGGTCGAGGCGGCCGGCGCCGATCTCGTGCTGATCTGCACCAACACCATGCACAAGGTCGCCGAACAGGTCCAGGCGGCTCTCTCCGTGCCGCTCCTGCACCTCGCGGACGCGACCGCCGACGCGGTGCTGGGAAGCGGCGTACGGCGCGTGGGGCTGCTCGGCACGGCCTTCACCATGGAGCAGGACTTCTACCGGGACCGGCTGGCCGCGCGCGGCCTCGACGTGCTGGTGCCGGACGCGCAAGGGCGCGCGCTGGTGCACCGGGTGATCTACGAGGAGTTGTGCCTGGGGGTGGTGCGTGAGGAGTCGCGCGCTGGGTACCAGAGGGTCATCGACGATCTCGTACGGGAAGGAGCTGAGGGCGTGATTCTCGGCTGCACGGAGATCGATCTGCTGATCGGTCAGGAACACAGCCCGGTCCCGGTCTTCCCGACGACGAGGCTGCACGCGGAGGCGGCGGTGGCGGCGGCGCTGGAGCCGTAGAGCCCGGCAAAACGACAACCCACCCGTCAGCCCCTGAACCACGGGGCAAACGGGTGGGTGGGTGGGAACGATCCGTCGCGAAGCGGCGGTCCAGGTGGCCCGCGAAAACGCCGAGCGGCGAGACACCTCACTCGTCGACGGTCAATCCCTTGCGGAGCTTGACGAGAGTGCGCGACAGCAGCCGCGAGACGTGCATCTGCGAGATGCCCAGCTCGTCGCCTATCTCCGACTGCGTCATGTTGGCGACGAAGCGGAGCGAGAGGATCTTGCGGTCACGCGCGGGCAGCTCGGCGATCAGCGGCTTCAGCGACTCGACGTACTCGATGCCTTCGAGCCCGTGGTCCTCGTAGCCGATCCGGTCCGCGAGCGCGCCCTCGGAGTCGTCCTCCTCGGGCTGGGCGTCCAGCGAGCTCGCCGTGTAGGCGTTGGACGCGGCCATGCCCTCGACGACCTCGTCGTTGGAGATGCCCAGGCGCTCGGCGAGCTCGCCCACCGTAGGGGCGCGATCGAATTGCTGGGCGAGTTCGTCGCCCGCCTTGGCGAGGTCCAGTCGGAGTTCCTGAAGGCGGCGCGGCACGCGCACCGACCAGCTCGTGTCGCGGAAGAAGCGCTTGATCTCGCCGACGATGGTCGGCATCGCGAAGGTGGGGAACTCGACGCCGCGGCTGAGCTCGAAGCGGTCGATCGCCTTGATCAGGCCGATGGTGCCGACCTGGATGATGTCCTCCATCGGCTCGCTGCGGGAGCGGAACCGGGAGGCGGCGAACTTGACCAGGGCGAGGTTGAGTTCGACGAGGGTGTTGCGCACGTACGCGTACTCGTGCGTGCCTTCCTCGAGCGACTCGAGGCGTTCGAAGAGGGTCTTGGACAGAGCCCTCGCATCCAGCGGTCCCACCTCGTCGAACGGCGGGATCTCAGGCAGGTCGGCGAGCCCTTCGAGGGCTTCCGTCTCCGGTACGGCCGTCAGGGCCGGAAAATCGTCCGGCGAAGCTTCCGTGCGGGGACCCGGGATCTCGGTCTCGATACGGTTCGGTGAGAGTGTCGACGTCGCTCGGTCAGTGCGCGATTCGTCGAGCCGGGGTGACATGGTGTCCTCCATCGTTCTCGGCATATGGCTGCCGATGCCAATACGTGCACTGCGGTGTGCGGCGCCTCCAAAGCCGTCCGTGTTGATTACTGTCTCTTCTACCCCTACCCGTTTCCACAGCCCGGTCGCAAGTGCGTTGTGCGGCTAAATGTCCGAATTCGGGGGGATGTTCGGGTACCCGAGGGCGTGAGGAAGGCGTAATGTTCAGGGACGTCGTCATCAGCCACGAAGGTCGGAAGTGAGTGACGGAATGGACCGCGGGACAGTCGGTAGCGCGCAGGGTGGCCGGCTTCTGGTCGAAGTCCGGGCCGAGGGCCCGAGCGTCGTCGTGACGCCGGCAGGTGAGTTGGATCACCACACCGCCGATGTGTTGCGTGAGCCACTCGAGGCCTGCCTCGACGACGGCTTTTCGCGCCTTGTCGTCGACTGTTCGCGCCTGGAGTTCATGGATTCCACCGGACTCAACGTCCTGCTGGGGGCCCGGCTGAAGGCCGAGGCCGCGGGCGGCGGAGTCCATCTGGCCGCGATGCAGCCGGTGGTCGCCCGGGTCTTCGAGATCACCGGAGCCGAGGCCGTCTTCACCGTCCACGAGACGCTGGAAGCGGCGTTGGCCGGCTGACCGGGCGGCCTGTTGACGGAGCGTACTCAAGAGTTACGCGTCAGTTGTCCCTATGTGATCACTGCGTTACCAGCGTCACACAGGTCGCGTCGAATAAGTGGGTGTTCTCACGGTTCGGCCGGGCAGGAGACACTCTGGAACCGTCGACAGCGGTCCGCACATGAATCGTTGTTAAATCAACAGCAGGAACGGTCGAGCAGCCGATGATCTCTTCGCGCGTCCCGCTACTTGTTCCGTTCCTTGTCCAGAGTCCTCTTGTCGGTGAGGTGAAGCGCTGATGAGCACCACCCGGCCTTGCTCGCCGGGCGACCGCGGTCCGGAGTTCGAGACCGCCGTCGCGGACGCTCCCGTGGACCAGGTCGCTCCTGCGGCCACGGTCCGCCAGGGGCGCCAGGTCCGCAGGCTGAGCCTGAACGGAGCGAGCGGCATAGTGCCCCTCGCCCGGGATTTCGCCCGCCAGGCGCTGCAGGCGTGGGGCTGGCTGCCCGCGGCCGGCGCCGATCAGCGGGCCGCCGCGGAGGATGTCCTCCTCGTCGTGTCGGAGCTGGTGACCAACGCGTGCCTGCACGCCGAGGGACCCGACGAGCTCTGGATCTCCTCCGACAGCAAGGTGCTGCGGATAGAGGTGTCCGACCGCGGTGCCGGCCAGCCCGCGCCCCGCACCCCGCACCGAGCGGGCAGGCCCGGCGGGCACGGGATGTTCATAGTCCAGCGGCTCTGCCTGGACTGGGGTGTCGTCCGCACCCCGGGAGTCTCGGGCAAGACGGTGTGGGCGGAGCTGAGCGCGCCCGTGTAGGGCCGCCGTGCACGACTCGGGCCGCGCTCGCGCAGTGCCCGCTCAGTTCCCCCTTGGGTTACCCACGGTTCGTACGCGCGCCGGATCACTGAGATCCGGCGCGTTCTTTGTCTTCCCTCGACAAGGCCCCGGGCGTACCTTGAGCGCCCAATCTGATGTGCCGTCAGTAAATCCGCACCGCGGCACGCCACGACCGGCATGAGGGGATCTCGAGGTGTCGTACCAGAAACGAACGGCTGTGCTCGCGCTCGCCACGGCCTTGGCCGGCTCGGCGGTGCTGATGGCCGCCCCCGCCGCGCAGGCCGAGGTCCAGGACGTCAACTACCAGTGCAAGACGCCCATCGGCAACAAGGGCGCGGTATCGCCGATCGATGTCAAGAGCGTCAAGAGCGGCAGCGGCTACAAACTCACCATGTCCTTCCAGAAGGGCGTCTCGTCGAGCCCGGTGGAGCTGGGCAAGGGCGCGATGAAGCCGAGCGCGCTCATCAAACTGGGCGGCGCGGAGAGCGGCACCGTGCCGGTCTCCGGGGCGGCCAACGACAAGGCGATCCCGGCCAACACCCCCATCAAGATCAGTGACCTGTCGGGGACGTACACGCCCAAGAAGAGCGGCAAGGTCACCTTCACCGCGGGTGTCCTGACCATCAAGGCGCTCGGTACGACGACGACGTGCACGCCGTCGAACAGTCCCAAGCCCTCGCTCTCGCTCGACGTGAAGGGATCGGGCGGAGGCGGCGGCACCACGGGCGGCTCCGGCGGATCCGGCGGATCCAGTGACGACAGCGGCTCCGGTGGCTCGGCGAGCGCCCCCTCCGGCGGCGACGAGCTCCCGCAGACCGGCCCCGCGGACTCCGCGATCGCGCTCGGCACCCTCGGCGGCACGGTGCTGCTCGCGGGCGCGGCGGGCGCGCTCTGGCTGACCCGCAGGAACCAGGCGGCCCGGTCGCGCTAGACGCGGTGCGCGGCGTCGCGGGGACGCGGTGACCGCGCGCTCCGTCCCCGACCGCCGCGTACGACGCGTACGCGCACAGGGCGTACGAAGATCCAGGAGCCGCCGATGCCGTCGCTGCTGTCCGTTGCACGTGCCCTCACCGTGGCCGTGGCCTTACTGATGACGGGCGCGGCGCCGGCGACCTCGGCGCTCGCCGACGACTCCGGAGCGTGGTCCGTCGCGCCCTTTGCGGGAGGAGGGACACGGCCCGCGAAGGACGGGCGGCCCTACTTCTACGTGGAGGGCACGCCCGGCTCCGTCCTGGAGGACACGGTCACCCTCACCAATCCGGGGTCCAAGCCGCGCACGGTGGAGCTGAGCGGCGCGGACGCGGACAACACCCGGGGCGGCGCGTTCGCCCTGGAGCGGGGCAGGCCCAAGGACACCGGCTCCTGGATCACTTTCGCCGAGCGCAAGGTGAAGGTGCCGCCGCGCACCCGCGCCGAGGTGCCGTTCAGCGTGAGCGTCCCCGAGGGCGCCGTGCCGGGCGACCACCCCGGGGCGATCGTCGCGCGGGAGGGCGGCAGGGACGCCGGGGTCCGCGTGCATCTGCGGGTGAGCGGTCCGACGCTGTCCGCGCTGACGGTGGAGCGCGTGAAAGTCCGGGACGGGCGCATCTCGTACGACGTCGTCAATCGCGGCAACACGGTCCTGACCCCCCGGCTCACGGTCCACGCGGAGGGTCTCTTCGGCCCGCTGCTCGACCGGGGGCCCCGCAGGCTCGCGATGGAGCTCCTGCCCGGCCGCAGGGTCAGCCTGACGGAGCCGTGGACCGACGCCCCCGCCCTGGACTCCGTCGAGGTCACCCTCACGGTGACGGCGGCGGGCGGAGCCCACGGCAAGGCGAGCGCGTCGGCCCGCTTCGTGCCGTGGGGCGCGGTGGCGGGGATCGGGGCCGGGGTGCTGGGCCTCGCGGCGGCGGGCGTGTGGTTCGTGCGCAGGCGCGGGGGGTCCGGGGATCCGCCGCCGGACGAACCCGAACAGGGCGGTACGGAGCTGGAGTTGGCCGGAGCGGGCACGGGCACGGGAAGGGGCGAACAACTGTGAACGGCTACCGACGAGGCGGCGCGACGTACACGGCCGTGGCCGCCGCCCTGGCCGCGATCGCCTTCATGGTCCTCCCGGCGGCCTGGGCCACCGCCGCCGAGAAACCCACCGTCACCCTCTCCAAGTCCCAGGCGGGCAAGGGCGGCGACATCACCGTCACGGGCAAGGGCTGGCGGCCGAACGCCCTCCTGATGATGCTCGTCTGCGGGCAGTCCACCCCGGGCAAGGGCGTACCCGGCGGCACGAACTCCTGCGCCAACGACACCGGCCGCGCCGTCACCACGGACGGCAAGGGTGCCTTCAGCAAGAAGCTCCCCGTGGCCGAGCCCCCCAAGCCCTGCCCCTGCGTGGTCCACGTGGCGACGGTCACGGGCGAGAAGGCGCAGGCGGACGCCGCCTTCGAGGTCGCGGGCCACCCCGTGGAGCCGCTGCCCAAGCAGCAGGGCGGCGGAAAGCTCTCCGTCCTCACCGACACCCGCCTGGAGGGTTCGAGCGGCGTCCTGACCTGGTTCGGCGCCCCGCCGTCCCGCAAGTTCGTCTTCACCGTGGGCAACGTCGGCTCGGCCCCGGTCAAGAACCCGGTCTTCCAAGTCGGCACCTCCCACGGCGTGTTCGCGCCGCAGTGGGAGGAACAGCAGTGGCGCGGCACCATCGCTCCCGGCAAGAAGGCCCAGATCAAGCTGCCGGTCGAGCTCTCGGCCGGAGCGCACGGCGACTACCTCGTCTCCCTGAAGTTCGGCGGCAAGGTGCTCGCCGAGCAGCCCTGGGGCGTCGGCCGCCCGTGGGGCGTCACCGTCTTCTGGATCCTGCTCTGCGTCGTCGTGCCCGCCGCCGTCTTCCGCATCGGCATGGCGGTGGTGGACAAGCTCCGTCCCCATCGCCGCCGCCGCGGCAGCCGCCCGGCGGGCCGCCACCGCACCGGCAGGATCTCCGAACTCACCGACCGGCTACCGAAGTTGCGGCTGCCCCAGGGGGCGGTCGCGGCGGACGACGCGGCGCGCACGCCACGTACGAAACCGCCTCGCGGGTCGGGCGGGCCCGGCACGTCGGGCGCGTCCGGCCAGTCCGGCCAGTCCGGCAAGGACTCCGCGACGAACACGGGCACCCTCCCGTGGTTCACCCCTGACACCGACCCCGGCGCGGGCACCCCATCCGCCGGACAGCTCTCCGCACCGTCAGAGAACAGCCCGACGACGAAAGGGAACACGTGATCAGCACACGACGGAGAGCGGGCGCGGCCTCGGTCTCGCTCCTGCTGGGCGGGGCGGGCATCCTGCTGGGCGCGGGCCCCGCGCAGGCGGCCGAGGTGGCGTACAAGACGGAGTGCATACCGCCGTCGATCTCGGGTCTTCCGCCCGTGCAGGGCACCACGAAGGTGGAGATCACCGCGCCGGCCACCGCGAAGGTGGGCGACGAGGTCGATGTCGTATGGAAGACGACGGAGGCCGCGTCCAAGAACCCGGACGTGCTCGACCTGGACAAGGACACGGTGAAGCCGAGCGGCACCATCAAGCTGGGCGGCGGCCAGACCGGTGACCTGGCGATGGCGGGGGAGCGGGTCAATCCGCCGATCAAGAAGAACAGCCCGATGATCCTGTCCGAGATGAAGGGCAAGCTGAAGCTGACCAAGGCGGGCGACGTCTCGCTCACCCCGGGCGCGTACAACATCAACGTCAGCAAGCCGATCTCGACCGACACCAAGTGCACGCCGAAGGAAGAGGTCAAGGCGGGCGCGACCATCAAGGTGACGGAGGGGGGCGGCAGTTCGGGCGGCAGTTCGTCGGGCGGCAGCACGTCGGGCGCCTCGGGTGGCAGCACCTCGGGCAGCTCCACGGGCGGTGACACCGGGGGTGGTTCCACCGGCGGTGGTTCCACCGGTGGCGGCGACGGCGGCAAGAGCGACTTCCCCGGCAAGGAGGTCCAGACGCCCTACAAGTGCAAGACGCCCATCGGCGACAAGGACGCCACGTCCCCCGTGCAGGTCAACGCCAAGAAGGGCGGCGGGAATTACGGCCTCACCGTCGAGTTCAAGAAGTCCGTCATGGACAGCCCCGCCGACATCCCCGCGGACTCGGTGAAGCCGTCGATGGAGGTCAAGCTGGGCGGTGCGGACAAGGGCACGGTGCACGTCGAAGGGCCCACCAACAAGGCGCCCATCAAGTCCGGCGACCCGATGACCATCCCTGACCTGACCGGCACCTACAAGCCGGGCGCCGACGGCAAGTCGACGCTCTCGCCGGGCGTCCTCACGGTCAAGGCACTCGGTACGACGACGACCTGCACGCCGACCAAGGCCGAGGTGTCCCTGGAGATCGACACGGCGGCGCAGCCTGGTGGCGCCGCCGGTGGTTCCGGCGACGGTTCCGCTGGGGGCTCCGCGACCGGCGGTGGCTCCGCTGCGGGCGGTGGGGGTGACCTCGCGGAGACCGGCGCCGAGAGCGACGGGGCGTTGCGGGCCCTTGGCCTTGTCGCCGGAACGGTGATCCTGCTGGGCGGCGCGGTCTTCACGTTCCTCCCGAGGCGAAGGAACGGACTGCGCTGACGACTGCCCTGAAGGGGCGCGGGGAACTGCGCGACCGGCCGAGGTCGGCCTGTGGCGGCCAATGGACCAGATTCGCAGACGCGTCTGCCTACGGCGGTCCGACAGCGGGTGCGGATTCGCTGTGGTTGCCCGCGCAGTTCCCCGCGTCCCTGAAGGGGCCTCCCCTGGACGCCGCTTCAGGCGTGCTGCCGCAGCCAGCGCAGGACGGTTTGAGCGACGGCCGGGTCCCTCATGAGCTCGCCCCCGTGCGCCCTGCCGGGCTCGATGCGGACGGTGACGTCCTTCAGGCCCGCCACCGTCTGGGCGTGGGCGAGGTCGGTGGAGTGGGCCACCGGCACGAAGTCCGCTGCCGAGTGGGTGAGGTACATGGGCGGGTCGTCCGCGCCAGAGGCGTGCGACGTGGCGGTGAGGTCCTCCCAGCGCCGCCAGCACTTCCGCTCGCCCCGGTCCGGCGCGCACCCCGCGAGCAGCCGCGCCGTCCCCCGCAGCTTGCGCTGGGCCGGTGACGCGGCGCGCGTCCCGCCGTCCTGCCAGGCCCGGTAGGGCGAGGCCACGGGGGAGAGGGCCACCACACCGCGTACCCGCTTGCGCCCGGCTCCGTAGGCCCCGGCGCTGACCGCGAGGTGGCCGCCCGCCGAGGACCCGAGCACCACGGGCGTGGGGCCGCCGCGCCGCTTCACCCACCGCAGGGCCGCGAGCACGTCGTCGCGCTGCGCGGGCCAGGCGGCGTCCGACGCGAGCCGGTAGTCGGTGTCGTACACGGTGAACCCGCGGGCGGCGAACCACCGGGCCCACCCGCTCCAGTCGGTGTCCCGCACCCAGGAGCCGCCGTGCAGGATCACCAGGGACGGGCGCTGGCCGCTCCTCGGCCCGTACACCGTGATCTTCTGGCGGGCATGGCCCCCGTACGAGAAACGTTGGCCGGACGGCGGCTCGGGGGCCGCATCGGCGGCCGTACTGGACGACAGGAGCGCCCCGCACACGGCGAGGGTCAGCAACGTACGACGCATGGCCAGATGCTCCACCGCCCGGCCCCGCCACCGGCACAGAAACGTTCCGCGTCACCACCACGGGTTAGCGAACGCTCCTCTGTTCGTGCGAGTGGACGAACGAAAAGGGCCGCCGCACCCGTGAGGTGCGGCGGCCCTTTCCTTCGTCCAATCGCCCGCTGGGGGCAGGCTCACGTCAGTTGACGGAACCCATCAGTTCCTTGACCTTCTTGCGGTTCAGCCAGATGCCGAAGCCCGCGATGACCGCGATGACCGCCTCGACGGCGACCGCACCCGAGTTGTTCAGGTCGATGCCGAGCTGCGGCGAGGTCAGCAGGCCGGTGACGGAGTCGCCCGCGGTGACCGCGAGGAACCAGACACCCATCATCTGGGCGGTGTACTTCGCCGGGGCCATCTTGGTGGTGACCGAGAGGCCGACCGGGGAGAGGCAGAGCTCGCCGACGGTCTGGATGAAGTAGATCGCCACCAGCCACATCGGGCTGACCTTGCCGCCGTTGCTGGCGGTGTCGATCAGCGGGATGAGGAAGACGAGGAAGGAGATGCCGATCAGCGTGAGGCTGGAGGCGAACTTGACCGCCGTGCTCGGCTCCTTGCCCCGCTTGTTCAGCCACAGCCACGCCGAGGCGACCACGGGGGCGAGCGCCATGATGAAGATCGGGTTCAGCGACTGGTACCAGGAGGTCGGGAAGTCGAACCCGAGCAGGCTGTTCGTCGTCGAGTGCTCGCCGAAGATCGAGAGCGTCGAGCCGTTCTGGTCGTAGATCATCCAGAAGACGGCGGCGACGATGAAGAACCAGACGTAGCCGGAGAGCTTGGACTGCTCCAGGTTGGTCAGCTCCTTGTCGCGCTTCATGCGGACCAGGACGGTGACCGGGATGACCAGACCGGCGATGGTGAGGGGCATCAGGGCCCAGTCGGCGAAGTTGCCGGTCACACCGAGGAACGTGTAGAGCGCGACCGCGACGATCAGCCAGATCAGGCCGTTGCGCAGGGCGGAAGCGCGCTGCTGCGGCGTCGCGGGCTGCGAGACGACGCTGCTCTCCGCGCTGAGGTGGCGCGAGCCGAGCATGAACTGGCCGAGGCCGAGCGCCATGCCGATCGCGGCGAGCGCGAAGCCGAAGTGCCAGTTGACGTTCTCGCCCACGGTGCCGATGGTCAGCGGGGCGAGGAAGGCGCCCACGTTGATGCCGATGTAGAACAGCGTGAAGCCACCGTCACGGCGCGGGTCCTCCGGGCCGTTGTAGAGGTGGCCGACCATCGCGGAGATGTTCGCCTTCAGCAGGCCGGAACCGAGCGCCACGAGACCGAGGCCGGCGAAGAACGTCACCGAGCTGGGCAGGGCGAGCGTGATGTGGCCGAGGATGACGACGATGGCGCCGATGGCGACCGTCTTGCGCGGGCCCCAGAAGCGGTCCGCGATCCAGCCGCCGGGCATGGCGAGCAGGTAGACCATCGACATGTAGACGGAGTAGATCGCTGTCGCCGTCGTGGCCGACATGTTCATCCCGCCGGGGGCGATCAGATACAGCGGGAGCAGTGCTTTCATGCCGTAGAAGCTGTAGCGCTCCCACATCTCGGTCATGAAGAGTGTGGCCAGTCCGCGGGGGTGGCCGAAGAAGGTCTTCTCAGAGCCAGGGGTACCGGCGGAGTCCTTCGTCAGGCTGGACGCCATGGGTCGATCCTCGTGGTTCGGGACGCGCGGCAAGAGCGTGTGCGCGCCCGGTGGGGGGCGGTCGGCACCGGCGTCGTACCGCCCGCACACCCCCACGCCCGGGGGGAGTTCGCGCTCCATGTCGAGGAGGGCGCTGGACGGCGACTCCGAGATCCACGCCCTGGCGCATCCTCACGCGCAGGGCCCGACCACAGGTCATTCCTTTCAAGGCTGGCAGAGCCGGCCCGCACATAAAAGAGACCTAAGACCGCACAGTGGGCCATAGGTCCTTGCATAGTGCATCAGGCGTTGGGTCACCATACGCCACGACAGTGCGGCATATGGAAGGACTTGAGAGATGGATCACAGGTTGCGGTGGAACCATCGACCCACATTCAAAGGTGATCCTCAGGATCGCACCCCATAGCCGCAGGGGTCGACCATCAGCGGGCGATCACCCCACGAGGCTCGTCCAGCGCGGACTACCATCACCCCATGACCCGTGTACTGCTCGCCGAGGACGACGCGTCCATCTCGGAGCCGCTGGCCCGTGCCCTGCGCAGGGAGGGTTACGAGGTCGAAGTGCGTGAGGACGGCCCGACCGCCCTCGACGCCGGGCTGCAGGGCAGCGTCGACCTCGTCGTACTCGACCTGGGGCTGCCCGGCATGGACGGCCTCGAGGTGGCCCGGCGGCTGCGTGCCGAGGGGCACACGGCGCCGATCCTCATCCTGACCGCACGCGCCGACGAGGTGGACACCGTCGTCGGCCTGGACGCGGGCGCGGACGACTACGTGACCAAGCCCTTCCGCCTGGCCGAACTGCTCGCCCGGGTCCGGGCCCTGCTCCGGCGCGGGGCCGCCGAGCCGCAGCAGGCGCCGGCCACGCACGGCGTGCGGATCGACGTCGAGTCGCACCGCGCCTGGATGGGTGAGGAGGAGCTCCAGCTCACGGCCAAGGAGTTCGACCTGCTCCGGGTCCTGGTCCGCGACGCGGGGCGGGTCGTCACCCGCGACCAGCTGATGCGGGAGGTCTGGGACACGACGTGGTGGTCGTCCACCAAGACCCTGGACATGCACATCTCCTGGCTGCGCAAGAAGCTGGGCGACGACGCGGCGAACCCGCGGTACATCGCCACGGTGCGGGGCGTCGGCTTCCGCTTCGAGAAGAGCTGACCTGGCCCCTGGGCGCCGGGCAGGTGCCCCGTAGGGGCGCGGGGAACTGCGCGCTCAGCCGTCGACGGCCCGCGGCGGCCCGACGGCGCCCGCTCCGCAGACGCGTCTGCCTGCGACGGTCACTTGGCGAGTGCGGGCACGCCGTGGTTGCTCGCGCAGTTCCCCGCGCCCCTGACGGGGCCCTCGCCAGTGTCCGATCCGCCACACTGGTGGCATGCGCCGCCGACTGATCAACAGCACCCTCGCCGTCGTCCTCGTGGTCATCGCGGTGTTCGGTGTGAGTCTGGTGATCGTCGAGACGAGAACGATCAGCACCAGCGCCCAGGAGCGAGTGACGAGCGAGGCGCTCCGCCTGGCCAGCATCGTCGACAGCAGGCTCATCAGCGACGAGCAGATCAACGCCGAGATCCTGCGTGACGTGGCCGCGGTCGACACCGACCGCTACGCCCTCATCGAGATCCCCGGCCGCCCCTCCATCGAGATCGGCACCCGCCCCACCGGCGACGTCATCCACGACACGGCCAAGGGCGAGGAGGGCGAGAAGGTGACCGTCGAGGAGCCGCGCACCGCGGTCACCCAGGAGGTCGGCCGCACCCTGCTGATCATCGGCGCCGTGGCCCTGCTCGCGATCATCGCCGCCGTACTCCTCGCCGTCCGCCAGGCCAACCGCCTCGCCTCGCCGCTCACCGACCTCGCGGAGACCGCCGAGCGCCTCGGCTCGGGCGACCCGAGGCCCCGCCACAAGCGGTACGGCGTGCCGGAGCTGGACCGCGTCGCGGACGTCCTGGACGGCAGCGCCGAGCGCATCGCCCGGATGCTGACCGCCGAGCGCCGCCTCGCCGCCGATGCCTCGCACCAGCTGCGTACGCCGCTGACGGCCCTCTCCATGCGCCTGGAGGAGATCACCGTCACCGATGACCTGGACACGGTGAAGGAGGAGGCCACGATCGCGCTCGCGCAGGTCGAGCGCCTCACCGACGTCGTGCAGCGGCTGCTCACGAACTCACGCGACCCGCGCACGGGCTCCGCGGTCTCCTTCGACCTCGACGAGGTCATCAAGCAGCAGCTGGAGGAGTGGCGCCCCGCCTACCGCAGCGCGGGCCGCGCCGTCGTCAGCTCGGGCAAGCGGCATCTGCGGGCCGTGGGCACGCCCGGCGCGGTCGCCCAGGTCCTCGCGGCGCTCATCGAGAACTCGCTCATGCACGGCGGCGGCACGGTGGCCCTGCGGACCCGCGTCACGGGAAACCAGACGGTCATCGAGGTCACGGACGACGGCCCCGGCGTCCCCGCCGACCTCGGCGCGCGGATCTTCGAGCGGACGATCAGCGGCCGCAACTCGACGGGTATCGGCCTCGCGGTCGCCCGGGATCTGGCCGAGGCCGACGGAGGCCGCCTGGAGATGCTCCAGACCAAGCCGCCGGTGTTCGGCCTCTTCCTGTCGCGTACGCCGCCGCAGAAGCGCAGCGAGGAGGCCGAGGAAACGGTCCGCTGAGGCCTTCGGGGCCTAGCGGGTGCCCCGCGCGGCGGGCCGCTTCTCGTCGGCGTCCACGGCGGTGGTCCCGTCCTCCAGGAACGATTCCGCACGGGCGACGGCCTCCCGCGCCGGCAGCGTCTTGAAGACCCAGGTGCGGTAGGACCAGAAGCGGAAGCAGGTGGCGATGCCGATGCCCACGAACTTGAAGATGTTGCGCTGGAGCGGGCTGTCCCAGTCGAAGCCGTAGATCGCCGCGTACAGGACGCCGTTCTCGATCACCAGGCCGACCGCGCTGAACATCAGGAACAGCGTGAGCTCCTTGGTGCGGGAGCTCTTGTCGCGGTCCTTGTACGTGAAGTAGCGGAAACCGACGTAATTGAAGGCGATCGCCACGACCGTGGCGATCACGTTCGCGCGCACGGCCTGGAGGTCCGTCGTGTGCCACAGCAGGTTGGACACGCCGAAATTGACCAGCGTGCCCAGCGCCCCCACGGCCCCGAACTTGGCCACTTCGCGCGCGAGCTGATCCAGTCGCACCCGTAGTGCGCCACGTTCCGTCATGGTGGTCGCCCCAACCCCCGTCGTCGATTCGTTCAGGTCTCGTCCTCGTCGACGTCATTGGTGATTCGGTCGCGTCAACCCAGCCATGCTAACCAGCGAGCCACGTTCGTCGCGCGGGGACGCCTCCACACTGTGGCGGCTCTGTGACGGGAGAGCCCGTGCGGTGCACGGAAACCGGCCGTTCCCGCGTGGCTGATACAGGCCGATACCCTGGGGGTGTGACGTTCCCGGTAGTCGGCATGGTCGGCGGCGGTCAGCTCGCCCGCATGACCCACGAGGCGGGCATCCCCCTCGGCCTCAAGTTCAAGCTCCTCAGTGACACCCCTCAGGATTCCGCGGCGCAGGTCGTAGGCGATGTCGTCATCGGCGACTTCTCCGACCTCGACACGCTGCGCGAGTTCGCGAGGGGCTGCGACGTGATCACTTTTGATCACGAACACGTACCCACCGAGCATCTACGGGCCCTGGAGGCGGACGGCATCCCCGTGCGCCCGGGGCCCGACGCGCTGGTGCACGCCCAGGACAAGGGCGTGATGCGCGAGAAGCTCACGGAGATCGGCGTGCCGTGTCCACGCCACCGGATCGTGCGCGATCCGGCCGACGTGGCGGCCTTCGCGGCCGAGGGCTCCTCGGAGCCCGGCGACGACGGCTTCCCCGTGATCCTCAAGACGGTGCGTGGCGGCTATGACGGAAAGGGGGTGTGGTTCGTCCGTTCCGTCGAGGACGCCGAAGATCCCTTCCGGGCCGGTGTCCCGGTCCTGGCCGAGGAGAAGGTCGACTTCGTACGCGAGCTCGCGGCGAACGTCGTGCGCTCGCCGCACGGCCAGGCCGTGGCCTACCCCGTCGTCGAGTCGCAGCAGGTCGACGGCGTCTGCGACACGGTGATCGCGCCCGCCCCCGGCCTCTCGGAGGACCTCGCGGGCCGGGCGCAGGAGCTGGCGCTGCGCATCGCCAAGGAGCTCGGCGTCGTCGGCCACCTGGCGGTCGAGCTCTTCGAGACGCACGACGGCCGCATCCTGGTGAACGAACTGGCGATGCGCCCGCACAACTCGGGCCACTGGACGCAGGACGGGGCGATCACGTCCCAGTTCGCGAACCATGTCCGCGCGGTGCTCGACCTGCCCCTGGGCGACCCGCGCCCGCGGGCGAAGTGGACGGTCATGGCCAATGTCCTGGGCGGCGACTTCCCGGACATGTACCAGGCGTACCTGCACTGCATGGCGCGCGACCCGCAGTTGAAGATCCACATGTACGGCAAGGACGTGAAGCCGGGACGCAAGGTCGGCCACGTCAACACCTACGGCGACGACCTGGACGACGTGCTCGAGCGCGCGCGTCACGCGGCCGGCTATCTCAGAGGAACGATCACCGAATGACCGCACCTGTAGTTGGCACCTCCCCGGTGGTCGGCATCGTCATGGGCTCCGACTCGGACTGGCCCGTCATGGAAGCCGCCGCCAAGGCCCTCGACGAGTTCGAGATCCCCTACGAGGTCGACGTCGTGTCGGCGCACCGCATGCCGCGCGAGATGGTCGCGTACGGCGAGGAAGCGGCGGACCGCGGCCTCAAGGCGATCATCGCCGGGGCCGGCGGCGCCGCGCACCTGCCGGGCATGCTGGCGTCGGTGACCCCGCTGCCGGTGATCGGCGTGCCCGTACCGCTGAAGTACCTGGACGGCATGGACTCGCTCCTGTCCATCGTGCAGATGCCCGCGGGCGTGCCGGTGGCGACGGTCTCGGTGGGCGGCGCGCGCAACGCCGGTCTGCTCGCGGCCCGCATCCTTGCCGCGCACGACCCCGAACTCCTCACCCGCATGCGGGAGTTCCAGCAGGAGCTGAACGAGCAGGCCACGGAGAAGGGGAAGCGGCTCCGGGCCAAGGTCGAAGGCGCGGGTTCCGGTTTCGGCTTCGGCTCGGGAAAGTGAGCGCATGACCTCTCTGGACGAAGCCCGCGCCCTCCTCGCCGATTTCCCGGTGGTCGACGGCCACAACGACCTGCCCTGGGCGCTGCGCGAGAAGGCGGGTTACGACATCGACCGCCTCGACATCGCGGCCGACCAGAGCGGCCACCTCCACACGGACATCGCGCGCCTGCGGGCGGGCGGGGTCGGTGCCCAGTTCTGGTCGGTGTACGTCCGCACGGACCTGACGGGCGACGCGGCGGTGAGCGCGACGCTCGAACAGATCGACTGCGTCGACCAGTTGCTCAAGCGCTACCCGGCGGACCTGAGCCGCGCGCTGACGGCCGCGGACATGGAGGAGGCGCGGGCGCAGGGCCGCATCGCGTCCCTGATGGGCGCCGAGGGCGGGCACTCCATCAACAACTCCCTCGCCACCCTGCGGGCGTTGCACGCGCTGGGCGTCCGCTACATGACGCTGACGCACAACGACAACATCGCGTGGGCGGACTCGGCGACGGACGATCCCGGGGTCGGCGGCCTCTCCGCCTTCGGCCACGAGGTCGTACGCGAGATGAACCGCAGCGGCATGCTCGTGGACCTCTCGCACGTGGCGGCGACGACGATGCGGGCGGCCCTGGACACCTCCGTGGCGCCGGTGATCTTCTCGCACTCCTCGGCGCGCGCGGTGTGCGACCACCCGCGCAACATCCCGGACGACGTCCTGGAGCGGCTGCCCGCGAACGGCGGCGTCGCGATGGTCACCTTCGTGCCGAAGTTCGTGCTCCAGGCGGCGGTCGACTGGACGGCGGCGGCCGACGAGAACATGCGGGCGCACGGCTTCCACCACCTGGACACGAAGCCGGAGGCGATGAAGGTCCACGCGGCCTTCGAGGAGTCGACCCCGCGGCCCGTCGCCACGGCGGCGACGGTCGCCGACCACCTCGACCACATGCGCGAGGTCGCCGGCATCGACCACATCGGCATCGGCGGCGACTACGACGGCACGGCGTTCACGCCGGACGGCCTGGACGACGTGGCGGGCTACCCGAACCTGATCGCGGAGCTCCTGACCCGCGGCTGGGCGAAGGAGGACCTGGCCAAGCTGACGTGGCGCAACGCGGTCCGCGTCCTGGGGGCGGCGGAGGACGTGGCACGCGACGTGCAGTTCCGGCGCGGTCCTTCGAACGCGACGCTCCAGCAGCTGGACGGCTGACGAGCTCGGGCGAGCCGGTCGGGCCGGTCGGGCCGGACGAGGGAGCGGGGGTGGCCGGTCGGCCGCCCCCGCTCCTCGCGTTCTCAGGCCGTCCGCTCCTGCGCGAACCGCAGCGAGTGGACGAACAGGTCCTCCACCTGGGCGTCGGGCAGGCCGTACCAGCCGTGGTCGGCGCCCGGCACCGTACGCAGCTCTACGCCGGCGCCCGCATCCCGCAGCCCCGCGGCGAGCGCCTCGCTGTGCGTGCCCGGGACCATCGTGTCCTGCTCGCCGTGGATCAGGAGGAACGGCGGGGCGGCGCGGTGGACCCGCGTGACGGGGCTCGCCGCGCGGGCCAGCTCGGGCACGGTGGCGGGGGCGGCGCCGAGCAGCAGGGCCTCCGGGGTGGTGGCGCTCGCGGGGTCGAACGGGCCGCGGGGGACGGTCAGGTCGCTCGGGGCGTACCAGATCACGGCGCCGGTGGCCTCGACCGCGGGGTCCAGCGCGAGCAGCGAGGCCAGGTGCCCGCCCGCGGACTCGCCCCAGACCACGGTCCTGGCGGTGTCGATGCCGAGCTCCGGCGCGCGCAGCCGGAGCCAGCGCAGCGCGGTGCGCAGATCGTCGAGCGGTGCGGGGAAGCGGGCCTCGCCGCTGAGCCGGTAGTCGGCGCAGGCCACCGCGAAGCCCGCCGCCCCGATGCGCTCCAGCGGGCCCGGGGCCCAGTCCCGGGTCCGCAGCCCCATGTCGTCCCGGCGCCCCCGCCGCCAGGCACCGCCGTGCACGAAGAGGACCAGGGGGAGCGGCCCGCGCCCGGCCTCCGGCAGCCACAGGTCGAGTTCCAGCGGACGCCCGCCGTCGACCTCGCCGTAGGGGACACCTCGAAGGAGCCGCAGGCCCGATGCGGGGCACGCGGCGGGCGGCAGGGGCGCGACGTCGGGGTGCGGCGCGGCGATCAGCGCGCGCGGGACCGGGCCCGTGGAGCTCACCGGGTGCGCCACTGGTGCTCGGGCATGAAGCGCACGTCGTACTGCTCGGGGACGGTGGCGAACTTGCCGGGCGTCGGCACGACGGGCTCGCGCGGCAGACCGAGTCCTTCGGCGGGCGCCCCCATGGTCTCGAAGAACCGCTCGAAGGTGCCGCCGGGGCCCGCGGCGACGCCGACGACCTGGCTGTGGTGGCGCTCGATGCGGTAGGCGTGCGGGCAGTTCTTGGGCACGAAGCCGAAGTCGCCGGGCGTGAGGAGCTTCTCCTGCTGCTCGCCCTCCAGGTCCTCGACGAAGAGGCGGACCGCGCCCTGGGTGACGTAGAAGACCTCGTAGGTGTCCGGGTGCAGATGCGCCGGGATGATGTCGCCCTTGGGGCCCTCGACGGTGAAGAAGTTGAAGCCGTTCTCGGTCTGCTCGCCGCCCGCGTAGATGGTGATCAGGTCACCGAACAGATGGGCGCGGTCGCCCTCGCCCTTCTCGATGACGTAGGGCTTGCCCGGCTCGGCGGGGATGCGTGAGGAGCGCCGGTGGCGGGTGGCGTACTCGATGGTCATGGCTCTCCCGGGGGTGCGGAGCGACGAGATTAATGTCAGGCAGCCTGACATAGAGGTGAGGGGTCGGGCAAGCCGTCGGCGCACGCATAGGCTCGCGCCATGCACGCCACCGGCCGCAACCTCCCGCAACTGCTCGGCGACGCCCGTCGCTGGTTCGAGGACGCGCTCCTCGCGACCTTGGAGGAGGCGGGGGAGGCTCCGGTCTCCCCGACGCAGGCGGGCCTCTTCGCCGTCCTGGACGCCGAGGGCACCACCGTCTCCGAGCTGGCACGCCGGATGGGCGTCACCCGGCAGACCGCCCACCAGGCGGTGCACGGCCTGGTCGCCGCGGGTCTGCTCGAACAGGTCCCCGACCCCTCCTCCGCGCGGCGGCGGCTGATCCGCAGGACCGAGGAGGGCGCGCGCACGCACCGCAGGGCGGAACTGGTCCTGGGCCGCGTCGAGCGGGAACTCGCCGCCCGGATCGGCGAGGAGACGGTGCTCGCGCTACGGGCGGCGCTCGAACTCCCGTGGGGCAGCCCTCCGGTGCTCGCTCCGCCCGAGGGGTGAGCCCCCGGAAAACACGAGCGTCCGGAAATCACGAGCCCCGGAGAACACGAGCGCCCTCCCCCTGTGGCAGGGAGAGGGCGACGGATACCGCTGCGGGTTACGGCAGGTTGCGGGCCATCACGATCCGCTGGACCTGGTTCGTGCCCTCGTAGATCTGCGTGATCTTCGCGTCACGCATCATGCGCTCGACGGGGTAGTCACGGGTGTAGCCGTAGCCGCCGAGCAGCTGGACGGCGTCCGTGGTGACCTCCATCGCGACGTCCGAGGCGAAGCACTTGGCCGCCGCGCCCTGGAAGGTGAGGTCCTTGTCGCCGCGCTCGGACTTGGCCGCCGCCGCGTACGTCAGCTGACGCGCGGCCTCGATCTTCATCGCCATGTCCGCGAGCATGAACTGCACGCCCTGGAAGTCGCCGATCGGCTTCCCGAACTGCTTGCGCTCCTGGACGTACCCCTTGGCGTAGTCCAGGGCGCCCTGTGCGATGCCGAGCGCCTGGGCCGCGATCGTGATGCGGGTGTGGTCCAGGGTCTTCATCGCCGTGGCGAAGCCCGTGCCCTCCTCGCCGATCATGCGGTCGGCGGGGATGCGGACGTTGTCGAAGTAGACCTCGCGCGTCGGCGAGCCCTTGATGCCGAGCTTGCGCTCGGGGGCGCCGAAGGAGACGCCCTCGTCCGACTTCTCCACGACGAAGGCGGAGATGCCCTTCGAGCGCTTGGTGGGGTCGGTCACGGCCATCACCGTGTAGTAGTCGGAGACGCCCGCGTTCGTGATCCAGCGCTTCACGCCGTTGAGGACCCAGGAGTCCCCGTCACGGACGGCCTTCGTCTTCATGCCCGCCGCGTCCGAACCGGCGTCCGGCTCGGAGAGTGCGTACGAGAACATGCCCTCGCCCCTGGCGAGCGGCGTCATGTACTTCTTCTTCAGCTCCTCGGACCCGGAGAGGATCACGGGGAGCGAGCCCAGCTTGTTCACGGCCGGGATCAGCGAGGACGAGGCGCAGACGCGCGCCACCTCCTCGATCACGATGACCGTGGCGAGCGCGTCGGCGCCCGTGCCGCCATAGCTCTCCGGTACGTGCACCGCGTGCAGGTCGGAGGAGACGAGGGCGTCGAGCGCCTCCTGCGGGAAGCGGGCCTCCTCGTCCACCGCGGCGGCGAACGGCGCGATCTTCGCCTCGGAGAGCGAACGGATCGCGTCGCGGAGCATGTCGTGCTCCTCGGACGGGCGGTACAGGTCGAAATCAGCCGATCCGGCCAAGGTCTCTCACGCTCCAAGGATGCTAATTACCGTTAAGTAACCCAAATTTTAGAGGGCGGCACACGTGAGGGATACGTGAGCTTGCCGACAGCGGGCACGAGGCGAGCGGCGATGGCGGAAACGTGCCCGCTGGAGGGCCCGACTATGCTCGGGCACCGCACTGACGGCCGTAGACCCCTGGAGCACCGCATGGCCCTCAAGATCACCGTGATCGGCACCGGCTACCTCGGTGCGACCCACGCCGCGGCCATGGCCGAGCTCGGTTTCGAGGTGCTCGGCCTCGACGTCGTGCCCGAGAAGATCGAGATGCTGCAGCGGGGCGAGGTCCCGATGTACGAGCCGGGCCTCGAAGAGCTGCTGCGCAAGCACGTCGCCGGGATCGGGGGATCGAGCGGGCGGCTGCGCTTCACCATGGACTTCGCGGAGGCCGCGGCCTTCGGCGACGTGCACTTCGTCTGCGTGAACACCCCGCAGAAGCACGGCGAGTACGCCTGCGACATGAGCTACGTCGACAGCGCCTTCGCGCAGCTCGCCCCGCACCTGACCAAGCCCGCGCTCGTCGTCGGCAAGTCGACCGTGCCGGTCGGCTCGGCGGACCGCCTCGCGCGCGAGCTGGCCGCGAACGCGCCGGTGGGCGCCGAGGCCGAGCTCGCCTGGAACCCGGAGTTCCTGCGCGAGGGCCTCGCCGTGCAGGACACGCTGCACCCGGACCGCATCGTCGTCGGCGTACGCAGCGCGCACGCCGAGAAGCTGCTTCGCGAGGTGTACGCGGGTCCGGTGGGCGAGGGTTCGCCCTTCGTCGTGACGGACTTCCCGACCGCCGAGCTGGTCAAGACCGCCGCCAACTCCTTCCTCGCCACGAAGATCTCGTTCATCAACGCGATGGCCGAGGTGTGCGAGGCCGCGGGCGGCGACGTGGTGAAGCTGGCGGAGGCGCTCGGCTACGACGACCGGATCGGAAAGAAGTTCCTGCGGGCCGGCATCGGCTTCGGCGGCGGCTGTCTGCCCAAGGACATCCGGGCGTTCATGGCGCGCGCCGGGGAGCTCGGCGCCGACCAGGCGCTGACCTTCCTGCGGGAGATCGACTCCATCAACATGCGCCGGCGCGGGCAGATGGTGGAGATGGCGCGCGAGGCGCTCGGGGGCGGGTCCTTCCTGGGCAAGCGGGTCGCGGTGCTCGGCGCCACGTTCAAGCCGGACTCGGACGATGTCAGGGACTCGCCCGCGCTCAACGTCGCCGGGCAGATCCACCTCCAGGGCGGCCAGGTCACCGTGTACGACCCCAAGGGGATGGCGAACGCGGGCAGGCTCTTCCCGACGCTCGCGTACGCGGACAGCGCCGTGGACGCGGTCAGGGGAGCGGACGTGGTCCTGCACCTCACCGAGTGGCGCGAGTTCCGCGAGCTCGACCCGGCGGCCCTCGGCGAGGTGGCGTCCGACCGGCTCATCCTGGACGGCCGCAACGCGCTCGACCCGCAGGTCTGGCGCGCGGCGGGCTGGACGTACCGCGCGATGGGCAGGCCCTCGGCCTAGGCCCCGGCCGCTCCCTTGCGGGCGCGATAGGCCCGCATCTTCGCGCGGGCCCCGCACACGCCCATGTCGCACCACCGGCTCCGCCCGGCCGGGCTGCGGTCGTAGTACGCCCAGTGGCAGTCCGGGGCCTCGCACGCCTTGAGGCGGCCCCACGCACCGGAGGTGGCCGCCTCCGCGATGGCCGCCGCCACTCGTGACACCAGCGGCGCGGGGTCGGCGGGAGCGAGGGACGCCGAGCCGTCCGCCGCGTCGACGCTCACCAACAGCGGGGCCCCCGCGAGGAGTTGACCCAGCGGCGGCGCCGCCGCGTGCGGCCCGTGGCCCGCGTGGGCGAGACACGCCACCCGCAGCGACTCCCGCAGCACGCGTGCGTCCGCCGCCTCCGCGCCCGGCGCGATGCCGAACGGGGTGCGCCCCTCCGACGTGTCGAGCGCGTCCGCGCCCGACTCCAGGTCCAGGGTGTTGACCAGCGCCTGGACCAGCGCCAGGCCCCCTGGAGCAGGTGCTCTGTCATTCATGCTTGCGACGTTACCTCCAGTGCGGGAGTATGCAGTAACCGTTACCGACAGAGCTGTTCTTTCGGTAACCCCTTCGCGAACGAGGAGAAGTAGTCATGCCCCTCGCCAAACTCGGTTACGTCGTACTCGACTGCCCCGACCCCCTCGCGCTCGCCACCTTCTACGCGGCCGTCATCGGCGGCACCGCCAAGGACGAGGGCGGCGGCTGGGCGACCCTCGAAGGCCACGGAGGCACACCGCTCGCGTTCCAGGCCGCCCCCGGCCACGTGCCGCCGCAGTGGCCCGCGGCGGAGCACTCACAGCAGTTCCATCTGGACCTGCACCTGCCGCAGGCGGAGATGGACGCCGCCGAGAAGGAGGTGCTCGCGCTCGGCGCCACGGTGCTGGAGGCGGGCCGCGACCGCGACTTCCGCGTGTACGCCGACCCGGCAGGGCACCCGTTCTGTCTCTGCGCCTGCTGATCGCGAGAAGGGAACAGACATGGCCCCCAAGGAGACGGAACCCGTCGCACGGATGCGCAATGTCGTCCTCGACTGCCCCGACACCGGTCAACTGGCCCAGTTCTACGCCCACTTGCTGGGCGGCACCATCGAGCGGGGCGAGGACGAGGACGAGGACGAGGACGAGGACTGGGTCACCCTCCGCACCCCCGGCGGCCTGCGCCTCTGCTTCCAGGGAGCACCGGACCACCAGCCGCCGAACTGGCCGCGGGCGGACGCCGGTTCGCAGCAGATCCACCTCGACCTCGACGTGGGCCCTGCCGTCCAGGACATCGAGCGCGCCCACGAACGCGCCCTCGCGCTGGGTGCCAAACCGCTCGACGTCGACGACGACAACGGAAGCCGTGACTTCCGCGTGTACGCCGATCCGGCAGGGCACCCCTTCTGCCTCTGCCGGATCGACGAGGGCTGAGCCCTCAGCCGGCCGCCTGCTGCCGCCGCCGCTCCCGCGCCGCCCGCGCCGCGAAGTCGGCGCCGCGCAGCACCCGTTGGACATTGCCCCACGTCAGGCGCGCCAGGTCCTCCTCCGGCCAGTCGCGTTCGAGGAGCTCGGCGATGAGGTGCGGATAGCGCGAGGCGTCGGCAAGACCTTCGGGGTGCGCGGCCGAGGTGTCGTACGTCCCCGAGAGGCCCACGCACTCCGGGCCCGCGAGGCGGCGTACGTGATCGAGGTGGTCCGCCACCTCACGTATCGAGGCGCCCGTCTGCTCGGCCGCCAGGGGCACCAGGCACAGGCCCTTGGCGGCGCCGAGCGCGTCGAGCAGGTCGTCCGGGAGGTTCCCCGGGGCGTCCCGCAGCGCGCGGGCCCCGGAGCGGGTGAACAGGACCGGCGCCCTGGAGACGGCGAGCACCCGGTGGGCCGTGGCCTCGGCGGCGCCGGACAGCTCGGCGAGCACCCCGAGCCGGTTCAGCTCGCGCACCACTTCCTCGCCGAACGGGGTCAGCCCCTGGGGGCCCGCCCATGACGTACCGGAGAGCGTGAGCGAGCAGAGCCCGAGGGCGTGCAGCGCGCGCAGGGTGGCGAGCGAGTCGCCGATCGCCTCGGCGCGCGCGGGGCCGATCAGGACGGCGATACGGCCGCAGTGGCGGGCGTCGGCGACTTCGGACGCCGTGCGGGCCAGCCGCAGGCCGTCGGAGTGGCCGCCGACGACGTGCTTGACGAGGTCGAGCTGTTCGAGGGTCGCGCCGAGCACGCGGTCACCGGTGACGTTCTCCGGGACGTGCACGGACCAGAACTGCCCGCCCACGCCTCCCGCGCGCAGCCGCGGCACGTCGGCGTCCACGGCGCTGTCGCCGATCTCCAGGTCGTACCAGGGCAGTCCGCGCAGCGTCCAGGGCAGTCCGCTGTAGCCGTCGGCGACGGGATGCGCGGCGAGCAGCGCGCGGGCGTGCCTGAGCGGGTCGGGCGCGGGCGCGGCTTCGGGGCCCGGCGGGTGCGCCGGTGCGGGCTCGGATATGGGTGGGGGCTCGGGGGGCCGTGCGGCGGGCCTGTCCAGCTCTCCGGCTTCGGCGGTGGCGTTGAGTTCGACCTGCAAATCTGCCATGGCAGTGCTCCGGACTTCAGGGTGGCAGTCCGGACAACCGTGACACGCGAAGGCCGCGGCTTCACGGCGGGCGATCCGTTCGGGGTACGAGGCCGTGACCCGGCCGCGCGAGAGGGCCCCGCCGATCCACCGGCGGGGCCCTCGTCGACGTACGGCTGAACGCCTCAGTTGCTGGAGACGGTCACCTTCTCGTCGTTGTTCAGCTCGTTCACCATCTGCTTGACCTTGGCCTTGTCCCACAGGAGGTTGCCGCCGGTCGAGCCCGCGAGCGGCATGTTCATGGACTTGCCGTCGCCGCCGGTGACGCCCTTCATCGCCCAGAACATGGACGCCACGTCGAACAGGCCCATGTCCTTGTCGACGATCAGGGTGTCCAGGCCCGCGCCCATCGTGGGGTAGAGCTTGAAGGGGTTGATGACCGTGCTCGGCGTCGCCGCCTGGCTGGCCAGGGCCGCGAGGAACTTCTGCTGGTTCTTCGTGCGGTCCAGGTCGCTGCCCGGCAGGGCGTAGCGGGTACGGACGAAGGCCAGGGCCTGCTTGCCGTCGAGGGTCTGCTTGCCCGCCTCGAAGTCGGCGCCGGACTTCTCGTCCTTGAAGCCCTTGGGGATGTCCATCTCGACGCCGCCGACCGCGTCCACGATCTTGGCGAAGCCGCCGAAGCCGATCTCGGCGTAGTGGTCGATCTTCAGGCCGGTGTTGTACTCGACGGTGCGGACGAGCAGCTCGGGGCCGTCCTCCGCGTACGCCGCGTTGAGCTTCGTCTGGCGGCCCTGGTTCGGGTAGAGCTTGCCGGACTCGGCGCCCTTGAAGGAGGGGATCGTCACGTTCGAGTCGCGGGGCAGCGAGATCATCGTGTTCCCGCCGTCGTCCGCGACGTGCAGGATCATCATCGAGTCCGTGCGCTTGCCCGCGGCGGAGCCCGTGTGGAGGTCCTTCTTGTCCTGGTCGGACATGCCCTCGCGGCTGTCGGAGCCGACGATCAGGTAGTTCGTCCCCGCGCCGCCCTCGGGGCGCTCGATGACCTTGGAGAGGTCGACCTCGCGCTTGAGCTTGGAGTCGGCCCAGAAGTACGTGCCGACGGAGACCGCGAGCAGCGCCACGACGAGGGTGATCGAGCCGATCTTGATGCGGCGGCGCCAGTTCGGGGCGGGGCGCGCGGCACGTGTGCCGTAGCCGTCGTCGCCGCCCTGGCCGCCGCCCTGGCCCTGGCCGTTCGGGGCGCCGTAGACCTGGCCGGTGTTGTAACCGCTGTCGTAGCCGTCCTGGCGGGAGCCGTGGGGCTCGCGGGGCTCGAACATGTCGTCGCGCGCGTCGCCGTACCGCTGGCCCTGCCCGTCGTCGTACGAGGGCTGCTGCGGCACGCCTCCTCCCGGCTGCTGGCCCGGTCGGCCGGACGGGCCGCCGCGCTGGACATGCCGCATCCTGCGGGCGCCCTCAGGCTGCGCGCTCCCGCTGCCACGGCCGTATCCTCGGCCGTTGCCCTGGTCGTCAGGCCAATCGCTCATGTGGCCCAGTGTGCCGTCTCCGCCTACGTGCCTCACAGGGCAGGCGGGATTTCGGTTCAGGGCTGTTGCAGAGCTGATGCAAAGCGGCAGGGCGCGGCCAGGACATTCGTCAGACTTAGGGTAGAGCTCATGACAGACCTGGCCCCTGGCGCGGAATCGGAGATTCCGGGCAAGCCGACCTCGGCATCCCGCACGACTCTCAGCCACATCATGAGCAACGGCGACACCAACCTCCTCGGCACCGTTCACGGTGGCGTGATCATGAAGCTGGTGGACGACGCCGCGGGGGCCGTCGCCGGCCGGCATTCGGGCGGGCCCGCGGTCACCGCGTCCATGGACGAGATGGCCTTCCTGGAGCCCGTGCGGGTCGGCGACCTCGTCCATGTGAAGGCGCAGGTGAACTGGACCGGGCGCAGCTCCATGGAGGTCGGCGTGCGGGTCCTCGCCGAGCGCTGGAACGAATCGACGCCCGCGCAGCAGGTGGGCTCCGCCTACCTCGTCTTCGCCGCCGTCGACGCGGACGGCAAGCCGCGGAGCGTGCCGCCGGTGATCCCGGAGACCGAGCGGGACCGGCGCCGCTACCAGGAGGCGCAGATCCGGCGCACGCACCGCCTCGCGCGGCGCCGCGCCATCAAGGAGCTGCGGCAGGCGCGGGCCGCGGAGGGCCTGGACGACTGAGGGCCCTTGCGCATCGCCCTACTGGCAGCCCACCTGGTCGCCGGTCAGTGCGCCGAACTCGCCTTGGTAGGCGTCCTCCGCCCGCACCGGCCTGACCTGCTTGAAGTCCTGGCCCGCGAACACCTTCAGGGTCGCGCCCTGCCCGTTCACGGCCTTCAGCACGCTGCCGGGCAGCGCCGTCGCCAGCGACTTCGCCGAGCGGTCCCAGCGCGGGTCGTACGCGACGACCGTGCGCGCCAGCGGCCTGCCCACCAGGTTGCCCGGCGCCCGCGTCGTCCGGAAGCCGGTGGACCGCAGCGCGGTGTCGACCCGCTTGCCGAGGCCCGGCGTGCCCGCCGCGTTGTCGACCTGCACCCGGATCTGCTGCGGCGACACGTCGACGATGGCCTTGCGCTTGGCCCCGTGCGCGGCCAGCGGACGGTCGTCGCGCAGCGCCTGGAAGAGCCGCGCCGACCGCTTCGGGTCCCACTTCAGCGTCGACCCGATGCCCGGCACCATGACGCCCTTGCTGCGCAGCGGCACCGTCGTGAACTCCGACGAGCGAGGCGAGAAGCCGCGCATCGCCCGCCCCAGGGCGAGCATCTCGTTCGTGCCGAAGCCCTTGTCGGCCCGGACCGAGCCGAGCAGCGTCCTGGACACGTCGCGGAACTTGAGCGGGTTGAGCAGCACCCCGCCGCTGGTGGCCTTCGAGATCAGCGCCGCGAGGAACCGCTGCTGGCGCTGCATCCGCCCCAGGTCGGACGAGCCGTCGACGTGCCGGGTGCGGACGTACTGCAGCGCGGCCCCGCCGTTCAGCCGGTGCGTGCCGACGGCCAGATCGAGTCCGGTGTACGAGTCCTTCAGCGGGCGGGTGGTGCAGATGTCGACGCCGCCGAGCACGTCCACGGTCTTCATGAAGCTGGTGAAGTCGACCTCCATGTAGTGGTCGATCTTGACCTTCGTCATGTTCTCGACGGTGCGCACGGTCAGGTTGGGGCCGCCCTCCGCGTACGCGGCGTTCATCTTGACCGGATGCGGCCGGTGCTTGTCGCCGGAGTTCCGGTCGATGTGCTCGGGCATCTCGGCGTAGCTGTCGCGGGGCAGGCTCACCACGCTCGCGCGGTCCCGGTCCTCCGAGAGGTGCACGATCATGATCGTGTCCGTGCAGTGGCAGGGCGCTCCGCCGAGGCGGTACTTCTGCTTCTCGGCCTCGGTGATCTTGTCCCGGCCGTCGGTGCCGACGAGCAGCACGTTCATGCCGTTGCCGCCCTTGGGCCGGTTCTTCATGTCCTTGAAGGCGTCGACCCGGCTGATCTCGGTGTCGAGACTCGTGACGACCCCGTGCCCGATCCCGGCCGCCGCGAGCACGGTCACGGAGAACCCCGTCGCCACCCGCATCACCCAGCGTGGCCGCCTGCGCTGCTTGACCGGCCGCCCCGCGGACTGCTGCGCGGGCTGCCTCGCACGTGGCGGACGTGGACCACGCGGTGGCGGGGTGGGGGAGCGGCGGGGCGGTGTGGGCACGTGAAGGGACACCTCCGCGGTGACGGGCCTGTCCGGGACGGGTGGGGGGACCTGGGAGGACCTGAGACGGGACGGGGAACGCGAGAACCGTAGGCCCATACGATCTGCGACCCGGGGCGCCAGGCCGGGCGGCGCGCGCCGGTGTCCCCCATTCGCGGTAACGTGACGCCGATGAACGCGACGCCCGACGTGCAGCTTCCTGCCGTATCCGTGATCATGCCGGTGCTCAACGAGGAACGGCACCTGCGTGCTGCCGTACAAGCGATCCTCGAGCAGGAGTACGAGGGTGAGATGGAGGTCGTCGTCGCCCTCGGCCCCTCCACGGACCGCACGGACGAGATCGCCGCCGAGCTGGTCGCCGAGACCGCGGGCAACCGCGCGAAGGTGCAGACCGTCCCGAACCCCACGGGGCGCACCCCCGCGGCCCTGAACGCCGCCATCAAGGCCTCCAGCCACCCGATCGTGGTGCGCGTGGACGGCCACGGCATCCTCTCGCAGGGGTACATCGCGACGGCCGTACGCCTCCTTGAGGAGACCGGCGCGCAGAACGTCGGCGGCATCATGCACGCCGAGGGCGAGAACGACTGGGAGCACGCGGTCGCCGCCGCCATGACGTCGAAGATCGGCGTCGGCAACGCGGCCTTCCACACCGGTGGCGCGGCCCAGCAGGCGGAGACCGTCTACCTCGGTGTCTTCCGCCGCGAGGCCCTGGAGCAGCAGGGCGGATACAACGTGGAGTTCATCCGCGCCCAGGACTGGGAGCTGAACTTCCGCATCCGCGAGGCCGGCGGGCTCATCTGGTTCTCGCCCGAACTGAAGGTGCAGTACCGCCCGCGGCCCTCGGTGCGCGCGCTGGCCAAGCAGTACAAGGACTACGGCCGCTGGCGGCACGTCGTCGCCCGCTACCACGAGGGCTCCATCAACCTGCGCTACCTCGCGCCGCCGACCGCGGTCTGCGCGATCGCGGCGGGCGTCGTCGTGGGCGCCCTGGTCACGCCCTGGGGCTTCGTCGTCCCCGCCGGCTACCTCGCGGCGATCGCCGCGGGCTCACTGCCCGCGGGCAAGGGGCTGCCGCTGAAGGCGCGTCTCCAGATCCCGGTGGCGCTCGCGACCATGCACATGTCGTGGGGCTGGGGCTTTCTGACCAGCCCGCGCTCGCTCGCCAAGCGGGTCATCGCGTCCCGGCGTCCGGCCGTTCTCAGCGAGGCCTGAGCACAGCCGAACGGACCCGGCCCACCAGTGGTGGGCCGGTGCTCACTTCCAGGTGAACTGCGGATCCACGTGCATGCACGCCTTCTTGTCCGAGCCGTTGAGCGCCTCGGCCGATTCCGGCGTCTTGTCGCCCTGCTTCGCCTTGGGAGGAGCGTTCCCCTCCCGCCAGTCGGCACCGACGACCAGGGTCACCCCGGAGACGTCCGTCGACTTCTTCACCGAACTCAGCTTCATGCCGAGGGACTTGGCGACCCGCTGAGCGTCGCCCTCCAGATCGGCGGTGGGGAACCTGATGACGGTCCTGCCCTGCGCGAGAGCCGTCGTCGTGTCGGCCGCCGCCTTGGTGAAGCCCTTGCCCGCGAGGAGCTGGGTGACCGTGCTCGCGCGCCCGCTGACGGGCGGCTCGGTGTTCGTGCGGGTGCCGTTCTGCACCTGCACCGCGATCTCCCCGTCATCGGCCGCCGGGTCGTCCGAGACCTTCTCCTTGGCCGGCTTCTTCTTGCCCTTGCCGTCCAGTGAGACGTCGTCGCGTACGAGGCGGAAGAGCTGCTCGGCGTCGCCCGGCTTGGGGATCACCCGCGCGCCCACGTACTCGTAGGGCATGGTCGTCATCGTGGTCCGCTCCGGCGAGACCTTCTTGAGCTCGTTGCTCAGGTCGTAGAGCTTCTTGACGGTGCCCAGGCCGTCGTCGACCTTGAGCGCGTTCGTGGCCGTCTCGGCAAGCTTGCGCAGCTTGTTGGGGCTGCTCAGATTGGCGTTCTCACGCAGCTCGCGCACGAGGGCGTTCATGTACATGTGCTGGGCCTTGGCACGGCTTATGTCGGTGCCGCCGTCGAAGCCGTAGCGGGTGCGCAGCCACTGGAGGGCCTGCTTCCCCTTGACGGCCGTGGTGCCCTTCTCAAGCTTCAGCCCCGAGCCGTGGCCCTGGCTGTCGCGCGAGTGGATGTTGGCGTCCACACAGACGGGTACGCCGCCGATGGCGTCGGCTATGGAGACCACACCCGAGAAGTCGACCTCCATGAAGTGGTCGATGTGGATGTCGGTGAGCTTCTCCCAGGTGGCGACCGTGCAGCCGGGGCCGCCACGGCCGAGCGTCTGGTTGGTCATCGTGCGCTGCGCGGACGCCTCGTAGACCTTGCCGTCGTCCGGGTCGGTGCACTTGGGAATGTCGAGGAGCGTGTCGCGCGGCATGCTGACGACCGACATGTTCGTGCGGTCGGCCGACAGGTGGAGCAGCATCTGGACGTCGGCGAGCGGTGTGCCCCCGAAGGTCTCCTTGGCCCCGCCGAGCTTCTGGTTCTCCTTGGAGTCCCGCGCGTCCGAACCGATGAGGAGGATGTTCAGCGGGGTCTGGCCCGCCGCGTTCGGCGTGGGTTCGGGGGCCCGGTGCTCGCCGAGGTTCAGATCGTCGGTCTCCAGGTTGTTGTTCAGGTGCTGGTACCAGAGATAGCCGGCGCCGGCCGTGCCGAGTATCAGCACCGAGAGGATCGTCGCCGACCAGCGCAGTATCCGGCGGCGTCTTGGACGCGGAGTCCGGCCGCCACCACCCCCTCGACGACGCCTGTGGTGCCCGCTGTCCGCCGAGGGCTCCCCTCCCTCTCGCGGCGGGCCTTCCTCCAAGCCAAGACCACTGGCGTGCGGGGCGCGTGATCGCGCCCCCTCCCCACGCACGCTGCTTTTCCCCATCCCCTGCCCCTCCCCGCGCTCCCCGCGCTACCCCGAATTACGGCCATCCTGCGCCTGTTAGACGCAGAATGGCCGCTTCAGGTCACTTGGCACACACAGTCTTGTCCGCTTCGACCTTCTGGATGCCCTCCGGCGCCTTCGACGGGGTACTGATGGGCACCCCGGCCCCCTTGAAGTCGCTGCCGAGCGTCAGCTTGATGGCGGGGAGCCCCTGCGAGTTCTTCTCGCTCTTGCCGGGCTTCATCGCGGAGCCCGAGAGCCCCATGACGTCGGCGAGCCGCCGGGCCTGGTCGGCCTGGTCGGGTGCGTACTCCAGCGTCGTCTTCTTGAGGTCGGACGGCGCGTTGCCGAGCTGGCTGGCCTTGGACATGCCCTCAGTGTTCTGCAAGTACGTGAGAGTTGCCTGAGCGGCGCCGGTCTTCCCGCTGCCGTTGTAGATGTTCACCCGTACCTCGGAGGCGGCGGACTTGCTGCCCTTGAGCCGGGCGGCGACCTCCTTCTTCTCCGCCTTCTCCTTCTTCTTCACCGCGGTCAGCGACTCGTCGGCGCGCATCATGGCGAACAGCGGGTCGGCCTTGGCCTCGTTCACGACGACGGTCGTGTGGACCTTCTCCGCCGGGTTGTCGATCACGGGCACGGTCGCGAAGCTGAGGTTCTTCATGTCGAGCTTGCCGAGCTCCATGCCCAGGTCACGGAGTTTCATGATGTCCGCGATCTTGGAGTCGACCGTGAGCGCCTTCGTGCCCGCTTCGGCCAGCTTTATCATCTTCGACGGGCTGGTCAGCGTGTCGTTCGACTTGAGCTTGCGCATCAGCGAGCTGAGGAACTGCTGTTGCAGCTCGATGCGGCTCAAGTCGCCGCCGGTGCCCACGGAGTGGCGCGTGCGGACGAACGCCAGCGCCTCCTCGCCCTCGATGGTGTGCTTGCCCGCGGGCAGATCCAGGTGCGAGTCCGGGTCGTCGATGTCTTTGGCCAGGCAGACGTCCACGCCGCCGACCGCGCTGGAGAGCGTCTTGACCGCGTTGAAGTCGGCCACCATGAAGTGGTCGGGCACTATTCCGGTGATCTTCGTGACCGTACGCATGGTGCAGCTGGGCGTGCGGTCGCCCTGACCGAGGCTCTCGTTGAAGCGGGCGCTCTGCGTGCCGCCGATCGTCTTCTTGCTGCCGTCCTCCATCGTGGTGGGGCAGTCAGGAATGTCCGTGATCATGTCGCGCGGGATGCTCAACGCGGTGGCGTTCGTGCGGTCCTTGGAGACGTGCAGCAGGATCGTCGTGTCGGCGTGGCCGACGCTCCCCTTGTCGCCGTACTTCTCGTTGCCCTTGCCGCTGCGCTTGTCCGTGCCCATCACCAGGATGTTGATGGCGCGGTCCTTGCTGAAGCCGCCGGTGCTCGCGCCGTCGTCGGCGATCGAGTTGATGTTGTCGTTGAGGTGTTGGTAGTAGAGGTACCCGCCGACACCCGTCGCGACCAGGAGCAGGGCGAGCGAGCCGCCCGTCCACATCAGGATCTTCTTGCCCTTGGCCTTCTTCGGCTTCTGCTTGCGCCGCCCGCCCGCGGACTCCGGCTGCGGAGCCCGGCGTCTGCGCTGCGGCGGCACGTCGCGCTGTTCGTCACGGCGCTCGTCGCGTCGGCCGCCTTGGCCGCGCGTTCCCTGACGTGGCGTGGCCCGCGGAGATCTGCGGGGTCCAGGCACTGCCGACTGCCCTCCGGAAGGGCTCAGTCGCAGTTCGTAATCGCCGGTGTCCGGGTTGAGTACCCACTGGTCTGCGGGGTCGATGTTCTCCGCCCGCCCACGGCCTTGCGCGTCCACGGTTGTCTGCGTCCTCCGTCGGGGCCACGCGGCGCCATTCCCCCCTCAAGAAAGGCGCTCGGTCAGTCGTTCAGCGGTGCGCGGCCGAGAAGGGCCCTGCGCACCGGATCGCTCACACTATCCGGCCGGTTCAGCGTCGAACGACGCCGGTGACACATTCCACTCCCCTACAACTGGGCAATACGCCCTATTTCTTTGTGCGGGCGGTCTTGCGCTTGGGGATGGCTTTACTCGCAGGTCGTTCCGGCAGCCGTGTTGCCCCGGAATGTGGGGGCGGGACTCGGCGTATGAGAAGGGTCGTCCGGCTTCTCGTCGCTCTCGGAATCGTCGTGGTTCTCGTACTCCTCGGACTCGTCGTAACCCTCCGCCTGCTCCTCGACCGGGGCGGCTTCGGGCTCCTTGCGCGTCACTTGAAGGGGTGCGTCCGTTCGGAGTCGCGTGAAGAGTTCGTCCGCTGCGGGCTCGACGAGTTCATCCCGATTGGCGTCGTAGACATAGGACCGCCGGGGCACGGTGAGGAACTGCACCTGTTCTGTGGGGATGTTGCGCATACCGCGCACCAGTTCGTACAAACCACGCAAACTCGCCAGTGCGGGGTCCGTCGTGAGAGAAGAAGTGGCCGCGTCGAGAACGGGATAGAGCTTCGCCGGATTGAGCAGGACGTCATTGCTCTGCACCTTGTTGACGAGTGCCGCGAGGAACTGCTGCTGGCGGTCCATCCGGTCGGTGTCGCTGCCGTTGCCGATGCTCTTGCGGGCGCGCACGTAGCCGAGCGCCTGCTCGCCGTTGAGGGTGTGCCGGCCGGCCGGGAGCTTCAGGCGCGCGGCCTTGTCGTTGATCGGCTTCTTGAGGCAGACCTGTACGCCGTCCACCGCGTCGACCATGTCCTTGAACCCGGCGAAGTCCACGATCATGTGGTGGTCGACGCGGATCTTCGTCATCTTCTCGACCGTACGGATGGTGCAGGCCGTCCCGCCGAACTCGTAGGCCCAGTTGAACTGGGCGAACTGGGAGGTCGTCCGCGAACCGTCGCCCTTGCGGCAGCTGGGGATGTCCACCATCACGTCCCGCGGGATCGACACCGCGGTGGCGCTGCGCCGGTCGGCCGCGAGGTGCAGCAGGATCGTGGTGTCCGAGCGCTGGGTGCCCGGGTCGCGGCCGTACTTCTTGTTGCCCCGCCCGGAGCGGGTGTCGGAGCCGATCAGGAGGATGTTCTGCGCGCCGTGCACCAGCGCCGTCGGGCGCTCCTTGTCGTAGCGCGCGAGCTCCGTCGCGGCGTCGGTGTCCTTGGTGATGTTGCCGTCGAGCTTGTTGTAGACGGCCCACCCCGCGCCCCCGGCCACCAGCACGAGCCCGGCCACCCCCATGGCCGTCCAGCGCAGCCAGCGCCGCCTGCGCCGGGCGACGCCCTCACCCGTGGGGCTCGAACCCGCGCCGGGTGCGTACGTGGCCGGCGGCTCAGGCGGGGCGCCGTCAGGATCCGGGCGGTCCGGTCCGGCGGGCATGCCTGCGGTGTCGGACACGTGTACGGCCACCCCTCATCGCGACGTCGGTGCATGGTGCGTCTTACGACCATGGACCGACGTGACGCCGGGGGCCTGCGGGCCAGGGCCTCCCGTGGGCCGAACGGGGGACGCGGGGCCGTGGGGCCGTGGGGGAGGGGACGGACGGGCGAGGGGCGGAAGGGGTGGCGTGCCGGAGCGCGGGCTACTTGGCGGTGGCGGTGACCCGCTCGTCCTCGATCCGCTTCGCCAGGCTCTCGTCGCCGAGCCGGTCGAGGTGGCGGCAGAGCACCACGGAGCCGCCGGCCGCCAGCGGGGCGTACAGACCGGAGCTCAGGCCCTCCCAGCTGTCGTACGACAGACCGGAGAGCAGCCGGGAGCCCGGCGCGAGCCCCAGCGCACCGGCGTCGGCGCGGGCCCGCTCCACCAGCTCCGCACCCGTCAGCTCACCGGCGCCGCCGACGGCGAGGGCGGCCTCGTCCGGGCCCACGGGGGCGTACGGAGCGAAACGGTCGCCCTGGCCCGGCACCTCGACGGCGTAGTCCGCGAAGCCTTCGGGGGCCTGCGGGAAGCGTCCGCCCAGCGGCCGGAGCGCGAGGGCGACCCGCTCGCCGGAGCAGGCCCGCGCCGCGTCGAGGGAGTCGGGGCCGCTGACGACGAGGTCGGCGCGGGCCGGGTCGCCGCCCACGTCGGCGACGACCCCGACGGACGAACAGGCGAGCAGCCAGACCGCCGTCTGCCAGTGCGCGGGAAGCAGCAGCGCGAGCCGGTCGCCGGGCTCGGCGGCGAGATCGCCCTGGAGCAGATTGGCGGTCTTGGCCACCCAATTGGCGAAGGTGGCCACGGACAATTCGACGCGCTCGCCCGTGGCGTCGTCGTAGAAGGTGATGAGCGGGCGGCCCGGGTCCGCGGCGAGCGCGGATCGCAGCAGGTCGGCAGGGGTGCGGTCGGTGGCGTTCACGGGCGCAAGGGTACGCGGGGGCCCCGCGGGTCCCGGGCGTGGCGGGGGAGTGCGGGCCACCGGTTCGGCGGACATGAGCCGACGGTCCGTCAATTCCCCAATGGACAGATATCTTCGGCTATGCGGACCATCGGTTGTATGCGTGGACTTCTAGCTTCCTCGATCGGCGTCACGTGCGCGGCCGCCCTGGCCCTTCCCCTCACCCTGCCGTCGTCCGGCGCCCGCGCCGCGACCCCGGCCGCGGAGCCACCGGCGGGGCGCTCCGCGGAATCGGTGCCGGGCAGTACGCAGTCACTCCCGCTCGCCCCCATCGACTCCGACCGCTCCGGCGGCGCGTCCCGCGAACAGGGGCTGCTCCAGCGGGAGGTCCGGCCCTTCTCCCTCGTGGGCGTCGTCTGGGACGACCCGGACGACGAACTGCACGGCAGCGTCCAGGTCCGTACGCGTGCCAGCGGCACCGGTACCTGGTCCGGATGGCAGCCCGTGGAGACCCACAACCACGAGCACGCCGCCGACCTCGACGCCTTGGAGCGCGCCTCCGGCCGGGTCCGCGGCTCCACGGCGCCGCTGTGGGTCGGCGGCTCGGACGGCGTCGAGATCCGCGTACGGGCAGAGGCGTCGAAGCCCCGCCCGGCCGCGGGCTCTCCCGCCGGTTCCTCCGTCCGTTCTCCCCTCGGCTCTCCCACGGAGCAGGCCCTTCCGGCGGGTCTGCGCCTCGAACTCGTCGACCCCGGCGCCGAGCCGCCCCCGCAGGGCTCCCAGCCCAAGGGCCCCAAGGGCACCCCCTCCACGGTCCTGACCGCAGAGACCGCCGCGTCCTCCGCGGTCAACGCGGACCTCGCCCCGATGGGCGCCACCGCCATCCCCGCGCTCAGCAGGAAGGAGACGCAGGACGACCTGATCGCGGCCCGCGGCGGTCCACAGGACGCCGTGGGGAAGGCGAGGCCCTATGTGGGACCCCGGCCGCGCATCGTCACGCGCAAGGGCTGGGGCGCGGACGAGAAGCTCCGCGAGAAGCAGTTCGGGTACACGAAGACCGTGAAGGCCGCCTTCGTGCACCACAGCGCGACCGGCAACAACTACCGCTGCTCACAGGCGAGCTCGGTCCTGCGCGGCATCTACCGCTTCCACGTCAAGAGCAGCGGCTGGCGGGACTTCGGCTACAACTTCGCGGTCGACAAGTGCGGAAACATCTACGAAGGGCGTGCCGGAGGTGTGGCCAAGCCCGTCCTCGGGGCCCACACTCTCGGTTTCAACACCAACAGCATGGGCATCGCCGTCCTCGGCAGCTTCGGCTACTCCAACCCGCCCGCGGCCGCCGTGAACGCCATCGCCCGGCTGACCGCCTGGAAGCTCGGCCTGTACGGCGCGAACCCGCGAGGAAAGACATATCTGAAGTCAGGGGGTGGCAATCTGTACAAGAAGGGCAAGAACGTCCGGCTCCATGTGATCTCCGGGCACCGTGACGGATTCGCCACGGAATGCCCCGGGAGTCGCCTGTACAAGAAGCTGGGCAAGGCCCGGTCGTCCTCGGCCCGTTTCCAGGGCCGCTGAGGCCGGACCGCACCGCACCACCGGCACTCGACAGGTACGCGACCGGTGCTCGGCCGGTACCACAGCGCACACCGCACGACCCGCACGGCGCACTGCACGATCTGCAAAGCCATCTGCATACACTGGCCGGCCGCGACTCAAGTTCGGCCGGCCCCAGCAGGAAGCAGAGACGACAGGTGACAGAAGCGATCCTCCTGGTCGGCGGCAAGGGAACCCGGCTGCGTCCGCTCACGGTGCACACCCCCAAACCGATGGTTCCGGCGGCGGGCGTCCCGTTCCTCACCCACCAGCTGGCGCGGGCCCGCGCGGCAGGCGTGGACCACATCGTCCTGGCGACCTCGTACCTCGCCGAGGTCTTCGAGCCGCACTTCGGGGACGGCTCGGCCCTCGGCCTCCACATCGAGTACGTCACGGAGACCGAGCCCCTGGGCACGGGCGGCGCGATCCGCAACGTGGCCTCGCGCCTGCGCTCGGGACCCGACGAGCCGGTCCTGATCTTCAACGGCGACATCCTCACGGGCCTGGACATCCCGGCCCTGGTCACGACGCACGAGGAGTCGGGGGCGGACGTCTCCCTGCACCTCACGAAGGTCACCGACCCCCGCGCCTTCGGCCTCGTGCCGACCGACGGCACCGGCAGGGTGCAGGCCTTCCTGGAGAAGCCGCAGACCCCCGAGGAGATCGTCACCGACCAGATCAACGCGGGCGCGTACGTGTTCCGCCGCTCGGTCATCGACACCATCCCCGTGGGCCGTCCCGTCTCGGTCGAACGCGAGACGTTCCCCGATCTGCTGGCCTCCGGAGCCCACCTCCAGGGCATGGTCGACTCGACGTACTGGCTCGACCTGGGCACGCCCCAGGCCTTCGTACGCGGCTCCGCCGACCTGGTCCTGGGCCGCGCACCGTCCCCCGCGATCCCCGGCCGCTGCGGCGACCGCCTGATCCTGCCGACCGCCACGGTCGCCCCGGACGCGAAGCTCACCGGCGGCACGGTGGTCGGCGAGCACGCGGTGATCGGCGAGGGCGCCCGGGTGGACGGCAGCACGATCCTCGCGGGCGCGGTCGTCGAACCGAACGCGGTGATCACGGACTCCCTGATCGGCGCGGACGCGAGGGTGGGCGCCCGCACGATCCTGGCGGGCGCGGTGATCGGCGACGGAGCGATGGTCGGCGCCGACAACGAACTGCGGGACGGCGTACGGGTGTGGTGCGGGGCGGAGCTGCCGGCGGGGTCGGTGCGTTTCTCCTCGGACCAGTAGAGGGCTTCGCAGGTTTTCGACGCGAGGCAAGGCCCCTGCGCCGGAGCGGGTTTTCGGGAAGGGGCGGGGTAGGGGACAGAGAAAGCCCCTACCCTCGTACAGATGTCATCCCGTTTCGCCCCCCGCACCACCCCCACCCGCACCACAGTGCGCGGCGGCGAAACGGCGATCCCCCAGGGCATGCCCCGCCAGGCCACAGCGGCAGCGATCCGCACCTGGACCCCGCCCCACCCCCTGAACCTGGGCCTGACCCTGGGCCCTCTGCGAAGAGGCCCCGCGGACCCCACGTTCCGCGTGACCCCCGACGGCTCGGCCTGGCGGGCGAGCCGCACCCCCCAGGGCCCCGGCACGCTCAGAGTGGCCCAGCGCGGCGACACGGTGGAGGCCGAGGCCTGGGGCGAGGGAGCCGACTGGCTCCTTGACCAGCTTCCGCAGCTCCTGGGCGCCTCGGACACCCCCGAGGACTTCACCCCCCGCCACCGCCTGCTCGCGGTAACGGCGCACCGCCGCCCCGGCCTGCGCCTGATCCGCACGGGCCTGGTCCTGGAGTCCCTGATCCCGTCGATCCTGGAACAGAAGGTCACGACGGACGAGGCGTACCGCGCCTGGCGCCTACTGGTCCGCAAGTACGGCGAACCGGCCCCGGGCCCGGTCCCCGCCCAGCTCCGTATGCACGTGATGCCGGACCCGAGGACCTGGACGCTGATCCCGTCCTGGGAGTGGCACAAGGCGGGCGTGGACGACAAGCGCGCGTCGACGATCCTGCGTACGGCACGCGTGGCCGCGCGCATGGAGGAGGCGGCGACGATGGCCCCGCCCGAAGCGCAGGCCCGCCTGGAACTGATCCCGGGCATCGGCCCCTGGACGTCGGCGGAGACCATCCAGCGGAGCAACGGCGCCCCGGACGCGGTCACGGTGGGCGACCTCCACCTGCCCGGGATCGTCGGCCACGCGCTTGCGGGCGACCGCACGGCCGACGACGAGGAGATGCTCCGCCTCCTGGCCCCCTACGAGGGCCAACGCCACCGAGCCGCCCGCCTGATCCTCCTGAGCGGCCGCACCCCGTCCCGCAGAACCCCAAAAATGCCCAAAACAGACATCGCAAAGCTCTGACCTCCGGCCCTACGAGGGACACGAGGAACTACAACGAACCCGCAGCTGACGAACCGGCCTTATAAGGGGCGCGAGGAACGGCGCGAGCAACCACATCGAACCCGCAGCCGAAGAACCGGCCCTATAAGGGGCGCGGGGAACTGCGCGACAAGCCCCCACAGCCCCGCAGCCGACCCCAGAACCCACAGCCACCCCGTCCCAGGCAGGCCGGCCGCCCCGCCCCGCACCCCGGGGCGAGCAACCTCAACGAACCTCGACGAAGTCCCCCACATCCCGCGGAGCCCGAGCCGCAGGCTCACCCGCCGCGTGCCCGACGGCAACCGCCCCCATCGGGTCCCAGGAATCCGGCAGCCCCAGAACGTCCCGTACGACATCCCGGCAGAACATCGTCGAAGAGACCCAGGCGGAGCCAAGCCGCTCCCCGGCAAGCGCGACCAGGAAATTCTGCACCCCGGCGCCCGCCGCGACGACGAACATCTCCCGCTCGGCCGCGTCCCGCCGAGCATCCCCGTACGTATGAGAGCCGTCCATCACCAGACAAGGCACCACCAGGTAGGGCGCCTTGCGCAGCACATCCCCCCGCCGCACCCGCTTCGCGACGGACTCCGCGGACTTCCCGTCCCGCTCCAGGTCCGCGACCCACGCGTCCCGCATCGCGTCGAGCAGCCGCACCCGCGACTCCCGCGACTCCAGCAGGACGAACCGCCACGGCGTCGTGTGATGCGGCGCGGGCGCGGTCACCGCCGCCGCCACGGCCCGCCGCACGGCCCCGGGATCCACCGCCTCGTCCGTGAACTCCCGCACGGTCCGCCGCTGCGTCACCGCCTCGCGCACGGCCTCGGACGTACCGAGCCGGAACATGTCGTCACGAGAGTCGCGCACCATGACCCGGGCCCCCGCACCGGCCGCGTCGCTCTCCCCGACGACGTGCGAAAGCCCGCGGACCACCGCGACCGGCAGCCCGCCCGCCTTGCCCTTGACCAGGTCACCGGCGGCGGCCAGCTCGTCCGCGGTGGCGACGACCGTCGCGCTCAGCGGATTGCCGTACGCGTCGACGCCGCCCCGCAGGTCGTCGAGGACCCGCACGCCCGCCGCCCCGATGGCGACATCGGTCAGCCCGGTGCGCCAGGGCCGCCCGAAGGTGTCCGTGATCACGATCCCCACGTCCACGCCCAGCGCGTCCCGCAGCCCGTCCCGCACCGCACGCGCCGAGGCGTCGGCGTCCTCGGGCAGCAACAGCACCGTGCCGGCGGGAGTGTTGGAGGCGTCGACTCCGGCGGCGGCCATGACGAGGCCCTGCCGGTTCTCGACGATGCGCAGGGTCCCGCGCCGCGCCACGACCCGCACGGTCTCCGCGTCGATCGCCGCCTCGCGGTCGCTCGCCTCGACGATCCGGCCCTCGGCCTTGCTGACGATCTTCGAGGTGACAAGGAGTACGTCACCGTCGGCGAGCCCCGGCTCCGCGGCGGCGATCAGCTTGGCGAGATCGTCCCCTCGGCGCACCTCGGGCAGCCCGGGAACGGCCCACACCCGGAACGACGGCCCGCCCCCGGAAAACCCGGCCTCGGAAGCCCCGGCCCCGGAGGAGCCCACGGAGGAACTCACGCCCGCACCTCCTCCGCGAGGGCGAGCGCCGCACGCGCCATCTCGGCGGTCGCGTCCATGTCGCTCATCATCAGCGGAATCGCCCGGCACTGGATCCCGGCCGACTCGATCCGCTCCACGACCCCCGCGTCCACGGTGTCGACGAGCCAGCCGTCGAGCAGCCCGCTCCCGTAGTGCTCGGCGACCGCGGCGGCCGTCGTCTCCACGCCCACCGCGGCGAGCACCTTGTCGGCCATGCCCCGCACGGGGGCGTCCCCGACGATGGGGGAGAGGCCGACGACGGGCACGCCCGCGTCCGCGATGGCCTCGCGGATCCCCGGCACGGCGAGGATCGTCCCGACGCTCACCACGGGGTTGGACGGCGGGAAGAGCACGACGTCCGCGTCGGCGATCGCCTCCAGGACGCCGGGCGCGGGCTTGGCCTGGTCCGCGCCGACCGGCACGACGGCGTGCGCGTCCACGGACGCCCGCAGCCGCACCCAGTACTCCTGGAAGTGCACGGCCTTCTGCTCGCCGTCGACCGTGACGGCGACATGCGTCTCCACGCGGTCGTCCGACATCGGGATGAGCCGCACGCCGGGCTGCCACCGCTCGCAGAGCGCTTCCGTCACCGCGCTGAGCGGGAATCCGGCGGCCAGCATCTGCGTCCGCACGATGTGGGTGGCGAAGTCCCGGTCGCCGAGGCCGAACCACTCGGGGCCGACCCCGTACGCCGCGAGTTCTTCCTTGACCTTGAACGTCTCGTCCGTACGCCCCCAGCCCTGCTCTTCGTTGATGCCGCCGCCGAGGGTGTACATCACGGTGTCGAGGTCGGGGCAGACCTTGAGCCCGAACAGGTGGATGTCGTCACCGGTGTTGCCGATGACCGTGATGTCCGCGTCAGGCGCGGCTTTCTTGAGCCCGCGGAGGAAACGGGCGCCGCCGATACCGCCGGCCAGGACCACAATGCGCATGGGCCCAAGCATGTCAGGCAGGTACGACAGTGCGTCAGGCGGTTACGACATCTCCGGCCGCCGGAGCGGTGGCACGCACGCCGCACTGGGCCGCGTGCATCGGCATGTCGGTCAGGCCGGGGTAGTAGACGTGCAGGCTGACGGCCGGTTCCAGGGAGTCGTTGACGACCTCGTGGACGTACCCGGGCGCGAACACGCGCTGGGCGCCGGCGCCGAGCGCGCGCTGCCCGCGCTCCGTACGCTCCGTCAGTTCACCCTCCAGGACCGTGAGTACGCCGGAGGAGAGGCCGTGGTCGTGCGATCCGCTGCCCTGTCCCGGCACCCAGGAGAGCAGCCAGACCTCGTAGCCGGGACCCGTGCGCAGCCGGTGGTACCACCGGCTCGTCGCGTCGTACTCGACGAGGTGGGCCCACTGCGCGCGGTCGGCCGCGATGGTGCGGGCCAGGCCGACGAACTCGGCCACGGTGGCCGGGTGCTCGCGGGCGGGCTGCAGGAGGTGGGGGACTTCGAGGATGTCGCCGGCGATCTGGAGGTCGCTGTCGCTGTTCATGGTGCGGTGGTTCCTCAACGTGAGTGCTGGGGTGTCGCGAGGGAGGGGTGGAGCGGGCTCAACGGCTGGAAGCGGTATGGCTCAACAGCTGGAGCAGGAACAGCGACAGCGCGCGTGGACAGCACCGAGGAGCCCGCTGGTGCGGGTCGTCGAGAGTGCCAATTTTGCGAGCATGCCCACTAGAACAGCGGCTCACACCTTCTCTGTCAACTCTATGTCCGGTATGTGGGATATGTTTCACCTCATCCGGTTATTCTCTCAGGTGAAAGGTTTGTGCAGTGGGCACACGGGACACATCGCGCTTCAACCGGCGCGTAAACCCCGGCGTGATCCCGTGACCCGAATGTGATCCTCTTCGCTTCGGTGCACAGGCCGCAACGGGATCGATCTCCGTGACGTCCTTCCCTGATGAGGGCGGTCGCGGAGCGCCTCGGGATGGGCCACCGGCAGGTGACGTGGTTTATGCCGATTTGAACACTTTCCGCATTAGCTTGGTTCCGCAGGGTGAATAAGGGACCCAATAGCAGATCTCGGCTTGACTGGCCCGGATCGGCACACTTGTAATTTCACTCGTGTCGTTCAGCCGAAATCGGTAACGGCAAGCACCACGGGGACGCACAGACAGACGAGGGGCGCACATGACCGAGCTGGTTCAGGAACTGCTGGTCGAGGACGCGGACGAGGAACTCGGCTGGCAGGAGCGCGCGCTGTGCGCCCAGACCGATCCCGAGTCCTTCTTCCCGGAGAAGGGCGGCTCCACGCGAGAGGCCAAGAAGGTCTGCCTCGCCTGTGAGGTTCGTTCGGAATGCCTTGAGTACGCACTGGCGAACGACGAGCGATTCGGTATCTGGGGCGGCCTTTCGGAGCGCGAACGCCGCCGTTTGAAGAAGGCCGCCGTCTGAACGCGAGCTGGTTCCTCCGACCGTCCGCCCGAACAACCGCCCGACCAAACGGCACACACCCCTACGTAAGGAACAGCCCGTCGCCCGTGGGTTATCCACAGGCGGCGGGCTGTTGTGATGCCAGCCGTTAGTGTGGGGCCCCGTCCGAGACGCCCCGGCGCCCCCATGAAGCGCAGGCGTCCACCGCAGTCCATCGAACCGGGGCCCGTACCTCGATGTCCGTGCACAGCCATTCGGCAGCCTCCCACCACGACGCTGCCGCCCCTGAGTTCCCGCGGCACGTCGTGACCGCCGTGATCGTCTCCCACGACGGCGCCCGCTGGCTGCCCGACGCCCTCGCCGGCCTGCTCGGCCAGGACCGCCCGGTGCAGAACGCCGTGGCCGCGGACACCGGCAGCGCGGACGACTCCGCACGCCTGGTCACCGAGGCACTCGGCCCCGACCGCGTCCTGCACCTGGCCCGGCGCTCCGGCTTCGGCACGGCCGTCGACGAGGCGAACCGCACCGCCGGCGTGCTGACCCCGGAAGAACTGCCCTATCTGAAGCGCCCCAGCGGCTGGGACCCGGTCAGCCGGTCCTGGCGCGACGACGCCTACGACCTCCCGGACCTGCCGCACGGCGAGCCCGAGCAGTGGCTGTGGCTGCTGCACGACGACTGCGCGCCCGAACCCGGCGCCCTCGCCGAGCTGCTGCGCGTCGTGGAGAACGAACGCGAGGTCGGCAAGGACGTCGCGATCGTCGGCCCCAAGCTCCGCGGCTGGTACGACCGCCGTCAGCTTCTCGAGGTCGGCGTCTCCATCGCCAACAGCGGCCGCCGCTGGACCGGCATCGACCGCCGCGAACAGGACCAGGGCCAGCACGACCACGTACGGCCCGTCCTGTCCGTGTCCACCGCGGGCATGCTGATCCGGCGTGACGTCTTCGACGAACTCGGCGGGTTCGACCGACGGCTCCCGCTCATGCGGGACGACGTCGACCTGTGCTGGCGCGCGCAGAACGCGGGCCACCGCGTCCTCGTCGCCCCCGAAGCCGTCGTACGGCACGCCGAGGCCTCCTCGCGCGAGCGCCGCACCGTCGACTGCGTCGGGCGTACGTCGACGTCGCCGCACCGCGTGGACAAGGCGGGCGCCGCCTACACCCTGCTCGTCAACGCGCGTACGGCCGTGCTGCCCTGGGTGCTCTTCCGGCTCGTGGTGGGCACCCTGCTGCGCACGGTCGCCTATCTGGTCGGCAAGGTGCCGGGCCAGGCCGTCGACGAGGTCGCCGGTCTCCTCGGGACGCTGCTGCGGCCGGGTCGGATCGCCGCCGCCCGCAAGCAGCGCGGCAAGTCGGCGCTCGAACCCGCCGAGATGCGCCCGCTCTTCCCGCCGCCCGGTGCCACCGTGCGCGCCACCGTCGAACAGGTCGCGGGCAATGTCGTCGGCCGCTCCGACCCCGAGGCCGTCACCGGCGCGGGACGGCACGGAACCGTCGAATCCGGCCCCGGCGGAGACGACGCCGACTTCCTCCAGGTCGAGCAGTTCGCCCGGTTGAAGCGCCTGGCCCGCAAGCCGGGGCCGATGCTCTTCGTGGTGCTGCTCTTCGTCTCGCTCATCGCCTGCCGCGAACTCCTCGGCGGCGGCGCCCTCGCGGGCGGCGCGCTGCTTCCCGCCCCCGGTGACTCCTCGGCCCTCTGGGCGCGCTATCTCGACGCCTGGCACCCGGTCGGCACCGGCGGCACACAGTCGGCGCCGCCCTACCTGGCGCTCGTCGCGGGGCTCAGCACCCTGCTGTTCGGATCCACCGGACTCGCCGTCACGGTCTTGCTGGTCGGCTCGGTTCCGCTGGCGGGGTTCGCCGCCTACTTCGCGTCGCGGCCGCTGGTCGAGTCGCGGCTGCTGCGCGCCTGGGCTTCCGTCGCGTACGCCTTCCTGCCGGCCGCCACGGGCGCGCTCGCGGGCGGACGCATCGGCACCGCCGTCCTGGCGATCCTGCTGCCGCTCATGGCGCGCGCGGGCATCGCCGCCAGCGGACTGACCTCCTCGGAGGGCAACCGCGGGAGCTGGCGCGCCTCGTGGGCGTTCGCCCTGCTCCTGACGCTCACCACCGCCTTCACGCCGATCATGTGGCCGATCGCCCTGGTGCTCGGCCTCGCGCTCCTCGTGGTGCGCAGGGGCGACATCACGGCGTACGGGCCGCGCTTCATCGCCGCGCTCGGCACCCCGCTCCTGATCCTCGCCCCCTGGTCGCTCGCGCTGCTGCCCTTCGGCTTCTTCGGTGAGGCGGGCCTGGAGTTCGGCGCGGGCTCCGCGACCGGGTTCGACCTGCTCGGGGGCAGCCCCGGCGGCCCCGGGACCGTAGACGGGCTGCTGCTCATCGGCATCGTGCTGGCCGCCCTCGCCGCGCTCCTGCGCACCGAGCGGCAGCTCGCCGTCCGCACCGCCTGGATCGCCGCGCTGGTCTCCCTGGTCTTCGCGGTGCTCTCGAACGGCTCGGCGTGGGCGGGTCCCGCCACCCTCGGCTACGGCATCGCGCTCCTTGCCGCCGCCGCGCTCGGCGCCGACGGCGCACGCACGCGTGTCGCCGAGCAGAGCTTCGGCTGGCGTCAGCCGGTCGCCGTCCTCATCGCCTTCGCGGCGGCCGCCGGGCCGCTGCTCGTCGCCGCCGGGTGGATGATCCGCGGCGCCGACGGCCCCCTGGAGCGGCGCGACCCGGTGCAGGTGCCCGCGTTCGTCGCCGAGGAGAGCGGCACGCAGGACCAGGCCCGCACGCTCGTCCTGGACAGCGACTCGCCCGCCCAGGTGGCGTACACGCTCGTCCGCGGCTCCGGCGCCCGCCTCGGTGACGCCGAGCTCGCCGACGCGGGCGGCTCGAACCAACACCTCGACAAGATCGCCGCCAGGCTCCTCGCGGGCTCCGGCGCCGATCAGGCCGACCAGCTAGGCGGCTTCGCCGTCCGCTACGTACTCGTACGCGACGGCGCCCCCCGCCAGATGAGCCGCACCCTGGACTCCACGCCCGGCCTCACCCGGCTCAGCCAGGAGGACGGCAGTGCCCTGTGGCGCGTGGACCGCCAGGTCTCGCGCGCCGCGATCGTGCCCGAGTCCGGCGATCCCCTGCCCGTCGCCGCGGGCCCCGTCGAGCTGCACACGAACATCCCGGCAGGCGACGAGGGCCGCACCCTGCGCCTGGCCGACGCGGCCGACGACGGCTGGACGGCGACCCTGGACGGCAAGCCCCTGACCGGGACCACGCTGGACGGCTGGGCGCAGGGCTTCGCCCTGCCCGCCACCGGAGGCCGCCTGGACGTCGTCCACGACACGCCCGCGAGCCACACGGGCTGGCTGTGGGCCCAGGGCGCGCTCGCCGTCGTCCTGGTGGTCATGGCCCTTCCCGGACGGCGCCGGCACGTGGACGACGACCTCCCCGACGAGCCCGTCATCCCGGCGCAGCCCGTCGAGGGCGAGGGACGCAGGGCACGCAGGCTGCGCGCCGCCCAGGCCGAGCAGGACGCCGCGCAGGAGGCCGCCGGGCAGGACGACGCCGGTACGCCTCCGCCTCCTCCGCAGGAGGAGGCCTTCGCCGCGGTGCCCCAGCAGCAGTCGTACGACGAGTGGCAGGCCCCCGCCCACACGGGCGCCGACTACGGCACGTACCAAGGCGAGCAGCAGTACCAGGAAGCGCAGTACCCCGCGGGCGGCTACGACCAGGGCGCGTACCAAGACCCCTACCAGGGCGGTCAGTACGACCCGTACGCCTACGGGGGCACGCAGGGCGGCGGCGAGCAGTACGGGCAGTCGTTCGACGCCACGTACGGCCAGCAGCAGCCTCCGATGCCGCCCCAGCCCCCGCAGCCGCCGCACGGCACCGACAGTGAGCGCCCCGACGGGAGCCAGCAGTGAACCGCACCACCCAGTCCCTGATCGCCGCGGTGGCCGCCCTCGCCGCCGTCACCGGATTCGCCGTGGTCAACGCGCCCGACGGCAGCGGCGACGACGGCGCGAAGGCAGCCGCGCGGCTGCCCGTCGAGCGCACCAGCCTGCTCTGCCCGGTGCCCAGTTCGTCCGACCTCGCCGAGACCTCGTACACGGCGTTCACGCCCGAGGGCAAGGGCTCCGGCGATGCGGGCAAGGCGGAACTGCTGCCCGCGACGCAGGAGTTGACGGACGCTCCCAAGCACGGCGGCAAGGACAAGAAGAAGGCCGTCAAGCCCTTCCTGACCCAGAAGGCACCGGGCAAGCCCGTCACCGGCGAGGAGTCCGGCGGGGAGTCGCCCGCGCTCCTGGGCACCGCCGACGGCAAGCTGGCCCCGGGCTGGACGGTCCAGCAGACCACCAAGTACTCGGTGGGCAGTGGCCGCGGCCTCCAGGGCGCCAACTGCACGGCGCCCGACACGGACTTCTGGTTCCCGGGCGCGAGCACCGCCAAGGGCCGCAGCGACTACGTCCACCTGACCAACCCGGACGACTCGGCGGCCGTCGTCGACATCGAGCTGTACGGCAAGGACGGCGCCCTCAAGACCGAGGTGGGGGAGGCGATCCAGGTCCAGCCGCACTCCAGCGTCCCGGTCCTGCTGTCCACCCTGTCGCCCAAGGAGCAGACCAACCTGACGATGCACGTGACCGCGCGCAGCGGCCGGGTCGCGGCCGCCGTGCAGTCGTCGGACGACAAGCTCGGCGGCGACTGGCTGCCCGCCTCCGCCGACCCCGCGACCCGCCTGGTCCTGCCCGGCATCCCCAAGGACGCCACGTCGGTGCGTCTGGTCGCCTTCGCGCCCGGCGCGGACGACGCCGACCTGAAGGTGCGACTGGCCGCGCCCAGCGGCTCGATCAGCCCGGCGGGGCACGCGAACCTGCACGTGAAGTCCGGCATGACGACCGCGGTCGACCTCGGTGACGTCACCAAGGGCGAGGCGGGCTCACTGGTCCTGACGCCGACCGAGGACGCGGCACCGGTGGTGGCCGCCCTGCGCGTCACCCGGGGCAAGGGCGCCGACCAGGAGACGGCGTTCATCCCCGCCACGAACACGATCGGCACGCGCGCGACGGTGGCCGACAACCGGGCCAAGGGCTCCACGCTGTCCCTCGTCGCCCCCGGCGGCACCGGGAAGGTGCGGGTCACGGCCTCTGCGGGCTCCCAGGGCGGCTCGCCGACGAGCAAGACGTACACGGTCAAGGGCGGCACAACGCTGGGGGTCAAGGCTCCCGTCCCGAGCGGCCTCAAGGGCACGTACGCACTCACGGTGGAACCGGTGTCGGGGGCCGACGTCTACGCCTCGCGCATGCTGGAGGACCCGGAGGACGGCGTCCCGATGTTCACCGTCCAGACCCTGCCGGACGACAGGGGCACGGTGTCGGTGCCGAAGGCGGAGCAAGACCTGAAGGTGCTGCAGAAGTAGGTTCAGTCCTCGCCGTAGCGCGGGTCCACCGACTCGGGGGAGAGGCCGAGGAGCTCGGCGACCTGCTCGACCACCACTTCGTGGACGAGCGCGGCCCGCTCGTCGCGCCCCTTGGTCCGGATCTCCACCGGGCGCCGGTAGACGACCACCCGGGCCGGCCGCCCCTCGGAGGCCTCGATGATGCCCCCGAGCGGCACGACGTCGTCGCTCCAGTCGTCCTCGCCCGCGCCGCCGCCCCGGCCGAGCGCGGGGACCTCGAGCACCAGGAACTCGATCTCGCTGAGCTGGGGCCACCGCCGCTCGAGACGCTCCACGGAGTCCTGCACCAGGTCGGTGAAGACCTCGGCGCGGCTGGCGGACAGCGGCACCTGGGGCGGCGCCACGGGTCCGCGCATGCCCCGGCCGTGGCGGTCGCGGCGGCGGGGCCTCGGGTCTGCGGTGCGGGGCTGTACGGGGTCGTCCATCACTGACGAAGAGTAGTCCTCGAGATCGCCGTTTCCGCACAGCTTCGGGCCGCCTTCGGTGCGGCCCCCGCGACTCTTCCGCAGCGCGCGCGGCCTGTCGCCCGATGACCGTTCCGGCCAGGCTCGGGCCCGATTCCGTATCTCTCCGGGACCGCCGATCTCGCGATGAATGACGGGATTTGCGCCAAGTGGTGACCGGATTCAACACCACTGGTCACCCAGGCCCCTTGCGTCACCGCAGGTCAGCGAGGCGCCGCACGAGCGGGCCGTGGCGGGGATCACAGCACGACACGGTGGGGTGACCTCCCGGAGAGTCGTCGCGGCCCGCTCAAGAGTGCGGTACCGTCCAACATCGTGAGCCCTGTACGTCGCTGTTCGCGCACCGCTTGCGGCCGTCCCGCCGTCGCGACGCTGACGTACGTCTACGCCGACTCGACCGCGGTCCTCGGCCCCCTCGCCACCTACGCCGAACCCCACTGCTACGACCTGTGTGCCCAGCACTCCGAGCGCCTCACCGCGCCCCGTGGCTGGGAGGTCGTCCGCCTCGCCGACGCCTCCGGTCCGGCCCGCCCCAGCGGCGACGACCTCGAAGCGCTCGCCAACGCGGTGCGCGAGGCGGCCCGCCCGCAGGAGCGCGCGGCGGAGGCGGGCGGCTCGGGCCCGCGCAGGGCGGATCCGATGGAGGTCGCGCGCCGCGGCCATCTGCGGGTGCTGCGCTCACCGGATTCCTGAGCGCCCCTCAGTACGGCACCTCGGTCCGGCCATCCGTAACGCCCCTCTCCGTAGAGCTCTGGCGTCTCCGTAGACCCCTGTCGTTGATTGCTGAACAGCTTCTCGCGCGCGACCCATTGACGTGCGCATGCCGTCGACACGACCATTCCCCCACTTGTGAGAGATCACCTTCCGCATCACGGAAACCGGGGAGCCGTCCGTGTACGTGCAGCAGCTGGAGCCCGTGGCCGATTCGCTCGGCCTGTCCGCCCTCATCGCGACCCTGCCCCTCCTCACCGTCCTCGTCCTGCTCGGCGCCGTCCGCATGAAGGCCCACCACGCGGGCCTCATCGGCCTCGGTGTCGCCGCCCTGGTCGCCTTCCTCGCGTACGGGATGCCGCTCGGCCAGACCGCGTCCGGCGCCGCGCAGGGCGCACTCTTCGGGCTCTTCCCCATCCTGTGGATCGTCGTCAACGCCCTGTGGGTGTACCGGATGACGGTGCGCACCCGGCACTTCGACATCCTGCGCCGCTCCTTCGGCCGGCTCTCGGACGATCCGCGCATCCAGGCACTCGTCGTGGCCTTCTGCTTCGGCGCCCTCCTTGAGGCGCTCGCCGGCTTCGGGGCACCCGTCGCGATCTCCGCCGTGATGCTGGTGGCGCTCGGCTTCGACCCCGTGAAGGCCGCGGTCGTCGCCCTCGTGGCCAACACCGCGCCCGTCGCCTTCGGCGCCATGGGCACCCCCGTGGTGACGCTCGCGCAGGTCACCGGGCTCCCGCTGGACACCGTCGCCACGGTCGTCGGCCGCCAGACACCGCTGCTCGCCCTGGTCGTGCCCCTGCTCCTGGTCGGCCTGGTGGACGGGCGGCGCGGCCTGCGCGAGACCTGGGTGCCCGCCCTGGTGTGCGGATTCGCCTTCGCCGCCGCGCAGTTCGCCGCGTCCAACTACGTCTCCGCCCAGCTGGCCGACATCGGGGCGGCGTTGGCGGGCGCCGCCGCCCTCATGGCGGTGCCCAGCGCACGCAAACCCGCCGCGGAGCCCGTACGCGTGGCGGTCCTCACCGGCGTACGCAGCGAAGACCTCGACCAGGACGACCCGCGCCCCGAGATCCTGCGCGCCTACGCCCCCTACGCGCTCATCGTCGCCATCTTCTCGGTGGCCCAGATCCCGCCGGTGAAGGACCTGCTGGCCAAGGCGACGCAGACCTTCGACTGGCCCTTCCTGAACGTCGCGGGCCCCGACGGGGATCCGGTCGGCGGCAACCTCTTCTCGCTGCCGCTCGTCGCGACGGGCGGGACGCTCGTACTGCTCGCCGGTGTGGGCACGGCGGCCATCATCGGGGTGCACGCGCGCGTGGCGGTGCGTGAATGGCTCTCGACCGTGCACGAACTGCGGTTCGCGATCCTCACCGTGACGTCCGTGCTCGCCCTCGCGTACGTGATGAACCTGTCCGGGCAGGCCGCCACCATCGGCCACTTCGTGGCGGCGGCGGGCGCGGGGCTCGCCTTCCTCTCGCCGGTGCTCGGCTGGTTCGGCGTCGCGGTCTCCGGCTCGGACACCTCGGCCAACGCGCTGTTCGGCGCGCTCCAGGTGACGGCGGCTCAGCAGTCCGGGCTCTCGCCCGAACTGCTCGCGGCTGCCAACAGTTCGGGCGGTGTGCTCGGCAAGATGATCTCCCCGCAGAACCTGACGATCGCCTGCGCGGCGGTCGGCCTCGCGGGCAAGGAGGGCGATCTGCTGCGCAAGGTGCTGCCCTGGAGCCTCGGCCTGTTGCTGGTGATGTGCCTGATCGTGGTGGGGCAGAGCACGGTGGTGCTCGGCTGGATGCTGCCGTGACGAGAACCTGACGTCGACCTGCGACGACTTGACGATGCTCACAGCTGGTTGTCAGTCGTTGCGGGTAGTTTGGGGTGACCGACGAGTGCGTGACGAGGCGTGACGAGTGCTCTTCGAATCCGCTGAACTCGCAGAACCTGCAGAGAGGGTTGGCCGTGACTGCTGATCTGTCCCAGATCGTGAAGGCGTACGACGTGCGCGGGGTGGTCCCGGATCAGTGGGACGAGTCGCTCGCCGAGCTGTTCGGTGCGGCCTTCGCGAGGGTGACGGGGGCGGACGCGATCGTCACCGGCCACGACATGCGGCCGTCGTCGCCGGGCCTCTCGCGGGCCTTCGCGCGCGGGGCCGCCGCGCTCGGTGTCGACGTCACGGAGATCGGCCTCTGCTCGACGGACCAGCTCTATTACGCGTCGGGTGCGCTGAACCTGCCGGGTGCGATGTTCACGGCTTCGCACAATCCCGCGCAGTACAACGGAATCAAGATGTGCCGTGCGGGCGCCGCCCCGGTCGGCCAGGACACCGGTCTCGCCGAGATCCGCGCCCTGGTGGAGGGCTGGTCCCGGTCCGGCGCCCCGGAGCCGGCCGCCACTGCCGGCACGCTCACCGAGCGGGACACCCTCAAGGACTACGCGGCGCATCTGCGCGGCCTGGTGGACCTGACGTCCATCCGCCCGCTGAAGGTCGTCGTGGACGCGGGCAACGGCATGGGCGGGCACACCGTCCCCACGGTCTTCGACGGGCTGCCGCTGACGCTGGTGCCGATGTACTTCGAGCTGGACGGCACGTTCCCGAACCACGAGGCCAACCCCCTCGACCCGAAGAACATCGTGGACCTCCAGGAGCGGGTGCGCGAGGAGGGCGCCGACCTCGGCATCGCCTTCGACGGGGACGCGGACCGCTGCTTCGTCGTCGACCAGGACGGCGCCCCGGTCTCCCCGTCGGCGATCACCGCTCTGGTCGCCTCGCGCGAGCTCGCGCGCAACGGCGGCAAGGGCACGGTCATCCACAACCTCATCACCTCGTGGTCGGTGCCCGAGGTGGTGCGGGAGAACGGCGGCACGCCGGTCCGCACCCGCGTGGGCCACTCGTTCATCAAGGAGGAGATGGCCAAGACGGGCGCCATCTTCGGCGGTGAGCACTCGGCGCACTACTACTTCCGTGACTTCTGGAACGCGGACACGGGCATGCTGGCCGCGCTCCACGTCCTGGCGGCGCTCGGCGGCCAGGACGGTCCGCTCTCGGCCCTCGTCGCGCAGTACGACCGCTATGCGGCCTCCGGCGAGATCAACTCCACGGTCGACGACCAGGAGTCCCGCCTCGCGGCGATCAAGGCGACGTACACATCCCAGGAGGGCGTCACCATCGACACCCTGGACGGGCTCACGGTGACGGCCGCGGACTGGTGGTTCAACGTCCGGGCCTCCAACACGGAGCCCTTGCTGCGCCTGAACGTGGAAGCACGGGACGAGGCAACGATGGTCAAGGCCCGCGACGAGGCCCTGGCCATCATCAGGGCCTGACCAAACCCGGCGGCGGCACGGGCGACAACCGCCCAAGCCGCCGCCCCCAGGACGCCCTGTCAGGACGCCCCGTCAGGACGCCCCGTTCGTGGGCAGGCGTTCCGCACGGCGGAACGGGTGGGCGCAAACACCCACCGGCCCGCAGCCAAAAAGCGACGCCGCGTCCCACCCACGGGGCCCGGGGCGAAGCCCCGCCGGTACACACACCCAAGGCCCAGGGGCCAGCGGTAGGCTGACCAGGCGACATTCCTTACCCCACCCCCTCGAAGGGACCCACCCCATGCCGCTCGAAGCCGGCCTCCTGGAGATCCTCGCCTGCCCCGCCTGCCACGCCCCCCTCAAGGAGGCGGACACGGAGCTTGTCTGCACGGCGGACGCCAAGGACTGCGGCCTCGCCTACCCCGTCCGCGACGGCATCCCCGTACTCCTCGTGGACGAGGCCCGCCGCCCCGCGTAAGGCACCCGCAGGCTCCGCGCAAGGCACCCGCGGCCCCGCGCAGCGCCCAGCAAGGCCCGGCGTAACGACAAGAAGTGCGACCGGCGGCGCCACGCGTCCCCGTCGTCCGGCGAATCGGAGGCCCGACCCCATGCTCGACGAATCGCTCCTCGACGCCCCCGAGGCCCTCGCCGTAGCCGACCGCCGCGGCCTGCTCCGCGGCGCGGCGGAGGCAGGCGCCCGCGTCCGCACCGCGGTACGGCACGCCGCGGAGGCAGGGCTCACGCAGCTCAAGCCGGACGGCCGCCCCCGCGCCATCCTGATCGCGGGCCCCGGCACCGCCGCCACCTGCGTGGCCGACCTGCTCGGCACCCTCGCCGGAACGGGCTGCCCCGTGATCCGCCTCGCCCCCACCGGCGTGGCCCCCGCGGCGGGCGCCCTGCGCTGGGTGCTCCCGGGCTGGGCGGGCCCCCTGGACCTGCTGCTCATCGCCACCCCGGACGGCACGGAACCAGGCCTCGAACTCCTCGCGGAACAGGCCTACCGCCGCGGCAGCACGGTCGTCGCCGTAGCCCCCGCCCGTTCCCCGCTGGCCGAGGGCGTGGAGGGCTCGCACGGCCTCACGGTCGCGATGGCCACCTCTCCGTACGGGGAGTACGAAACCCCGCACGACGGAGAGCGCGCGTCGGGCACCTACGAGGCGCGGCGCGTGAGCGACGAGGCCGCCGCTTCCGCCCCCGCCACCCTCTGGGCCCTGCTCACCCCCCTGCTCATCCTCCTGGACCGCACCGGCCTGATCACCGCACCGGCCGAGACCCTGGAGAAGATCGCCGACCGCCTCGACCACGTCGCGGAGCGCTGCGGGCCGGTCATCGCCACGTACAGCAACCCCGCCAAGACACTCGCCGCCGAGCTCGCCGACGCCCTCCCGGTGATCTGGACCGAGGGCAGGCTCGCGGGCCCCGTCGGCCGCAGGTTCGCCGCCACGCTCGCCGAGCTCGCCGGGCACCCGGCGGTCGCGGGCGAGCTGCCCGAGTCGCTGCCCGCGCACGGCGCCCTGCTCGCCGGGAACCTCGCCCCGAGCGGCGGCGGCGACGGCGGCGACGACTTCTTCCGCGACCGCGTCGAGGAGCCCCAGCAGCTGCGCGCCCGCGTCGTCCTGCTCCGGGACCGCCCGGTGGACGCCGGAGGGCTCAGCGCGGCGCCCACGGCCCGCGAACTCGCCCACGGCCACGACATCGCGATCAGCGAGCTCGAACCGGAGGACGGCGACGAGCTCGAGGCCCTCGCGGAGCTGATCGCCGTCACGGATTTCGCCGCCGTTTACCTGGCGCTCGCCCCGAGGGACCGATCATGACCACGGCCCGGTCGTGATCTGAGACCCCGCACCCGAGCACCAGCGCCCCGAGCACCAGCGCACCCGAGCACCAGCGCCCCGAGCACTCGCGCACCCGCGCACGCACGTACGTACGTAAGGGAGAACCCCTCCGTGGACCGCCTCACCAACACCATCCGCCCCTACGCCTGGGGTTCCACCACCGCCATCGCGGAGCTCCTCGGCGTCGAGCCGACCGGTGAACCGCAGGCCGAGATGTGGATGGGCGCCCACCCCGGCGCGCCCTCGCGCACCGCGCGCGGCCCGCTCGACAAGGTGATCGACGAGGACCCGGGGCACGAGCTCGGCAGGGCCGCGGTCGCCAAGTTCGGCCCGCGCCTGCCCTTCCTCCTCAAGCTCCTCGCCGCGGGCGCCCCGCTCTCCCTCCAGGTCCACCCCGACCTGGAGCAGGCGAGGGAGGGGTACGAGGACGAGGAGAGCCGCGGCATCCCAGTCGACGCCCCGAACCGCAACTACAAGGACGCAAACCACAAGCCCGAACTGATCTGCGCGCTCACGGAGTTCGACGGCCTCTGCGGCTTCCGCGACCCGGTCGAGGCGGCGGACCTCCTTGCCGGACTCGGCGTCGACTCCTTGAAGCCGTACGTCGATCTGCTGCACGCCAAGCCCCAGGAGGCCGCGCTGCGCGAGGTCCTGACGGCCGTCCTGACCGCCGACCCCGAGGAGATGGCAGCGACCGTCACCGAGGTGACCGAAGCCGCCGGACGCCTTGGCGGCGCCTACGCCCCGTACGCGGGCATCGCGCACCACTACCCCGGCGACCCCGGTGTCATCGCGGCGATGCTCCTCAACCACGTCCGGCTCCAGCCCGGCGAGGCCCTGTTCCTCGGCGCGGGAGTCCCGCACGCCTACCTGGACGGCCTCGGCGTCGAGATCATGGCGAACTCGGACAACGTGCTGCGCTGCGGCCTGACCCCCAAGCACGTCGACGTGCCCGAACTCCTGCGCATCGTCCGCTTCGAGGCGACCGACCCCGGAGTCCTGCGCCCGGAGGCGTCGCCCGACGGCGAAGAGGTCTACGACACCCCGATCGACGAGTTCCGCCTCTCCCGCTTCGTCCTGCCCGAGGGCAGCGCCGCGGCGCACGACCTCACGGCCGCCACCCCGCAGATCCTGCTCTGCGTCGCGGGCGCGGTCCGCGTGGGCGGTGCCGTCGGCGCGGGCGGCACCGAGGAACTCGCGCCCGGACAGTCCGTGTTCGTCCCCGCAGGCGAAAAGACCGAACTGTCCGGAGTCGGCACGGTCTTCCGTGCCACTGTGATGGCCTGACGCACCACCGGCGCCCCGTGCTGCAACAATGACCCACCGCAAAGGGCGGGCAAAGCGGCGCCCGGTTCGGCAGCGATGCCGGCGGCAGGCCATGAACGTACGCAGGCGAAGGGACAACGGGCACACATGAGCGCGTCAGGCGGAACAAAGGCGATTGTCGCGGCACTCGCCGCGAACCTCGCGATCGCGGTGGCGAAGTTCGTCGCGTTCATCTTCAGTGGCTCGTCGTCGATGCTCGCCGAGAGCGTGCACTCGCTCGCGGACTCGGGCAACCAGGGCCTGCTGCTCGTCGGCGGCAAGAAGGCACAGCGCGAGGCGACCCCGCAACACCCCTTCGGGTACGGGCGCGAGCGCTACATCTACGCCTTCCTGGTCTCCATCGTGCTCTTCTCGGTCGGCGGCATGTTCGCGATCTACGAGGGCTACGAGAAGATCAAGCACCCGCACGAGATCGAGCACTGGTACTGGCCGGTCGGCGTCCTGGTGTTCGCGATCATCGCCGAGAGCTTCTCCTTCCGTACGGCCATCAAGGAGTCCAACCACACGCGCGGCAACCTCACCTGGACGCAGTTCGTCCGCCGCGCGAAGGCCCCCGAGCTGCCCGTCGTGCTCCTGGAGGACCTGGGCGCGCTCGTCGGCCTGATCCTGGCCCTGATCGGCGTCGGCCTCGCGCTCGGCACGGGCGACGGCGTCTGGGACGGCATCGGCACCCTCTGCATCGGCATCCTGCTCATCCTGATCGCGATCATCCTCGCCGCGGAGACCAAGTCCCTGCTCCTGGGTGAGGCCGCGGGCACGGAAGAGGTCGAGAAGATCGAGAAGGCCCTGGTCGACGGCGACACGGTCACCCGCGTCATCCACATGCGCACGCTGCACCTCGGCCCCGAGGAGCTTCTCGTCGCCGCCAAGATCGCCGTGCGTCACGACGAGACGGCCGCCGAGGTGGCCTCCGCGATCAACACCGCCGAGGAGCGCATCCGCGCGGCGGTCCCGATCGCCCGCGTGATCTACCTGGAGCCGGACATCTACAGCGAGACGGCCGCCGCCGAGGGCACGAACCCGGCGAAGACCCCGGGCGGCCACTGACCTTCTGGATACGACCGATCTTCTGAGTCCGTACGCCGATGGGCCCCGCACCGTGCAGGTGCGGGGCCCATCGGCGTACAGGCGGCTGCCGAGACGGCTAGCGAACCTCGCGCAGCACGTCGAGGATCGCGGCCTCGTCGGGCGCCGCCTCAAGGCGCTCCCGGAAGCCGGTGTCCATCAGCTTGCGCGAGAGCAGCGCGAGGATCCGCAGATGCTCGTCGCCCGCGGCGGCCTCCGGCACGGAGATCATGAAGATCAGCTTGGCCTTCGTACCGTCGAGCGCACCCCACTCGATGCCCTCGGCCGACCGCGCGAACCCGACGACGGGCGAGGTCACCGCATCGGTCTTGGCATGCGGGATGGCGATCTCCTCGCCGAGCCCCGTGGTGCCCTGGGCCTCGCGGCGCAGAGCGGTCTGCACCAGCTCCTCGACGTCGTTCACCTTGCCGGTGGAGGCGAGGAGGTTCGCCATCTCGCGGATCGCGGTGTCCTTGTCGGCGGAGTCCAGCTGGACCTTCACGGTCTGCTCGGTGAGGTAGCCGGAGAGGACTTCGTCCCCGGCCGCGTCCTCGACGGCGGGGGAGGGGGCCGCCGCCGGTGCGGCAGCCGCCGCGGGCGCCTTCTGCGGGGCCGCTGAGGCCCCGGAGGCGACAGCTCCGGCGCCCACCCCCGCGAGCACCGGCTCGGGACCGCCGGGACCGCCGACGATCGGCGCCCCGCGCCGCTTGCGCTCACTGAGGTCGACCAGCGTGACGGTGGTGAGTGCGGTGACGACGGCGCCGATGGCGACAGCGATGAAGAACATCGGTACGCCGCCGATGGCGCCCAGGACCGCCACGATCGGCCCGCCGTGCGGCACCGCGTCCTCGACACCCGCCTGACCGGCGATCGCACCGGCCACCGCGCCACCGAGCATGTTCGCGGGGATGACCTGCGCGGGCCGCGCGGCCGCGAAGGGGATCGCTCCCTCCGAGATGCCGAAGAAGCCCATGAACAAGGCGGCGAGACCGGTCTCCCGTTCCTGCTCGCTGTAGAGCCGCTTGCGGATCAGCGTCGCGAGTCCCTGGCCGAGCGGCATGACCGGGATGGCCGCGGCGCACATGCCCATGACGGTCTGGTTGCCGGTCGCGATGAGCCCCGCGCCGAACAGGAACGCCGTCTTGTTGACCGGACCGCCCATGTCGAACGCGATCATGAGCCCGAGAATCGCGCCGAGCAGGATCGCGCTGGTCCCGGTCATGCCGCTGAGCCAGTCGGTCAGATGCTCGAAGACCCACGAGATCGGCTTGCCGATGACGTAGATGAAGAAGAGTCCGAGTGCCGTGGTCGCGACGATGGGGATCACGATGATCGGCATGATCGGCTGGGCGAACTTCGGGACCTTGACCTTCTTGATCCACAGCACCAGATAACCGGCGAGGAAGCCGGTCACGATGGCCCCGATGAAGCCCGCGCCCGCCTTGGAGTCGTACAGCTCGCCGGTGTTGGCGATCCAACCGCCGATCATGCCGGGCACGAGTGCGGGCCGGTCGCCGATGGCATACGCGATATAGCCGGAGAGGATCGGCACCATCAGCGTGAAGCCGATGACACCGATCTGGTTGACGTGCATCCAGAACGAGTCGTCGGGGATGACGAGCCCGCCCTTGGGGTCCGTGTGGCCGCCGAGCGACAGCGAGATCGCGATCAGCAGCCCACCCACCACGACGAACGGAATCATGTACGAGACGCCGTTCATCAGCGCCTTGTACGCGAGACTCCGCTCCTTGCCGCCCCCGCCACCGCTGGAGAGCGGCTCGGCGGATCCGCCGCCCCCGCCTCCGCCGTGCACGGGCGCGCTCCGCACCTGCTCGATCAGCCGCTCGGGATGGCTGATGCCCTCGGACACGCCGACGGACAGCACGCGCTTGCCCACGAAACGGCCGCGGTCGACGTCCTTGTCGGCGGCGATGATGATGCCGTCGGCATCCCTGACATCGTTGTCAGTCAAGACATTCTCGGCCCCGATGGAGCCCTGCGTCTCCACCTTCATATCGATGCCGAGGCTCTCCGCGGCCTGCGAGAGCTTCTCCGCAGCCATGTACGTGTGAGCGATACCGGTCGGACAGGCGGTCACGGCGAGCAGCTTGAGCTTCTTCTGCTCGCCGTCGCTCCCGCCTATGGGGGGATCGGCCGGATGGGTCACGTGGATCTCCTAACGCCTTCGTCACACAAGATCGCGCAAATGTTCCCGATCTCAAGGCATCCTGCAACACATGAGCGCAGGTTCAAAAGCGCAAAGGTCCCGAATGAGCAGGTCTGACGCCCTCCCCACAGCCCCGCGTACGGCTGCCCCGCCCGATCCGACGCCCGGGGAGGCGGGCTGGGGCTCGCTGGGCCAATCGGTGTAGCTTTGTGACCGAGCCAGACGTCGCTGCTGATGGCGGTCGGGCGGTGCCTGCACGGGCGCTGGCCGAGGGAGAGAGGGCCTCCGACGGACTGCGCTGCTGCGCGCCGGTGCACCTCTGTGCCGTCGTCGCAGGTCAGCCAGCCATGCCCACCCACCCTCGATCAACCCCACGAGGAGCAGCTCGCCCATGACGACTCTCACCAACGGCCAGGACTTCAAGGTCGCCGATCTCTCCCTGGCCGCGTTCGGCCGCAAGGAGATCACCCTCGCCGAGCACGAGATGCCCGGCCTGATGTCGATCCGCAAGGAGTTCGCCGCCACCCAGCCGCTGGCCGGCGCCCGCATCATGGGCTCGCTGCACATGACCGTGCAGACCGCCGTCCTCATCGAGACCCTGGTCGCCCTGGGCGCCGAGGTCCGCTGGGTCTCCTGCAACATCTTCTCGACCCAGGACCACGCGGCCGCCGCCATCGCCGTGGGCCCGAACGGCACCCCGGACGACCCGCAGGGCATCCCGGTCTTCGCCTGGAAGGGCGAGACCCTCGAGGAGTACTGGTGGTGCACGGAGCAGGCGCTGACCTGGCCGAACACCCCCACCGGCGGCCCGAACATGATCCTGGACGACGGCGGCGACGCCACCCTCCTGGTGCACAAGGGCGTCGAGTACGAGAAGGACGGCAAGGTTCCGTCCGAGGACACCGCCGAGTCGGACGAGCACCGGGTGATCCTGCAGCTCCTGAACCGCACGATCACTGACGGCTCGCAGAAGTGGACCCAGCTCGCCTCGGAGATCCGCGGCGTGACGGAGGAGACCACGACGGGCGTCCACCGCCTCTACGAGATGCACCGTGACGGCGCCCTGCTCTTCCCGGCGATCAACGTGAACGACGCCGTGACGAAGTCGAAGTTCGACAACAAGTACGGCTGCCGCCACTCCCTGATCGACGGCATCAACCGCGCCACGGACGTCCTGATCGGCGGCAAGACCGCCCTGGTCTGCGGCTACGGCGATGTCGGCAAGGGTTGCGCGGAGTCCCTGCGCGGCCAGGGCGCCCGGGTGATCATCACCGAGGTCGACCCCATCTGCGCCCTTCAGGCGGCGATGGACGGCTTCCAGGTCTCGACGCTCGACGAGGTCGTCGACAAGATCGACATCTTCGTCACGACGACGGGCAACAAGGACATCATCATGGCCTCGGACATGGCCAAGATGAAGCACCAGGCGATCGTCGGCAACATCGGCCACTTCGACAACGAGATCGACATGGCCGGCCTCGCCAAGATCCCCGGCATCGTCAAGGACGAGGTCAAGCCGCAGGTCCACACCTGGACGTTCCCCGACGGCAAGGTCCTCATCGTGCTGTCCGAGGGCCGCCTGCTGAACCTGGGCAACGCGACCGGTCACCCGTCCTTCGTGATGTCCAACTCCTTCGCGGACCAGACGCTGGCCCAGATCGAGCTGTTCACCAAGCAGGAGGAGTACCCGACCGACGTCTACGTGCTCCCCAAGCACCTGGACGAGAAGGTCGCCCGCCTCCACCTGGACGCGCTGGGCGTCAAGCTCACGACCCTGCGCCCGGAGCAGGCCTCCTACATCGGCGTCGAGGTAGAGGGCCCGTACAAGCCGGACCACTACCGCTACTGACCGAGCCCCGCCGCAAGGGACTCACCGTCCCTCTCCCGGCACACGCTCGACCGCAGGCCCTCGCCCACCCGGGCGGGGGCCTGCGCCCGTGAGGCACCCGCCCGCCGGCCACCAGGCCCTGTCCAGATCCACGTCTGCCCTACCTTGGGCTCCGACCCGACCCGACCCGACCCGACCCGACCCGACCCGACCCGACCCGGGCCGACCCGACCCGGGCCGACCCGACCCGAGCCGGGCCGACCCGAGCCGGGCCGAGCCGGGCCGGGCCGACCCGAGCCGAGCCGAGCCGGGCCGGGCCGAGCCGGGCCGGGCCGAGCCGGGCCGACCCGAGCCGGGCCGACCCGAGCCGAGCAGACAGCCCGCCCCTGCCCCGCCCTTGCTCTACCGCCGACGCCAGCCCCCCCCAGCCCTCGGACGAGAACCCGCCCCCGACAAGGACCGAGCCCCATGCCCCGCGGCCACTATTCGCTTCACGACCCGCACGACCACACCCCCCTCGGTGAGGAACACTTCCACTGCGCCCCCGGCCCCTCCGGCTGGCGCTACGTCTCTCAGCGGACCGCGCCCTCAGGCGAGCCCACCGGCTCCGTCGACCTCGCCCTCGACGAACTCGGCCGCCCCATCCGCCTCGAACTCCACTCGCGGGACTGGCAGATCCGCGCCGCCGCGATCGACGGCGTCACCTGGGTACGCACCGACCCCACCGGCGCCCACGCCGCTGAAGACAACGCCCCCGCCCACGCCTTCACCGGCACATCCCCCGCTTTCCTCATCGCGACCACCCGCCTGCTGCGCCTCGCCCCCGCTTCCCCCGCGACCCGCGTCCGCCTCGTCGCCTTCACCGACCCGGTCCTCGCCCCTCGCACCCTCGACCAGTCCTGGGCCTTGCTCAAAAGCGAAGCACACGCCACTGACAACGGCCCGCTCGTCGTGGACGAATACCAGGTCACAGCCCTGGACACCGGCGAGCAGCACGCCATCCACATCACCGGCGACGTCGTGCTCTCCGCCCCCGGCATCGAGCTCGAGAACCTCGAATCCCCGCCCTCGGCGTTCGCCTGACCCAGCCTTACGCGGGCGGCACGAACCCGGTGCGGGGAGGCGAGGCCTCGGCACCCTCCTGCCCCGGGTACACCGGCTCGGGCCCCGGCGGCACGACATCGCCCCGATACCCCTCAGGCGCAGTGGCCCCCGGCACAGGGGCTCCAGGCGCAGGCGCCGCGTACCCCGGCGGCACCGAGTACCCGGGACCGACCGGCCCCTGGCCACCGCCCCCGCCGCCGCCGTTCCCGCCGAACGCCCGCCGAGCGTCCCGCGCCTGCCGTTCCTGCACGACCGCGGCCAGGTACGCGGCGGGTGGAACGCCCTGCGGAGCCGGCGCCCCCGTACGTTCCGCGAGATCCCCCGCAAGCCGCTCCGCCATCGCCCAGCCCACCTGCGGGTCCAGCTGCCCCATGCGCGTCAGGTACTGCCTGATCGCCAGCCACAGCCCCTCGGGCACACCCGACAGATCGAGCTCGGCGAACCGTCCCGCCAGCCAAGGCGGCGGCGGAGGAATGAAGGCCGCCCGCGCGGTGGGCACCCGCTCCCGGACGACGAGCGTCCCCGCGAACACGTCCCCCAGCCGCCGCCCCCGCGCGGACACCAGCGAGGCGATGCACGCGACGACCCCGAACGTCAGCAGAATCTCGACGACCCCCACGGCGCCCCGCACCAACGCGTGCCGAAAACGGATCGGCCCCCCGTCGTCCCGCACCACCCGCAGCCCGCACGCCATCTTCCCCAGCGACCGCCCATGACTGAGCGTCTCCACCGCGATCGGCACACCGATCAGGATCAGTACGAAGCTGGCGACGGCGACCGCCGCGGCCGCCGCGTCGTCCAAAGAGGACGTAGAGGCCACGATTCCGACGGTCACCCCCAGGTAGACCGCCCAGGCCACCAACAAGTCGATCAGTACGGCGAGCCCACGGCTCGGCAGTTTCGCCGGGCGCAGTTCGAGCGCCACCGCCTCGCCCGTAACAAGCTCACTCACGCCAGCCGCCCTTCCCTGCGCTGCCCTCGGAACGGCCAGTCTGCCAAGCTGAGGCAGCATCACGCCGTAGTACGAGGAGCAGCCACCTGATGGACCTCGACGTCTTCGTGTCCGCCCACCGAGCAGAGTGGGACCGACTCGACGCCCTGCTGCGCCGCCAGCGCCGCCTCAACGGAGCCGAGACCGACGAACTCGTCGCCCTCTACCAACGCACGGCCACCCACCTCTCGCTGATCCAGTCCAGCGCCCCGGACCCGCAGCTCACCGGCCGCCTCACCCACCTCGTGGCACGCGCGCGTAGTGCCGTGACAGGCACCCGCCGCGCTTCCTGGCGCGACGCCACGCACTTCCTGACCCACGGTTTCCCGGCAGCGGTCTACCGCTCCCGCCACTGGTGGGTCCCCACGGCCCTCCTGTCGACGGTCCTCGCGGCGATCATCGGCTGGTGGATAGCCACGCACCCCGAGGTCCAGTCCTCCATCGCGGCCCCGAGCGAACTGCGCGAGCTCACCCGCCCCGGCGGCCAGTACGAGACGTACTACTCGAGCCACCCAGCGGCGTCGTTCGCCGCCCAGGTGTGGACGAACAACGCCCAAGCAGCGGCCATGTGCCTGGTCCTGGGCGCCTTCCTCTGCTTCCCGGTCGTCTGGATCCTCTTCCAGAACATGCTGAACCTGGGCGTGGGCATCGGCCTGATGTCCTCGGCAGGCCGCCTCGACACCTTCCTCGGCCTGGTCCTCCCCCACGGCCTCCTGGAACTGACCGCGGTCTTCGTAGCCGCCGGCACGGGCCTGCGCCTCGGCTGGACCGTCATCGACCCGGGCCCGCGCTCACGCCGAACGGCCCTCGCCGAGGAGGGCAGAGCAGCCCTCGGCATGGCGGTGGGCCTGGCCCTGGTCCTGTTCATCTCGGGCGCCATCGAAGGCTTCGTCACCCCCTCCGGCCTGCCGACCTGGGCCCGCATCGGCATCGGGATCGCGGCTGAACTGGCCTTCCTCGTGTACGTCTATGTCCTGGGCGGCAGAGCGGCACGAGCCGGTGCCACAGGGGACGTTGACCCCACGGAACGCAGCGCCACCGTCCCCACAGCAGCGTGATGTGCGTCGGCCCCCGCTGACCTGCTAGTGTCCTCGACGCCCCAAGAAAACCGTTGACACGGCAGGACGGGGGAGGTAGATTCGAACAGTTGCCTAGAGCTGGACAAGTCCAGTGGCGGCAGTTAATATCTGCCTGCTTCTTGATTCTCATAAGCCAAGAAGCCACTCCCGATAAATCAGAAACACCAGGCCGGTAAGACCGGCCGAAAACTTCTGATAAAGTCGGACTCGCCGGAAAGGGAAACGCGAAAGCCGAAAGGTCGGAGCGGAAACCTGAAAGGCGCCGAGGAAAATCGGACACGAAAGAGTCTGATAGAGTCGGAAACGCAAGAACGAAACACAGCAAGACAAAATGAAACACCGAAGGGAAGCGCCCGG
>NZ_JBHUZJ010000035.1:0-92007 GCF_042667685.1 Streptomyces sp. NPDC057302 | reverse complement strand
CCCGTCATCCGACGGGGGCGGCCCTTTGCGCTGAATGACCTTGGCCACATGGCTAAGAGATTCTTACGGTCACGGGCAGTAGCCCCAGGACGTAAAAAACCGCAGGTGAGAAGCTGGAGGGGTCGGACTGGAGTGCACGATGCGTCACGAGTGCGCGCCGGGGCGCTCACAAAGCGCTGTGCAACCCTTCTTTCGGTTTCCACGTCTGACTATTGACGACAGACCACGCCTGACCCTGAAAGCAGGGGGTATCCGACCGACGAGGACTGAGGAGCACATGACCGACGAGAGCGCACCCGCGGACACGGCACCGAAGCGCCCCCGAGGCGGCGGTGGCCGGCGTCGCAAGCCGCGCGAGAAGCGCAGCAAGGTCCTCGTCGTCACCGCGTGGACCGCGGCATCGGTGGTCGTCCTCGGCGGTGCGGGCCTCGGCTTCGTGTACTTCAAGCTCAACGGCAACATCAAGGGCGTCGACATCAACGCGGCGCTCGGCACCGACCGCCCCAAGAACGTCGACAACGGCTCGCAGGACATCCTCGTCCTCGGCTCCGACTCCCGCTCCGGCGACAACGCCAAGTACGGCAAGGACGAGGGCGCCGCCCGCTCGGACACGGCGATGGTCGTGCACGTGAACAAGGGCCACAAGTCGGCCAGCGTCGTCTCGATACCCCGCGACACCCTCATATCCCGCCCCGAGTGCAAGACGGACGACGACACGACGGACCCGGGCGGTCAGCGGCAGATGTTCAACACGGCGTACGAGGTCGGGGGCCCCGCCTGCGCCGTCAAGACCGTGGAGAAGATGTCCGGCATCCGGATGGACCACTACGTGGAAGTGGACTTCACGGGCTTCAAGAAGCTCATCAACACCCTCGGCGGCGTCGAGATCACCACCAAGAAGGCGATCAACGACAAGGACAGCCACCTCAACCTGAAGGCCGGCACCCACCAGCTCACCGGCGAGCAGGCCCTCGGCCTGGTCCGCACCCGCCACGGCGTCGGCGACGGCAGCGACCTCGGCCGCATCCAGCTCCAGCAGGCCTTCATCAAGGCCCTGATCAACCAGGTCAAGGACGTCGGCGTCTTCAGCAACCCGAAGAAGCTCTACGACCTCGCGAACGACGCGACGAGCGCCATCACGACCGACTCCGACCTGAACGACGTCAAGAGCCTCGCGGGCTTCGCGAGCGGCCTCAAGGGCATCGGCGCGGGCGACATGAAGATGGTCACCCTGCCCATCCAGTACGACCCGGCCGACCCCAACCGTGTCCTTCCCCTGGAGAAGGCCGACCGGCAGGTCTGGGACGCGCTCAAGGCCGACAAGCCCATCCCCAAGTCCGCCACCGAGAAGTCCGCGGGCGACAAGGGCGACGCGAGCGACGTCGTGAGCAGCAAATAGCGGGATGAGCGGCCTCCGGGACGGGATGAGCGGCCCTCCGGGAATAGAACAGGACCCACCCCGGTTTGGGCAGATGCGACCCGTCCTGGCAGACTGGTCCGTCGGCCCCGGTTCACGTACGAGCAATCCGCGCGTACGACCCGGCGCCCTCCCGAAACTAGGAGACACCTTGAAGCGCGAGATCCACCCCGAGTACTTCGAGACCCAGGTCAGCTGCACCTGTGGCGCCGAATTCACCACCCGCAGCACGATCTCCAGCGGCACCGTCCGCGCCGAGGTCTGCTCCGAGTGCCACCCGTTCTACACGGGCAAGCAGAAGATCCTCGACACCGGTGGCCGCGTGGCCCGCTTCGAGGCCCGCTTCGGCAAGGCTGCCGCCGCCAACAAGTAGCGAGCCACTGCGCCGGTCTTCGGCCGCCCCCGGGAGGGGGCGGTTGGGACCGGCGCTTTGCCGTCTGATCGCAGCAGCCATGTCGCGTAGAACCTTCGCGTAGAAAACTCAGGAGACCCCGATGTTCGAGGCGGTCGAGGAACTGATCGGTGAGCACGCCGATCTGGAGACAAAGCTCGCGGACCCCTCGGTCCACGCCGACCAGGCCAACGCGCGCAAGCTCAACAAGCGCTACGCCGAGCTGACCCCGATCGTCTCGACGTACCGCGCCTGGAAGCAGACCGGCGAGGACATCACGACGGCCCGTGAACTGGCCGCGGAGGACCCGGAGTTCGCCGCCGAGGTCAAGGACATGGAGAAGCAGCGCGAGGAGATCACCGAGAAGCTGCGGCTGCTCCTCGTGCCCCGGGACCCCAACGACGACAAGGACGTCATCCTTGAGGTCAAGGCGGGCGCGGGCGGCGACGAGTCGGCGCTCTTCGCCGGCGACCTGCTGCGCATGTACCTGCGGTACGCGGAGCGCGTCGGCTGGAAGACCGAGATCATCGACGCCACCGAGTCCGAGCTGGGCGGTTACAAGGACGTCCAGGTCGCCGTGAAGACCAAGGGCGGCAACGGCGCGACCGAGCCCGGCCAGGGCGTCTGGGCGCGGATGAAGTACGAGGGCGGCGTGCACCGCGTGCAGCGCGTGCCCTCGACCGAGTCGCAGGGCCGGATCCACACCTCGGCGGCCGGCGTCCTGGTGACGCCCGAGGCCGAGGAGGTCGACGTGGAGATCCACGCCAACGACCTGCGCATCGACGTCTACCGTTCGTCGGGCCCCGGCGGCCAGTCCGTCAACACGACCGACTCCGCGGTGCGCATCACGCACCTGCCCACCGGAGTCGTGGCCTCCTGCCAGAACGAGAAGAGCCAGCTGCAGAACAAGGAGCAGGCGATGCGTATCCTGCGCTCCAGGCTCCTTGCCGCGGCTGTGGAGGAAGCGGAGAAGGAGGCGGCGGACGCCCGTCGCAGCCAGGTCCGCACCGTCGACCGTTCCGAGAAGATCCGGACGTACAACTTCCCGGAAAACCGGATCTCGGACCACCGTGTCGGCTTCAAGGCGTACAACTTGGACCAGGTGCTCGACGGAGACCTCGACGCGGTCATCCAGGCCTGCGTCGACGCGGACTCCGCAGCCAAGCTCGCGGCAGCCTGAGCCCCGACCGCACCCGCCCATCGCTCAGCTCAGCCCCGGAGGACCAGCGTGAACCTGCTGCTCGCGGAAGTGGCCCAGGCCACCCAGCGGCTGGCCGACGCCGGCGTGCCCTCGCCGCGCAACGACGCGGAGGAGCTCGCCGCCTTCGTGCACGGCGTGAAGCGGGGCGAGCTGCACTCCGTCAAGGACTCGGACTTCGACGCCCGCTACTGGGAGACGATCGCGCGCCGTGAGGCCCGCGAGCCGCTCCAGCACATCACCGGTCGTGCGTTCTTCCGCTATCTGGAACTGCAGGTCGGCCCCGGTGTCTTCGTGCCGCGCCCCGAGACCGAGTCGGTCGTCGGGTGGGCCATAGACGCCGTGCGTGCGATGGACGTCGTCGAGCCGCTCATCGTCGATCTCTGTACGGGGTCCGGGGCCATCGCCCTGGCCATGGCGCAGGAGGTCCCGCGCTCGCGGGTGCACGCCGTGGAGCTCTCCGAGGACGCCCTGAAGTGGACGCGGAAGAACGTCGAGGGGTCCAGGGTCAAGCTCTCCCAGGGCGACGCCCGTGACGCGCTGCCGGAGCTCGAGGGCCAGGTCGACCTCCTCATCTCGAACCCGCCGTACATCCCGCTCACGGAGTGGGAGTACGTCGCTCCGGAAGCCCGGGACTACGACCCGGAACTGTCGCTCTTCTCCGGCGAGGACGGCCTCGACCTGATCCGCGGCATCGAGCGCACCGCACACCGCCTCCTGCGGCCCGGAGGTGTCGTCGTCATCGAGCACGCCGACACCCAGGGCGGCCAGGTGCCGTGGATCTTCACCGAGGAGCGGGGCTGGGCGGACGCTGCCGACCACCCCGACCTCAACAACAGGCCGAGGTTCGCGACCGCCCGCAAGGCGATGCCGTGAGCACCACTACTTCAAGTCAGCAGTACGTGTACGAGGAGGCCCGCTGATGGCACGGCGATACGACACCAACGACGCGACCGACCGGACGACCGGTCTGCGCGAGGCCGCGTCGGCCGTCCGCCGTGGCGAGCTGGTCGTCCTGCCCACCGACACCGTCTACGGCATCGGTGCCGACGCCTTCACGCCGGAAGCGTGCGCCGACCTGCTCGACGCCAAGGGCCGCGGCCGCAACATGCCCACGCCCGTCCTCATCGGCTCCCCGAACACGCTGCACGGCCTGGTCACCGACTTCTCCGAGTCGGCCTGGGAGCTCGTCGACGCCTTCTGGCCCGGCGCGCTGACCCTGGTCGCCAAGCAGCAGCCCTCGCTCCAGTGGGACCTCGGGGACACCCGTGGGACCGTCGCGATCCGGATGCCGCTGCACCCCGTCGCCATCGAGCTGCTCACCGAGGTCGGGCCCATGGCTGTCTCCTCGGCCAACCTCACGGGCCACCCGGCCCCCGAGGACTGTGACGCCGCGCAGGAGATGCTCGGCGACTCCGTCTCCGTGTACCTGGACGGCGGCAGGACGCCCGGCATCGTCCCCTCCTCGATCGTCGACGTCACCGGCAAGGTGCCGGTACTGCTGCGCGCGGGCGCCCTGGACGCGGAGGAGCTCCGCAAGGTGGTACCCGACCTCGAGGTGGCGAATTGACTGCCCCTGAGACGGGGCGTGGCATAGCGGCTTATCCCGACTCGTTCCGCATCCTCCACGTCAGCACCGGCAACGTGTGCCGCTCGCCGATCACTGAGCGGCTGACCAGGCATGCCCTGGCCGACCGCCTGGGTGATCCCTTCACCGGCGGCCTGATCGTGGAGAGCGCGGGCACGTGGGGGCACGAGGGCGCCCCCATGGAGACCAACGCGGAGGCGGTGCTCGCGGACTTCGGCGCCGACGCGTCCGGCTTCAAAGGACGCGAGCTCCTCGACGAGCACGTCATCCGCGCGGACCTCGTCCTGACGGCGACCCGGGACCACCGGGCGCAGGTCATCTCGATGGGCCATTCGGCGGGCCTGCGCACGTTCACGCTCAAAGAGTTCACGCGGCTCGTGCGGGCCATAGACCCGGCGACGCTGCCCGACGTCGACGGCGGCGTGGTGGCGCGGGCCAGGGCCCTGGTACGGGCCGCCGCGGCGCTGCGTGGCTGGCTCCTGGCGCCCACCGCCGAGGCGGACGAGGTGTACGACCCCTACGGGGCGCCGCTGCCCTTCTTCCGCTCGGTGGGCGACGAGATCAACGAGGCGCTCGATCCGGTGGTGACGGCGCTGACGGGCGTGCGGGCCAAGGCTTAAACCTTTCTCTTCGCGCGGGCAGCGTGTGGCAGGCCTACATTGGAGGGACCCTCACCCCTCGCGAGGCCCGGAGCCCAAGATGCCGGTCAGCACCGCACCCACCGCCGCCCCGACGGCGCCCGCTGACTTCGCCGCGCTCCGCCACGCGGACCCCCAGATGGCGGAGATCCTCCAGGCCGAGCAGGACCGCCAGGCGTCCTCGCTCCAGCTCATCGCCGCCGAGAACTTCACCTCACCGGCGGTCCTCGCGGCCCTGGGCTCGCCGCTGGCCAACAAGTACGCCGAGGGCTACCCCGGCGCCCGCCACCACGGCGGCTGCGAGCTGGTGGACGTCGCCGAGCGCATCGCCATCGACCGCGCCAAGGCCCTCTTCGGCGCCGAGCACGCCAATGTGCAGCCGCACTCCGGCTCCTCCGCCGTCCTGGCCGCGTACGCCGCCCTGCTGCGCCCCGGCGACACCGTCCTGGCCATGGGCCTGCCCTACGGGGGCCACCTCACGCACGGCTCGCCCGCGAACTTCTCGGGGCGCTGGTTCGACTTCGTGGGCTACGGCGTCGATCCGCGGAGCGGCCTCATCGACCACGACCAGGTCCGCGCCCTGGCCCGCTCGCACCAGCCGAAAGCGATCGTCTGCGGCTCCATCGCCTACCCCCGGCACATCGACTACGCGGCCTTCCGCGACATCGCCGACGACGTCGGCGCGTACCTCATCGCGGACGCGGCCCACCCGATCGGCCTGGTCGCCGGGGGAGCGGCCCCCAACCCCGTCCCGTACGCCGACGTGGTCTGCGCCACCACCCACAAGGTGCTCCGCGGCCCACGCGGCGGCCTGATCCTGTGCGGCGCGGAACTCGCCTCCCGCATCGACCGCGCGGTGTTCCCCTTCACCCAGGGCGGCGCCCAGATGCACACGATCGCGGCCAAGGCCGTGGCATTCGGCGAGGCGGAGACCCCGGCCTTCACGGGGTACGCCCACCGCGTCGTCGCCAACGCCCGCACGCTGGCCCAGGCACTGGTCGCCGCCGGTTTCGCGATCACCACCGGCGGCACCGACACGCACCTGATCCTGGCCGATTCCGCGCCCCTGGGCATCGACGCGCACACCGCCCGCGGCAGACTCGCCGCCGCCGGTCTCGTCCTGGACACCTGCGCGCTGCCCCACGCCGACGGGCGCGGACTGCGGCTCGGCACCGCCGCCGTCAGCACGCAGGGCATGGGGGACGCCGAGATGATGCGGATCGCGGGGCTCTTCGCCGACGCCGTGCGCGGCGAATCCAAGGAGGCCAACGACGCGAAAGTACGAGAGGAAGTGCGTGAACTGGTGGGCAGATTTCCGCCGTATACGGCCTAGGTCGGGGTAGACGCGTCAGAGGAAGGCGCGTACTCGTGCAACCATCGTCGCTACCCGGAAGTCCCCAACCGTATGCGCGCAGAGCTAGGGTGTGGGGCTGAGATGGCCAGCGATACCTGTGGGGAAGCCCGTGCGTGAATACCTGCTGACGCTCTGCATCACGGCCGCGGTGACTTACCTGCTGACCGGCCCGGTGCGGAAGTTCGCGATCGTGGCCGGCGCCATGCCGGAGATCCGCGCCCGCGACGTGCACCGGGAGCCGACGCCCCGGCTCGGCGGTATCGCGATGTTCTTCGGGCTGTGTGCCGGTCTCCTGGTCGCCGACCACCTGCCGAACCTGAACGACGTCTTCGAGCGGTCGAACGAACCGCGCGCGCTGCTCTCCGGTGCCGCGCTGATCTGGATCATCGGCGTCCTCGACGACAAGTTCGAGATCGACGCCCTGATCAAGCTCGGCGGCCAGATGATCGCCGCCGGCGTCATGGTCCTCCAGGGCCTGACGATCCTGTGGATCCCGGTCCCCGGCTACGGCATGGTCCTCCTGGACCAGGGCCAGGGCACGCTCCTGACGGTCGCGCTCGTCGTCATCACGATCAACGCCGTCAACTTCGTGGACGGCCTCGACGGCCTCGCCGCGGGCATGGTGTGCATCGCGGCCACGGCGTTCTTCCTGTACGCCTACCGCCTCTGGTACGGATACGGCATCGAGGCCGCGGCCCCCGCGACGCTCTTCGCGGCGATCCTGATGGGCATGTGCCTGGGCTTCCTGCCGCACAATCTCCATCCCGCCAGGATCTTCATGGGGGACTCGGGCTCGATGCTGATCGGCCTGGTCCTCGCGGCGGGTGCGATCTCCGCCACAGGGCAGATCGACGGCGACGCCATGAAGCTGAACTTCGGCGGCACCCGCGATGCCACGCACGCGATGCTCCCGGTCTTCATCCCGCTCCTGATGCCGCTGACGATCATCGCCATCCCGTTCGCCGACCTGGTCCTCGCGATCGTCCGGCGTACGTGGAACGGAAAGTCGCCGTTCGCGGCCGACCGGGGCCACCTCCACCACCGCCTCTTGGAGATCGGCCACTCCCACAGCCGTGCGGTGCTGATCATGTACTTCTGGTCGGCGCTGATCGGGTTCGGCACGGTCGCGTACTCGGTGCACTCGGCCAGCATGTGGATCCTCTTCGCGATCGTCGCCCTGAGCGCGGTGGGTCTCGTGCTGCTCCTGCTGCCGCGGTTCACCCCGCACATCCCGCGCTGGGCCGAGTCCTTCGTGCCGCCGCGCTACCGGCGGCGCAAGGGGGTGGCGTCGGCCGCGCTCGCTGCGGACGAGACGGATGCGGCGGACGGGGCGGACGGGGCGGACGCGGAGGCAGGGGATCGTCCTCCGGTCGAGTCAGGCGTCAACGGGGCGACGGCCGTTGGCACCCGCTCGCGCTTCGAGGATCGGCGCAAGGCCGGCTCGTCGAGCTGAGGGCTGCAGTCAAACTCGCCCATTACCAGACAAGTTGCCGCGCTGCGTGCACAGACGCGCGGATTAACTCTCATGTGTGACAGCGAGCACACCTAGCAGGTAAAGACCTCATCAAATAGTTTGTGATACCGTTCACGAAACCAGGGGATAGAGCCGAAGGACCGTAGTGCGACGGTCCATTGGCCCGAGGTACACCCTCGACCCCGGACTACGCTCGTCCATGACGACACTTGCCCCCATCAGTAAGCGGAGCTGCCGCCATGCCGTCTCAAGACACCCGAACTCTCCTTCATTCTGCTGTACCTACTGCTGCCGTCGGCGCGATCGTCGCCGTCGTCAGTGGTGTGGTCGCGGGTGGCAAGGGGGCACTCGGTGCTGTCGTCGGCACTCTGGTGGTCATCGCATTCATGGGGCTCGGGATGTTCGCGCTGCAGCGGACGGCGAAGGCGCTCCCGCATCTGTTCCAGATGATGGGACTGCTGCTCTACGTCCTCCAACTCCTGCTGCTTCTCGTCTTCGTGGCCCTTTTCAAGGACACCACGCTGTTCAACCCCAAGGCGTTCGCCGTGGGCCTTGTCGTGGCGACCGTCGCATGGATGGCGTCACAGGCGCGTGCGCACATGAAGGCCAAGATCCTTTACGTTGATCCCCAGCCCGAAAACCACGACAAGCCCGAGAAGTCGGGGTCGTCGCAGTGAACGGTAGGGCCGGGATAAATGCGCGTTCGAGATGCTGCTATCGTCCGGTGCCAACTGCGGCACTGCTGGCGCGGGCATCTGAGCTGACGCCTGCACGATCGCGAGGCTCGATGCCTGAACGCCGCGCCCACATCCGAAACACCAGTCTGGTGCCGAATCGCGGCTGCGCGCCGCGCCGACACGACAACGAGGTTGCCGTACCTATGCGTCACGCCGAAGGAGCCCGCGGTGAGTGCTGACCAAACTGAGCTCGCCTTTGACTGGAGCTGTCGGATCATGTCCGACAACGGCTGTGGCTTCCCGGCTCCTGGCCTGCACTCGTTCCTCTTCAAGCCGATTGCCACCGTCGGCGGGTTCGAGTTCAACAAGGTCATGCTGCTCGCCCTGCTGACGACCCTCGTCGTGGTCAGCTTCTTCTATCTGGCGTTCGGCAAGGCCAAGGTCGTCCCGGGCAAGCTGCAGATGATCGGTGAGGCCGGCTACGACTTCGTACGCCGCGGCATCGTCTACGAGACGATGGGCAAGAAGGAGGGCGAGAAGTACGTCCCCCTGATGGTCTCGATGTTCTTCTTCATCTGGATCATGAACATCTGGTCCGTGATCCCGCTGACCCAGTTCCCGGTCTCGTCGATCTTCGCGTACCCGGTCGTTCTCGCGGCGATCGTCTACCTGATCTGGGTGCCCCTCACGTTCAAGCGCCACGGCTTCGTCGGCGGCTGGAAGAACATCACGGGCTACGACAACTCGCTCGGCCCGATCAAGTGGCTCGTATCGTTCATCGAGTTCTTCTCGAACCTGCTGGTCCGCCCGTTCACGCACTCGGTGCGACTCTTCGCGAACATGTTCGCGGGTCACCTGATGCTGGTGATGTTCACCGTCGCCTCCTGGTACCTGCTGAACAGCTTCATGATCCCGGCGGCCGGCGTCTCCTTCGTGATGACGATCGCCATGATCCTCTTCGAGCTTTTCGTCCAGGCGGTTCAGGCGTACGTCTTCGTGCTCCTCTCCGCCACCTACATTCAGGGCGCCATCGCCGAGCACCACTGAGTGAGGCCCGGCTCCCAAGCCCCTCAGATCGCCCGGTGGCCAACCCCCACCGGTCCATGAAAGAGAAGGAAGTAACGGCATGTCCGCGACCCTCGAACTCGCCGCAGGCGTCACCGGCTCCCTCGGTTCCATCGGCTACGGCCTCGCCGCGATCGGCCCCGGCATCGGTGTCGGCATCGTTTTCGGTAAGGGCACCGAGGCCCTGGCCCGTCAGCCCGAAGCTGCCGGCCTGATCCGTTCCAACCAGATCCTGGGCTTCGCCTTCTGTGAGGCGCTTGCCCTTATCGGCATCGTTATGCCGTTCGTGTTCGGTCAGTAATTACTGCTTACCGACACTTCGACGAAAGGCACTGATGTGATCGCCAACCTGGTGCAGCTGGCGGCCGAGGAGAAGCAGAACCCGCTGATCCCGCCCGGCCCCGAGCTGCTCGTCGGCGCACTGGCCTTCGCCATCGTCTTCTTCTTCTTCTGGAAGAAGCTCCTCCCGAACATCAACAAGGTTCTGGAAGAGCGCCGCGAGTCGATCGAAGGCGGTATCGAGAAGGCCGAGGCCGCTCAGACCGAGGCCCAGAGCGTGCTTGAGCAGTACAAGGCTCAGCTCGCCGAGGCACGGCACGAGGCCGCGCGTCTGCGCCAGGAGGCGCAGGAGCAGGGCGCCACGCTCATCGCTGAGATGCGCGCCGAAGGCCAGCGGCAGCGTGAGGAGATCGTCGCCGCCGGTCACACGCAGCTCGCCGCCGACCGCAAGGCCGCCGCGCAGTCGCTGCGTCAGGACGTGGGCCAGCTGGCCACCGACCTGGCCGGCAAGCTCGTCGGTGAGTCCCTCGAGGACTCCGCACGGCAGAGCCGCACCATCGACCGTTTCCTCGACGAGCTCGAGGAGAAGGCCGAGGCTGCTCGATGACAGCTCACGGTGCTAGCCGCGAGGCCCTGGCCGCCGCGCGCGAGCGTCTTGACGCGCTGACCGACAACACGTCGGTCGACGCCAAGCAGCTCGCGGACGAGCTGGCCTCGGTCACCGCGCTGTTCAACCGCGAGGTCTCGCTGCGCCGGGTCCTTACCGACCCGTCGCAGCCGGGCGAGGCCAAGGCCGAGCTCGCCGGGCGGCTGCTCGGTGGGCAGGTGGGCGGCGAGACCGCCGACCTGGTGGCCGGCCTGGTCCGCTCGCGCTGGTCGCAGTCGCGTGACCTGGTGGACGCCCTGGAGGAGCTCACCAACCTCGCCGAGCTGACCGGTGCGCAGAAGTCCGGCGCGCTGGACGACGTCGAGGACGAGCTGTTCCGGTTCGGCCGGATCGTCGCCTCGAACACCGGGCTCCGGTCCGCGCTGACCGACCGCGCCGCCTCCGGCGGGGCCAAGAGTGAGCTGCTGCGCAGCCTGCTCGGTGGCCGTGCCAACGAGGTGACGGAGCGGCTCGTCGAGCGCCTTGTGACCGCGCCCCGTGGACGTAGCCTGGAATCGGGACTCGAGTCCCTGTCCAAGCTGGCCGCGGACCGCCGGGACCGGATGGTCGCCGTCGTCACTTCCGCTGTTCCGCTTTCGGACCAGCAGAAGCAGCGCCTCGGTGCCGTGCTCGCGAAGGTCTACGGCCGCCAGATGCACCTGAACCTCGACGTGGACCCCGAGGTCCTCGGCGGGATCACGGTGCAGGTCGGCGACGAGATCATCAACGGCAGCATCGCGGACCGGCTCGAGGAAGCGCACCGCCGCATGGCGAGCTAGCAGTAACGCAGAACGTTGTAATTACGGCCCTAGTTGGGCCGTGCAGAGGATTCACCTCTTACTTGGGGGGAGTCCCCAGACCCCCAAAGTGAAACTTCGGGCCCAACAAGGAGAGCAGGGAACCCAGATGGCGGAGCTCACGATCCGGCCGGAGGAGATCCGGGACGCACTGGAGAACTTTGTCCAGGCGTACAAGCCGGACGCGGCCTCGCGCGAGGAGGTCGGTTCGGTCACCGTTGCCGGTGACGGTATCGCGAAGGTCGAGGGCCTCCCCTCGGCCATGGCCAACGAGCTGCTGAAGTTCGAGGACGGCACCCTCGGTCTCGCCCTCAACCTTGAGGAGCGCGAGATCGGCGCCGTCGTACTCGGCGAGTTCAGCGGCATCGAGGAGGGCCAGCCGGTCACCCGTACCGGCGAGGTCCTGTCCGTCGCGGTGGGCGAGGGCTACCTCGGCCGCGTCGTCGACCCGCTCGGCGCCCCGATCGACGGCCTCGGCGAGATCGAGACGTCCGGCCGCCGCGCCCTCGAGCTGCAGGCCCCCACGGTCATGGACCGCAAGTCGGTCCACGAGCCGATGGAGACCGGCTACAAGGCCGTCGACGCGATGACCCCGATCGGCCGTGGCCAGCGTCAGCTGATCATCGGCGACCGCCAGACGGGCAAGACCGCCCTGGCCGTCGACACGATCATCAACCAGCGCGACAACTGGCGCTCGGGCGACGTGAACAAGCAGGTGCGCTGCATCTACGTCGCCGTCGGTCAGAAGGGTTCCACCATCGCCTCCGTGCGCGGTGCCCTCGAAGAGGCCGGCGCGCTCGAGTACACGACCATCGTCGCCGCCCCGGCGTCCGACCCGGCGGGCTTCAAGTACCTGGCGCCCTACACCGGTTCGGCCATCGGCCAGCAGTGGATGTACGAGGGCAAGCACGTCCTCATCATCTTCGACGACCTCTCGAAGCAGGCCGACGCCTACCGCGCCGTGTCCCTGCTGCTCCGCCGCCCGCCGGGGCGCGAGGCCTACCCGGGTGACGTCTTCTACCTGCACTCGCGTCTGCTCGAGCGCTGCGCGAAGCTCTCGGACGAGATGGGCAAGGGCTCGATGACGGGTCTCCCGATCGTCGAGACCAAGGCGAACGACGTGTCGGCGTTCATCCCGACCAACGTCATCTCCATCACCGACGGCCAGTGCTTCCTTGAGTCCGACCTGTTCAACGCCGGTCAGCGTCCGGCCCTGAACGTCGGTATCTCGGTCTCCCGTGTCGGTGGTTCCGCCCAGCACAAGGCGATCCGCCAGGTGTCCGGTCGTCTCCGCGTGGACCTCGCCCAGTTCCGTGAGCTCGAGGCGTTCGCCGCCTTCGGTTCCGACCTGGATGCCGCGTCGAAGGCCTCCCTCGAGCGCGGTTCGCGCATGGTCGAGCTGCTCAAGCAGGCTCAGTACCAGCCGATGGCCACCGAGGACCAGGTCATCTCCATCTGGGCCGGCACCACCGGCCGCATGGACGAGGTACCGGTCGCCGACATCCGGCGCTTCGAGCGCGAGCTGCTCGACTACCTGCACCGCAAGGAGCAGGGCCTGATGACCTCCATCAAGGAGGGCGGCAAGATGACCGACGACACGATCACGGCCATCGCCGACGCCGTCGCCGAGTTCAAGAAGCAGTTCGAGACCTCGGACGGCAAGCTGCTCGGCGAGGACGCTCCGGCTGCCGTCGACGCGTCCAAGTGACGACGGAAGGGACCTGACTCATGGGAGCCCAGCTCCGGGTCTACAAGCGTCGCATCAAATCCGTCACCGCGACCAAGAAGATCACCAAGGCGATGGAGATGATCGCCGCCTCGCGTGTCGTCAAGGCACAGCGCAAGGTGACCGCCTCCACTCCGTACGCGACCGAGCTCACGCGCGCCGTCACCGCGGTGGCCACGGGTGCCAATGACAAGCACCCGCTGACCACCGAGGCCGACGCTCCGACCCGGGCCGCTGTTCTGCTCCTCTCGAGCGACCGCGGCCTGGCCGGCGCCTTCAACTCCAACGCCATCAAGGCCGCGGAGAAGCTCACCAAGAAGTTGCAGGACGAGGGCAAGGAGGTCGACACGTACATCGTCGGCCGCCGTGGCATCGCGCACTACAACTTCCGTGAGCGGAAGATCGCCGGGCAGTGGACGGGCTTCACCGACGCCCCTTCCTACGCGGACGCCAAGACCATCGCAGCACCCCTGATCGAGGCCATCGAGACGGACACGGCCGAGGGCGGCGTGGATGAACTCCACATCGTCTACACCGAGTTCATCTCGATGATGACGCAGGAAGCATCCGGTGACCGGCTGCTCCCGCTGAGCCTCGAGAAGGTCGCGCAGGAGGCGGGCCCGAGTGACGAGGCCCGTCCGCTGTACGACTTCGAGCCGTCGGCGGAGGACGTCCTTGACGCCCTGCTGCCGCGCTACGTCGAGAGCCGTATCTACAACGCGCTGCTCCAGTCGGCTGCTTCCAAGCACGCCGCCACGCGCCGCGCGATGAAGTCGGCGACCGACAACGCGGGTGACCTGATCAACGCTCTCACCCGTTCTGCCAACGCGGCCCGCCAGGCCGAAATCACCCAGGAAATCAGCGAGATCGTCGGTGGCTCCAGTGCCCTGGCCGACGCTTCTGCGGGGAGTGACAAGTAATGACGACCACTGTTGATACGGCCGTTGCCACGGGCCGCGTCGCCCGGGTGATCGGCCCGGTCGTCGACGTGGAGTTCCCCGTCGACGCGATGCCGGAGATCTACAACGCGCTGCACGTCGAGGTGGCCGACCCGGCCAAGGACGGCGAGAAGAAGACGCTGACGCTCGAGGTCGCACAGCACCTCGGCGACGGCATCATCCGCGCCATCTCGATGCAGCCCACCGACGGTCTGGTCCGCCAGGCCGCGGTGACCGACACGGGCTCGGGCATCACCGTCCCCGTCGGTGACATCACCAAGGGCAAGGTGTTCAACACCCTCGGTGCGATCCTGAACGAGCCGGAGGCGGAGGCTCAGGTCACCGAGCGCTGGCCGATCCACCGCAAGGCCCCGGCCTTCGACCAGCTCGAGTCCAAGACCGAGATGTTCGAGACCGGCCTGAAGGTCGTCGACCTTCTCACCCCGTACGTCAAGGGTGGAAAGATCGGTCTGTTCGGTGGAGCGGGCGTCGGCAAGACGGTCCTCATCCAGGAAATGATCATGCGTGTGGCCAAGCTGCACGAGGGCGTTTCCGTGTTCGCCGGTGTCGGCGAGCGCACCCGTGAGGGCAACGACCTCATCGACGAGATGGAAGAGTCGGGCGTTCTGGACAAGACCGCCCTGGTCTTCGGCCAGATGGACGAGCCGCCGGGCACGCGTCTGCGGGTCGCCCTCGCCGGTCTGACCATGGCGGAGTACTTCCGCGATGTGCAGAAGCAGGACGTGCTGTTCTTCATCGACAACATCTTCCGCTTCACGCAGGCCGGTTCCGAGGTCTCGACGCTGCTCGGCCGTATGCCCTCCGCGGTGGGCTACCAGCCGAACCTCGCCGACGAGATGGGCCTCCTCCAGGAGCGCATCACCTCGACGCGTGGTCACTCGATCACCTCGATGCAGGCGATCTACGTCCCCGCGGACGACCTCACCGACCCGGCCCCGGCCACGACCTTCGCGCACCTCGACGCGACGACCGTGCTGTCGCGTCCGATCTCGGAGAAGGGCATCTACCCGGCGGTCGACCCGCTGGACTCGACGTCCCGCATCCTGGACCCGCGTTACATCGCGCAGGACCACTACGACACCGCCATGCGTGTCAAGGGCACCCTGCAGAAGTACAAGGACCTCCAGGACATCATCGCGATTCTCGGCATCGACGAGCTCAGCGAAGAGGACAAGCTGGTCGTTCAGCGCGCCCGTCGCGTCGAGCGCTTCCTGTCGCAGAACACCCACGCCGCCAAGCAGTTCACCGGCCTGGACGGTTCGGACGTGCCGCTGGACGAGTCGATCACCGCGTTCAACGCGATCATCGACGGCGACTACGACCACTTCCCCGAGCAGGCGTTCTTCATGTGCGGTGGCATCGAGGACCTGAAGGCGAAGGCCAAGGAGCTCGGCGTCTCCTGAGTCCATGACTCACGGGAGGGGTGGGCGAGTCCCGCCCCTCCCGATACGCCCACTAGAATTTGACCCAACACCCGGCGAAGCCGCCGGGTGGTGACCCGAGGAGCCACCCTTGGCTGCTGAGCTGCATGTCGAGCTGGTCGCCGCGGACCGTAGCGTCTGGTCCGGCGAGGCCACCCTGGTCGTCGCGCGCACCACGTCCGGCGACATCGGCGTCATGCCCGGTCACCAGCCGCTTCTCGGTGTGCTGGAGTCGGGCCCGGTGACCATTCGTACGAGCGACGGCAACACGGTCGTCGCCGCCGTCCACGGAGGATTCGTCTCCTTCGCGGACAACAAGCTGTCACTGCTTGCCGAGATCGTCGAGCTGTCGGACGAGATCGATGTCCAGCGTGCGGAGCGGGCGCTCGAGCGCGCGAAGTCGGAGGCCGACGCCTCCGCCGAGCGCCGTGCGGACGTCCGACTGCGGGCGGTGTCGTCACGCTGAAACCAGCGTGTCGGTGTTGACGTGACTCAGCCGCGGCCAGGTCCGGAGCAATCCGGACCGGGTCGCGGCTGAGGCGATGCGGGTGCAATTCTGTTGGTCCGTTACGAAGAGGCGAGGAGGTCGGTGCCGATGATCCTCACTCTGCTCGTGTGCGGACTCGTATTGGTCGCGCTGGTATTGGTGGGGCTCTTCGTCTTCGGACTGCGGCGCCGGCTCATCCAGCGGTCCGGCGGTACGTTCGACTGCAGCCTGCGCTGGGACGCCCCGGAGAAGGGCGACACCTCCGGCAAGGGCTGGGGGTACGGGGTCGCCCGCTACAACGGCGACCGGATCGAGTGGTACCGGGTCTTCTCGTACGCGCCCCGCCCGCGCCGGGTCCTCGAACGCTCGTCCATCGAGGTCGTCGACCGCCGCGCTCCGGACGGCGAGGAGGAGCTCGCGCTGCTCTCCGACGCGATCGTGCTCGGCTGTCAGCACCGGGGCGTCCGCCTTGAGCTGGCGATGGGCGAGGACGCGCTCACAGGTTTCCTGGCATGGCTGGAGGCGGCGCCTCCCGGCCAACGGGTGAACGTGGCCTGAGCCCCGTACGGCCCGCGGACGAAGAGAAACATGAGAAGCCGGGAAGACAAGGGGCGAACTTGTCTTCCCGGCTTCGTCCATGCGGGACGGGCTACTTCAGACCGTCATTGATGGCAGACACCAACTCACCGTTCGCGGTGTCTCCACTGAACTCCCAGAAGAACGCGCCTCCCAGGCCCTGCTGCTTCGACCAGGCCATCTTGCTCTTGACCGTCGCCGGGGTGTCGTACGACCACCAGTTGGTCCCGCAGTGCGCGTAGGCCGTACCGGCGATCGTGCCGTTGGAGGGGCAGGAGTTCTTGAGGACCTTGTAGTCCTCGATGCCCGCCTCGTACGTGCCGGGCGCCGCGCCCGTAGCCGTGCCGCCCGGTTCCTTCTGCGTCACGCCCGTCCAGCCGCGGCCGTAGAAGCCGATGCCGAGCAGGAGCTTGGCGGCGGGGACGCCCTTCGCCTTCAGCTTGGTGATCGCGTCGGCGGAGTTGAAGCCGTCCTGCGGGATGCCGGCGTACGACGTGAGCGGGGAGTGCGGGGCCGTCGGGCCCTTGGCCGCCCAGGCGCCGAAGAAGTCGTACGTCATCACGTTGTACCAGTCGGCGTACTGCGACGCGCCGCCGTAGTCGGCCGCGTCGATCTTGCCGCCGCTGGAGCCGTCGGCGGTGATCGCGGCGGTGACCAGGGCGTCCTTGCCGAACTCGGTGCGGAACGCCTGCATCATGTTCTTCATCGATGCGGCGCCGCTGGTGTCACAGGTCAGGCCGCAGGCGTTGGGGTACTCCCAGTCCAGGTCGATGCCGTCGAAGACATCGGCCCAGCGCGGGTCCTCCACCAGGTCGTGGCAGGACTTGGCGAAGGCGGCCGGGTTCTTCATCGCGTCGGTGAAGCCGCCGGACCAGGTCCAGCCGCCGAAGGACCAGAGGACCTTCAGGTTCGGGTGCTTGGCCTTGAGCTTGCGCAGCTGGTTGAAGTTGCCGCGCAGGGGCTGGTCCCAGGTGTCGGCCTTGCCGTCGACGGACTGGTCGGCGGTGTACGCCTTGTCGTAGTCGGCGTAGGCGTCGCCGATGGTGCACTTGCCGCCCTGGACGTTGCCGAACGCGTAGTTGATGTGCGTGATCTTGGAGGCGGAGGCCGAGGTGTCGATGTTCTTCACGTGGTAGTTGCGGCCGTAGACGCCCCACTGCGCGAAGTAGCCGAGCTTGACCTTGTCACCGGGGCCCGGACCAGGGTCGGTGCCGCCCGTGGTGTGCACCTTGACGGCGCCGGAGGCCGCTCCGGTCTGGTCCGCGGTGTCGCGGGCCTGGACCGTGTACGAGTAGTCGGTGCCCGCGGTCAGGCCGCTGTCGGCGTACGAGGTGCCGGTCACCGTGGCGACCTTGGAGCCGTCGCGCAGGACGTCGTAGTTCTTGACGCCCTTGTCGTCGGTGGCCGCGCTCCAGGAGAGCTTCACCGAGGTGTTGGTGATGTCGGAGGCGCTGGGGGTGCCGGGCGCCGACGGCGGGTTGTCGCCGGGGACACTGCCGCCGTCACAACTTGCGCCGTTCAGCTTGCAGTTGGAGGGGGAGCCGGGGCCCGAGCCGTTGAACCCGAAGGAGACCGAGGCGCCGGGGGCGAGCGTCCCGTTCCAGCCGAGGTTCTTGGCGGTCCAGTGGTTGGCGGAGTTGGTGACGGTGGCGTCCCAGGCGGAGGTCACCTTCGTGCCGGTGGGGAAGTCCCACTCGACGTTCCAGGAGCTGATGGAGGTGGTGCCGGTGTTCTTGACGGTCCACTTGCCCTCGAAGCCGCTGCCCCAGTCCTGGGTCTTGGCGTACGTGGCGGTGGCCGCGGGGGCGGCTTCCGGCGCCGCTTCGGCGGGGGCGCCGAGTGCGACCAGGGTGGCGAGCGGGAGCAGCAGGGTGGTGAGGCCTGCCACGGCTCTGTGTCTGAAGCGCAAGGTGCGCAAGGTGTGCTCCTCGGGTGAGATCCGGGGGGTCATAGGGGTGGATCCCTGCGCCGCCCGTGAGCACGTGGAACACGTGGGGGAGTGCTCACCGCAGTGCGGTGAGAATAGAAAGGTCTGGACCAGCGGTCAAGAGGTCTGAACCATTGGCCGGATCGCGACGGTCAGGACCTCGATCTCGCGCCCTATACACCCAACTCCTGTGCGAGCACCGCGGCTTGGACCCTGCTGCGCAGTTCCAGCTTGGCCAGCAGTCGGCTGACGTGGGTCTTCACCGTCGCCTCCGCCATGTTCAGCCGGCCCGCGATCTCCGCGTTCGAAAGACCCTCACCGAGGCACGCGAGCACCTCGCGCTCACGCCGGGTGAGGGTGTCCAGGATGGCGGGATCGGGTCCGTTCTCGCGGCGCTGCGGCTTCACGGTCTTCGGCGCCGTGAACTCGGCGATGAGCCGCCGGGTGACGGCCGGGGCGATCAGACCCTCGCCGCGGCCGACGGCACGGACCGCCTCCAGGAGGTCCTTGGCCTCGGTGTTCTTCAGGAGGAACCCGCTGGCGCCCGCGCGCAGCGCCCCGAACACGTACTCGTCGAGGTCGAAGGTGGTCAGGACGAGCACGTCCGAGAGTCCCTCGGCGACGACCTGGCGGGTCGCCGAGACCCCGTCGAGGCGCGGCATCTGGATGTCCATGAGCACCAGATCGGGCCGCAGCTCACGGGCGAGCGCCACCGCCTCCTCGCCGTCCGACGCCTCGCCGACCACCTGTATGTCGGGCGCGCTGCGCAGGATCAGGACGAGTCCCGCCCGTACGGCGGACTGGTCCTCGGCGACGAGCACTCGGATCATTCGGTCACTCCTTCGTCTGCGGGATCGAGGTCTGAGGGGTCGACGGGCAGGGTCGCGTACACGCTCCACACCTTCTCGTCGCCGGGGGCCGCGCTGCTCTCGGGGCCCGAATCGAAGCTGCCGCCCAGGAGTTCGGTGCGCTCCCGCATCCCGACGAGGCCGGCTCCGGAGCCCGGCGCGCGGGGGCCGGACGGGGAGCCGTAAGGGCTGGTCACGCGGACTTCGAGGGCGTGCCGCCGCTGGGTGAGCGTCACCGTCACCAGGCCGGGGGACGCGTGCTTCAGGGCGTTGGTCAGCGACTCCTGGATGATGCGGTACGCCGCGAGCTCGACCGGGGCGGGGAGCTTGGAGCCCTCGGGGTCGCGGGTGTCCTCCAGGGTGACGTCCAGACCATTGGTACGCGCGTTGCCGACCAGGGTGCCGAGGCCGTCCAGGGTGGGTGCGGCCGTCGGCTCCCTGTCGTCGCTGGAGTCACGCAGGATCCCGATGAGGCGGCGCATCTCGGCCAGGCCCTCGACGCTGTTCTCGCGGATGACGGAGAGCGCGTCCTGGGTGGTCTTCGGATCGTCGAGGGAGAGCGCGGCCGTGGAGTGGATGGCGATCGCCGAGAGGTGGTTGGCGACCATGTCGTGCAGCTCGCGGGCCATCCGGGCGCGCTCGGCGGTGATGGCCTGCACCCGGTCCATCTCGGCCAGCAGCGCGGTCTGTTCGGCCCGCAGGCGCGCGGCGACGGCCGCCTCGCGATGGGTGCGCACGAGCACGCCGGTGGTCGCGGGACCGAACGAGACCAGGCCGGTGATGACGCCGATGAGGATCGCCTCCGGCTCCCTCCACCAGGCCAGGAAGCCGATGGTCACCGCCACCGTGATCAGCCCCGTGGTGACCGGGATGCGCCGGGCGGCGGCCGGAGTCCCGTACACCACGGCCGCGTACATGATGTCCGTGAACGCCATGACCGAGGCCAGATTGCCCGCCGTGAACTGATCGGCGATCAGCGCGAGCGTGCCGACGACCAGGGCGGTCTTCGGCCTGCTCCTGCGCAGCAGCTCCAGACCGGCGAGGACGAAGAGCGGGACCAGCGCCCACGTGCCGCCGAGCGGCCGGTCCGTCTGCATGTGGAGCCCGAGGCCCCACCACGCGAGCCCGGCGAGCAGGCTGCCCACGCAGATCTGTACGTCGACGCGGTGCGGGCGGGGGAGGGGCAGAACCATGTCTCCCATCCAACACGGCGCGCCGGGGCGATGCCTGATCCTGAGGGAGGAACCGGGCGCTACATCGAAGGATGCAGTCCCACTTCGTCACTGGTGACGATGATCCGCGGCCGGGCCGCCGGGAGCCTGGAAAGGTGACCGAGAGGAGCGAACCGTGATCGTCACACTGATCATCATCTGCGAGGTCGGCTTCTGGGTGCTGCTGGCCGGCGGCCTGGCCCTGCGCTACGCGGCGAAGATGCCGCGCGCGAGTGTCGCGGTGCTGCTGTGCGAGCCCATCCTGGAGATCGTCCTCTTCGTCGTCACCGCCATCGACCTGAAGAACGGCGCGGAGCCGGACTGGAAGCACGGCCTGGCCGCGGTCTACATCGGCTACTCCGTCGCGCTCGGCCACTACACGGTCAAGTGGGTGGACGTCCGCGTCGCCCACCGCTTCGCGGGCGGCCCGCCGCCGTCCACCCCCAAGTACGGCACGGCCCGCGCCGTCCACGAGTGGAAGATCGCCGCCCGCTGGATCCTGGCGGGACTGATCGCCATGGCGCTGCTGCAGGGCGCCGTCTGGTACGTCGGCGGCGACGGGAACATCGGTTCGCTGCGGATGTGGCAGCAGAGGATGCTGTGGCTGATCGGCATCAACGTGATCATCGCGGGGACGTACACGCTCTTCCCCAAGAAGGCGCCGGCGGTGCCGGACGCCGAGGAGAAGCCGCGCTTCCTGAGCAAGCTCTAGCGCTCGCCGCCCGGTACCCACAGCACGTCGCCGACCGCCTTGTTCGCCGTGCGGGCCAGGATGAACAGGAGGTCGGAGAGGCGGTTCAGATAGGTCGCCGTCAGAGGATTCATGCTGCCGCCTTCTCCTCCGGCGCCGTGCACCTCGAAGGCCGCCCACGTGGACCGCTCGGCCCGCCGCACGACCGTGCACGCCTGGTGCAGCAGCGCCGCCCCGGGCGTGCCTCCCGGCAGGATGAAGCTGCGGAGCTTCTCCAGGTCGTCGAGGAAGCGGTCGCAGTCCGCCTCCAGCTTGTCGATGTACGACTGCTCGACGCGCAGCGGCGGGTACTTGGGCTCCTCCACGACCGGCGTGGACAGGTCCGCGCCCACGTCGAAGAGGTCGTTCTGGACCCGGACCAGGACCTTCACGACCTCTTCGTCGAGCTGACCGAGCGCGACGGCCGTGCCGATCGCGGCGTTGGCCTCGTTCGTGTCGGCGTACGCCGAGATCCGCAGATCGGTCTTGGCGGTCCTGCTCATGTCGCCGAGGGCCGTCGTGCCCTGGTCGCCGGTCCTGGTGTAGATGCGCGTCAGATTGACCATGGGGCCAGCCTAGTTACGCGCCCGCCTTCCGGAAGACACGTGTGCCCACCGTCACGGACCCGAGCGTGAGCGCGGCGGCCATCAGGACGCCGTACAGCATCGCCGTACTCGCGTACTGGCCCACGTAGGCGGCCCGCACCGCGTCCACGAGATAGCGGAACGGCATGAAGTGCGAGAGCACGTCGAGCCAGCCGGGCGCCAGCGCCATCGGCAGCATCAGGCCGGAGAGCAGCATCGAGGGCATGCTGACCGCGTTGATGACGGGACCGAACTCGTGCGGCTTGGAGACGAGCAGCGCGAGCGCGTACGACAGCGACGCGAGGACGACCGTCAGGACGCCCACGAACGCGAAGCCGATGAGGATGCCCGCGAGCGGCGCCCGCAGCCCCATCACCACGGCCGCGAGGACCAGCAGCACCGCCTGGAAGACGAAGAGCGCGGCATCGCGCAGCACCCGCCCCAGCAGCAGCGCGAGCCGGCTGACCGGCGTCACCCGCATCCGCTCCACCACGCCGAACTGCTTCTCGATGATGATCGCGAATCCGCTGTACGAGGCGCCGAACAGGCCGAGTTGGAGCAGCAGGCCCGGCACGAGCACCTGCCAGGAGTCACCGCGCGAGCCGAGCGGCAGGTCGGTCAGGAGCGGGCCGAAGAAGAGCAGGTAGAGCAGCGGCATCAGGACGCCGAAGAGGATCTGGAACTTGGAGCGCAGGGTCTGCCGGGCGTACCGCCCGAAGATCAGCGCGGTGTCGGAGAGAAACGCAGACATCAGTGAGGTCCTGGGGGTTCTGGGGGGCCTGGGGATACTGACGGATCAGACGGCGACCGGCGCCGTGTCCTTGGGGGTGAGGTCGCGCCCGGTGACGGCCAGGAAGGTGTCCTGGAGCGAGGCGTCGATGGAGCCGCCGTAGCGCAGCTTGAGGGCGCTCGGTGTGCCCTCGGCGACCACGAGGCCCTGGTCGATGACGACGAGGCGGTCACAGAGCGCGTCGGCCTCGTCGAGGTAGTGCGTGGTCAGGACGACCGTGGTGCCGTGGTCGTCGCGCAGCCGCCGCACCAGCGCCCACAGGTCGGCCCTGCTGCCCGGGTCGAGCCCCGTGGTCGGTTCGTCGAGGAAGAGCACCTCGGGCCGGTGCATCAGGCCCATGGCGATGTCGAGCCGCCGCCGCTGGCCGCCGGAGAGGGTCGCGCACTTGCGGTCGAGGAGGTCGGTGAGGCCCAGGTCGGCGGCCAGTTCCTCGGCCCGGGAGGTCGCCCGGGGCTTCGGCAGGCGGTAGAGGCGGCCCTGGGTGGTCAGCTCCTCGCGTACGGAGATGTTGAGGTCGACGCCGCCGGACTGGGCGACGTAGCCGATCTTGCGTCGTACGGCCGCCGGGTCGCCGGCCAGGTCGCGGCCCGCGACGGTGGCGGCGCCGCCGGTGGGCGCAAGGAGCGTGGTGAGCATGCGCAGCGTCGTCGTCTTGCCCGCGCCGTTCGGTCCGAGGAAGCCGAGGATCTCGCCGGGGGCGACGGTCAGGTCGATGCCGCGCACGGCCTCGACGGTGCCGCGCTTGGTCCGGAAGGTCCGGGTGAGCCCGGACGTGCTGATGATTGCCATGGCGACCACAAAAACAGAGTCCCTTAAATTTTGCAATGACTCCAACTTTTATGGTCACCCCAAGTTTTCAGTTGCCCTAGCCAGTGGTCGTAGGGTGGACCCATGGCTGAAGGACTCAGGGAGCGCAAGAAGCGGCAGACCAAGCAGCGGATCTCCGACATCGCGACGGGGCTCTTCCTGGAGCACGGCTTCGTCACGGTGACCGTCGCGGAGGTCGCGGAAGCCGCCGACGTCTCCGTGAACACGGTCTACAACTACTTCCCGGTCAAGGAGGACCTCTTCCTCGACCGCGGCGAGGCCGTCGTCGACCGGCTCTCCGGATACGTACGCGGCCGTCGCGCGGGGGAGTCGGCCGCCGCCGCGGTCCTGCGCGAGCTGCGCGCGGACGTGGAGGGCGTATCGCCCCACGTCGGGCTCTTTCCCGGCTGGGCCGACTTCATGAGGGTCATCACCGACGCCCACCCCCTGCGCTCCCGGCTCTGGGAGATCCAGCAGCAGGCGCTCGGCCACCTCACCAAGACCCTCGCGGACGAGGTGCAGGCCGCCGATGGCGACCCCATGCCCGGACTGATCGCGGGTCAGCTCTCGTGGCTCCACAGCACGCTCATGGCGTGGATCGGCGACGAGATGGCGAAGTGCCGCAAAGCCGCCGAAGTGTCCCGCGACGCCCTCGTCCTGCTCGACGAGATGGAGGACCTCCTCGGCCAAAAGGTCCTCAACTACGCGGTGCGCGACGCCGAATGAGGCGTACCAGTGTGATGTCCGTCATCTGAGACGTGACGCGCATTACTTCATGGCCACTGGGCCGCTCACGACCGCTAATGTCCGCCGGAAGGGCAAACGTAAACAGCGTGTAAGCCAGGCGTGATAAGCGGTAGGGGAGTCGGAACAGTGGCACGGAAGCTCGCCGTCATCGGAGCCGGACTCATGGGGTCCGGCATCGCACAGGTCTCCGCCCAGGCGGGCTGGGACGTCGTTCTGCGCGACGTCACCGACGAGGCCCTGACCCGCGGTACCGACGGGATCAAGGCGTCGTACGACAAGTTCGTGAGCAAGGGCAAGCTCGCCGCCGATGACGCCGCGGCGGCGCTCGGGCGCATCACGACGAGCACCGACATGGACGCCGTCGCCGACGCGGACATCGTCGTCGAGGCCGTCTTCGAGAAGCTCGAGGTCAAGCACGAGATCTTCCGTGCGCTCGACAAGATCGTGCGCGAGGACGCCGTGCTCGCGTCGAACACCTCTGCCATCCCGATCACGAAGATCGCGGCCGTGACGGACCGTCCGGAGCGGGTCGTGGGCGCGCACTTCTTCTCGCCGGTGCCGATGATGCAGCTGTGCGAACTGGTGCGCGGCTACAAGACGAGCGACGAAACCCTGGAGCGCACCCGCGAGTTCGCCGAGTCCGTCGGCAAGACCTGCATCGTCGTGAACCGCGACGTCGCGGGCTTCGTGACGACCCGTCTGATCTCGGCGCTCGTCGTCGAGGCCGCCAAGCTCTACGAGTCGGGCGTCGCCACCGCGGAAGACATCGACATCGCCTGCAAGCTGGGCTTCGGGCACGCCATGGGACCGCTCGCGACCGCCGACCTGACGGGCGTCGACATCCTGCTGCACGCCACGAGCAACATCTACACGGAGTCCCAGGACGAGAAGTTCGCACCGCCCGAGCTGATGCGCCGGATGGTTGACGCCGGTGACATCGGCCGCAAGAGCGGGCAGGGCTTCTACAAGCACTGACGTCTCCTCCTCCCTCGCGGGGTCACCCCTCGGAGTGAATTCGGTATCGGTTCGCTTACAGACGGCAACTTCCTTGCCCATGCGGCAGTCAGTTGCAGTGACATACGCAGACGCCTTACGGAACAGACGTCACAGGAAACTCAGCACTCTCGGGGAGCGCATATGCACATCAGGGGCGACCAGGCCCAGCTGGTCGTCGGGGGACGCCTCGACGTACGCAGCGCGGCGGACGCCCGAACGGTCCTGCACTCGGCCGTCGACGACGGAGCCGGTGACCTGGTGCTCGACCTGTCCGAACTCGACTCGTGGGACGCCACGGGACTCGGCGTCATCATGGGCGCCCACCGACGCGCGGGACGGTGCGGACGCCGGCTCGTGCTGCGCAGTGTGCCGCCCCAGATGCAGCGCCTGCTCGTGGCCACCCGGCTGCACAGGATCCTCGCCATCGAAGGCGGCATCGGGGTGGAATCGCTTCCCCGCGTGTGATCCACGACGATCCACAAGTGAAACGCGTCTCGCGCACAATCCTCACGAGACTGTGACGTCTCGGACGGGGCGGTACCCCGCCCGTTCGTAGATACTGAGCAAAGGTCTAGGGTTCGGTCGCCCACCGTCATGACGACAGACGCCCGAGCGGGGGCACCGGACCAGAAGCGACAGCGCAGTGTGCACAAGGCCGGAGGGGGCTGTGCACGCGACGCATCTGGGGGGCTTTGACCATGGACCCGATGAACCGGGGACCGGAAGAGTATGGCCATGACGGTATGAACGACGACGATTCGGCGCGCCCCGTGCGACCACCGCGCGATCCTCTGACACCCGACTTCGGGCAGCCGGCGCCCGCACTCGCCCGCACCGTCCAGCTCGTGTCGGGCGACTTCCTGCTCACCGTGAACCCCGTCGACGGCAGCGAGATCGAAGCCTGCCCGCCGGGCGAGCGGCCCGCACGGCCGGTCAAGCGCACCGCCGCCGAGCGGGCCGAGATCCGCCGCGCCGCCGCACCGCCCGTGCCGCCAGGACCCGTACTGCCCCGGACGCCGCTCATCGAGCGCCAGGAGGACCGCGAGCGGCTCGTGCGGCTGCTCGCACGCGGGCGCTCGGTCCGGCTCACCGGCCCCGCGGGCTCGGGGCGCACGGCGCTCCTGAACGCCGTCGCCGAGGACTGCGCGGACCTCGCCCCCGACGGAGTCATCCGGCTCTCCGGGTACCACAAGACGCACGCCGACCTGCTCCAGGACCTCTTCGGCGCGGTCTACAACGCACCGCTGCACCGCCCCGACCGCGCCCTGCTGCTCGAACTCGTCCACGAGATCGGCGCGGTCGTCGTCCTGGACGACCTGGAGTTCGGCGCGGCCGCCCTGGAAGAGCTGCTCGACGCCACGCCCGAGTGCGCCTTCCTGATCTCCGCGACGCCCGACGTCACGGCGCCCTCGCCCGACTCGCACCTCGAAGAGGTCTTCCTCGGCGGCCTCGGCCGCAGCGGCGGCCTCGAACTCCTGGAGCGCGCCGTCGGCCGGGTCCTCACGGACGACGAGGCGAGCTGGGCGGGCGACCTGTGGTTCGAGTCGGAGGGGCTGCCCCTGCGCTTCGTCCAGGCGGGCGCCCTGCTGCGCCAGCGCGACCAGCTGCGCGCCGACCCGAACGCCTTCGACGAGTACGGCTACTTCACCGACGCCCCGGTCGACGCGCCCTTCGGCGCCGAGGGCCACGACGTCCCGCTGCCCTCGCTCGCGGACGGAGCGGCGCCCGCGGTGCTGCTCGCCTCCCGGCTGAGCCCGTCGGCGCGCGCCACGCTGCGGTTCGCCGTCGCGCTCGGCGGCGAGCTGCCGCACCAGGCGCATCTGCCCGCCCTCGTGGGGGACACCCACGCGGACGCGGCCCTCGCCGAGCTGGTCTCCACCGCGCTCGTCACGGCGGTCGGCTCGCACTACCGGCTCGCCGCCGGGGTGCGTACGCAACTTGAGGCGTCCGGGTACGCGGACGACACCGCGGAGCGTGCCCAGAGCGCCGCCCAGCACTACGCCTGGTGGGCGGGGCACCCCTCGGTCGGTCCCGATCGGGTCGTGGCCGAGGCGGACGCGGTGCTGGCGACGCTCGGCGTCCTGGTCGCGGGGCAGTCCGCCTCGGGGGCGTCCGTCGCCGGTGAGGAGAGCGCCGCCGTGCTGCTCGCCCGCACCGTCGCGCCCGCCTTCGCCGGAGGGCTCGACTGGGGCGCCTGGGAGCGTGCCCTGCGGTCGGGCCAGGAGGCGGCACGGACCGCGGGAGAGGTCGCCGAAGAGGCGTACTTCCACCACGAGCTCGGCATCCTCGCCCTCTGCGGCGGACAGCTCGACCGGGCCCGCGTCGAGCTGGAGGCCTCCATCGGCCTGCGCGGCGCGCTCGCCGACAAGCGGGGCATGATCGCGGGCCGCAGGGCCCTCGCCCTGGTCTCCGACCGCTCGGGCGGCGTACTGTCCGGCGCGAGCCCGGCGGCGGGCGAAGAAATGCCCGACGCGCGCCACGAGGAGTCGGCATCGCCCCCCGGCGGCGTCCCGGCGGCGTTCGCGCTGCCCGTACCGCCCCCGGAGCCCGAGACCCTGGTCACCCGCAACGCCTCGCCATCGGCGGGCGCGGGCGGCCCGGCACCGACCCGCCGCTCCATCGTCAACGGCACCCGGCGCAACCTGGTGGCGGCCGGCGCGGGAGCCCTCCTGGCCGCCGTGCTCGGCACCGTGGTGACCCTCGGCGCGACGTCCGACAACAACGACAACCCGCCGGACAAGGTCAAGACGGAGCAGTCGGCGAGCGAGGACCAGGACGACGACGGCCTGACCGCCGACAAGCCGGCGAAGGGCTCGACGAGCCGCCCGGACAGCGACGGCCCGGACAACGTCCCCGGCACCGCCGACGACGGCACGCCGAGCGAGAGCGGGGAGCCGTCGGACAAGCCGAGCGACAGCGGGAAGCCGTCCGACGACACCTCGGACAAGCCGACCACGAAGCCGCCGACGACCAAACCGCCGACGACGAAGCCGCCGACCACGAAGCCGCCCACGACCAAGCCGCCCACGACGAAGCCGCCGACCACCCCGCCGCCGACGACCCCGCCGCCGAGCACGGACCCGACGCCGGACCCGCCGTCGTCCCCGGACACGTCGGACTCGGCGAGCCGTTCCGCGAGCAGCCCGGTGACGAGCGACAGCGCCTCCGGCCCGGCGTCGACGATCTGACGCACGCGACGCAGTGAGGGCCGGGTCCACGGGACCCGGCCCTCACTCGCGCACGCGCGTACGAGAATTCCTGGAAGAGCAGTTCCTAGAACAGCCGCAGCTTGTCGTCCTCGATGCCGCGCATCGCGTTGTAGTCCAGGACGGCGCAGCCGATGCCGCGGTCCGTGGCGAGCACGCGGGCCTGCGGCTTGATCTCCTGGGCGGCGAAGATGCCCTTGACGGGTGCCAGGTGCGGGTCGCGGTTCAACAGCTCCAGATAACGGGTGAGTTGCTCGACACCGTCGATCTCGCCGCGCCGCTTGATCTCGACGGCGACCGTCTGCCCGTCGGCGTCGCGGCAGAGGATGTCCACCGGGCCGATCGCCGTCATGTACTCGCGCCGGATCAGTGAGTAGCCCTCTCCGAGCGTCTCGATCCGGTCGGCGAGCAACTCCTGAAGGTGTGCTTCCACGCCGTCCTTGATGAGGCCGGGATCGACGCCCAGTTCGTGCGAGGAATCGTGCAGGATCTCTTCCATCGTGATGATGAGTTTCTCGCCCGCCTTGTTCACGACGGTCCAGACACCCGCGTCGTCGCCCGCCCCCTCCTTCAAGGTGCAGGGCGGGGACATCCAGTTGAGGGGTTTGTAGGCCCGGTCGTCGGCGTGGATCGAGACACTGCCGTCCGCCTTCACAAGGATCAGGCGGGGGGCCGACGGGAGATGGGCTGTGAGCCTGCCCGCGTAATCCACGGAGCATCGGGCAATGACGAGACGCATGGGGCGCAACGCTACTCGACCCCAGGTGGTCCGCGCGATTCCTCCGGCGATGGACCTGTTCGATCCTGGCCGGTTATGTTCCCAATCTCCTGGTGCAGCGCGGATCCGATGCTTACCGTATAAGCAGGAGGTCGCCGTGCGTGCACACTGCGTGTGCGAGCTCCTGCCCTGTCCGGAAGCCCCCGCTCCCCGGGGGTGCGAGAGGAGAACCCATGTCGCTCGACGTCTCACCGGCGCTGTTGGAACAGGCCGAGCGAGGCGAGGTCGATGAAGCGGAATTCGTCGACTGCGTCCGGACCTCCCTGCCTTACGCATGGGAGATGATCAGCTCCCTGGTGGCCCAGCTGAAGGTTGACGGCGGCGAGTTCGCCGACAACCAGACGCCGCCACCCACCGAGCAGGCGCGCGGCCAGCTCCTGCGGGCGCTCGCGAGTGACGCGATCCGCGGCGCTCTGCAGCGCCACTTCGGAGTGCGTCTCGCATTCCAGAACTGCCACCGTGTGGCGGTGTTCCCACTGGATGCATCAGTGGACGACAGGCTCGCCCGGTTCACGTCGATCCGGGGCCAGCTGCTCAACCAGTCGCCCGAACTGCGGGACTGCTGACGCTTTCTGCTGCCGCTCCGTACGCGGGAGGTGTTCTAGTACCGGAGCGGCAGCTCCCCGCCCCAGCGGCTCAGCCGAGCTGGGGCAGCACTTCGGCCCCCAGCCTTCGGACGTTCTCCTCCGTGGTCGCCAGATCGCCCGAGCCCTCGACGAGCAGCGCGAAGCGGGTGATCCCCGTGCGCTCCGAGGTCGCCGCGATCCGGTCCGCGCACAGCTGCGGGGTGCCCACCGGATGCAGTCCGCAGAGCAGTTCGGTGTACGCGAGCGGGTCCCGCATCGCCCGTGCGCGGCCGTCGACCGTGACGTGAGCGTCGAGCCCCTGCTTGAGCCATCCCGGCATCGCCTTCTGCAGCGCCTCCGCCGCGTCCAGGCGCCGGTCCGCGATCTGGGCGACCCCGGCGGACACGTGCGGGGCCCTGTGGACTTCCTCCGGCGTACGCCCCGCGGCGCGCGCGTGCCTGCGCCACAACGCCACCATTTCGGCCTTCTCTTCGTCGCCGACGTGCATGCCGAGCAGCATCGGCAGACCGCGGTCCGCCGCGAGCCGCACGCTCGCGGGCGAGGTGCAGGCGACGATCACCTCCGGGGTGCCCGCCGTCTCCTCGCTGCCCGCGCCCGAGCCGCTCAGCGCCTCCTGCGGCCGTGGCACCACGGCGACCTCGCGGAAGGAGAAGCGGCCCGCGTCGCTCGCGACCCTGGGCTCGTTCAGCCACCGCAGCAGCAGATCGAGGGATTCCGGGAAGCCCTTCTCGTACGCCTCGAGTCCGGACCCGAAGACCTCCAGATCCACCCAGGGCCCGCCGCGCCCCACGCCCAGCGAGAAGCGGCCCCCGGACGTCAGGTGCAGCAGCGCCGCCTGCTCGCCCAGGGCGACCGGATGAACGGTCGGCAGGACGCTCACGGCGGTCCCGACGCGGATGTGCCGGGTGCGCCCCAGAAGGAGCGCCGCGAGGGTCACGGCGGACGGACACGTGCCGTACGGCACGAAGTGGTGCTCGGCGAGCCAGACCGAGTCCAGGCCCGCCTCCTCGGCCACCTCGGCGGACCGCACCGCACGGTGCAGCGCCTCTCCCTGCCCCTGTCCGGGGAACTGGGCGGCCAGAACAAAACTACCTACACGCATCGCACTCCTGCCTCCTTGGCGCCGACGCAGGCACTCCCCCTACGGGCAACAACGCATGACACGTGCCAAAGGCACGGCTTGGCATGAAGATTGACGGATTTTCTGCGAAATGCAGGGGGGATCTGTGGGGGTTGGTGAAGTACCCCTGCCCCTGCGTAGGCCGCGTAGGCTGGTAACACCCCTGGCCCCCGTACATCCCGTGAGGTGTCCCGTGTCCCCGCGTCGCAACCGCCCGAAGGGCGTCGGAGAAGACGGTCCGCGCACGGACGGGGAACCGGCGGGCCGCTACGGCGGCTTCCAGTCCACCGAGAGCTGGCGGGGCGAGCAGTGGAGCCTGCGCCACGTCGCCGGCGCGAGCGCGGCGGGCAAGACCTACCGCTGCCCCGGCTGCGACCAGGAGATCCCCTCCGGCGTCGCCCACGTGGTGGCCTGGCCGGAGCACTCGGGCGTGGACGAGCGCAGACACTGGCACAAGGCCTGCTGGAACGCGAAGGACCGCCGCACCACGCGGGTGCAGCGGTCCCGGAACGCGCCGAGGTACTGACGGCGGAGGAAGGCTAGACGTCGCGCTTCTCCAGGAGGGCGAAGGCGCCGATGATCGCGACCGCCGTCACGCCGACGAGCAGGAGCAGCTGCGAGGTGCCGCCGCCCGTGCCGTCCATCTCGAAGATCTTCGCGAGCGAGTTGATGGCGTTGTAGTCCATCATCTTCTCGCCGAGCGGACGCGTGCCCTCGGAGATCATCAGGAACACGGGCAGGATCGCGGGCACCAGGACCACGCCGAGCATCGCGGTGATCGCGCCCGCCGAGTGGCGCAGCATCGATCCGGCGGCGAGCGCGAGGACGCCCAGGAGCGAGACGTACAGGCCGCCCCTGAGGACCGTGCCCGCCCAGTCGACGTCGCCCGCCTCGGGGCCGCTGTGCATCCCCGACGTCATCAGGCCCACCAGGAGGATGGAGCCCGCCGAGACGACGAAGGCGATCACGAAGAAGATAAGGATCTTGGCGGCGAGCACGCGGTAGCGCTGCGGGGACGCCGTGAACGTCGTACGGATCATGCCCGTGCCGTACTCGGACGACGTCACCAGGACGCCGAGCGTGATCAGGCAGATCTGGCCGAGCACGAGACCGAAGAACGCGGGGATCGTGAACGGCACGTCCGCGAAGTCGCGGTCCTGCGTGTTCGCGGCCACGAGCAGGCCGATGCCGACGACCAGGAGGAAGAAGACGCCGAGGGTCCACATCGTCGAGCGGACCGACTTGATCTTCGTCCACTCGGACGCGAGCGCGTTGCCCAGGTGGGTCTTCTTGACCGGGATCGGCGAGGTGTAGGCGTTGTTCATCGCCTGCTGCCACGCGGAGGGCGGCGCGGGGGCGGCCGGCGGGGGAGCCATCGGGGCGCCGGCCATCGGGGCGCCCTGCGGGACGGGGGCGCCGGCCTGTGCGTACGCCTGCTGGGGTGCCTGCTGGGGCTGCGCCTGCGGCTGCGGAGTCGGAGGCGTGGTCATCGCGGGTCCTCGCTGTCGCGCTTGGTCATGTCGGGGGCGGGGGCGGGGGCGGGTGCAGGGGCCGACGCGGGCGGCTGCGGGGCGGCGGCCGCGTACGGGTTCGGGGTGTTCTGCGGGGGGCCCTGGGGCGCGCCCTGCGGCATCGCGAACGGCTGGCCACCCTGCTGGGGCGGCGGCGGTGCGTACCACCCGGGCTGGCCCTGTCCGGCCACCGGCATCGGCTGCTGCGGCATCGCGCCCGGCGGCAGCTGCTGCTGGAGGCCCGCGCGCTGGTCGACCGTCGAGCGGTAGTCGACGGCGCCCTGCGTCATCCGCATGTACGCCTCTTCCAGCGAGGCCTGGTGCGGGGAGAGCTCCCACACGCGGACGTCCGCCTCATGTGCGAGGTCGCTGATGCGGGGGAGCGGAAGGCCGGTCACGCGCAGCGCGCCGTCCTGCTCGGGCATGACCTGGCCGCCCGCCTCGGACAGCGCCGCCGAGAGCTTCTCGCGCTGCTGGGGGTCGGTGTCCGGCGTACGCACCCGGGCGAAGTCGGCGGAGTTGTGCGAGATGAAGTCCTTGACGCTCATGTCCGCGAGCAGCTGCCCGCGGCCGATCACGATCAGGTGCTCGGCGGTGAGTGCCATCTCACTCATCAGGTGCGAGGAGACGAAGACCGTGCGCCCCTCGGCCGCGAGGGACTTCATCAGGTTCCTCACCCAGAGGATGCCCTCGGGGTCGAGGCCGTTGACCGGCTCGTCGAAGAGCAGCACCTGCGGGTCGCCCAGGAGCGCGGCCGCGATGCCCAGGCGCTGGCCCATGCCGAGCGAGAAGCCCTTGGAGCGCTTCTTGGCGACCTCCTGGAGGCCCACGACGCCGAGCACCTCGTCCACCCGGCGGGCCGGGATGCCGGAGAGCTGGGCGAGGCACAGGAGGTGGTTACGGGCGTGCCTGCCGCCGTGCACCGCCTTGGCGTCGAGCAGCGCGCCGACCTGGCGCGGGGCGTTGGGGAGCTTGCGGTACGGGTAGCCGCCGATCGTCACCTGGCCCGTGGTGGGTTGGTCGAGCCCGAGGATCATGCGCATGGTCGTCGACTTGCCGGAGCCGTTCGGGCCCAGGAAGCCGGTGACCGTGCCGGGCCGCACCTGAAAGGAAAGGTTGTACACGGCTGTCTTGGCGCCGTAGCGCTTCGTCAGGCCGACTGCCTCGATCATTCTCCGCACCCATCGAATGGTTCAGGACGTCGGGGCACACGCCCCCGTAAGGGTTAGGAGGATATCGGGGAGCTGACGGTTCCAGCCAAGACCGGGTGCCGCATCTTTCCGGAGGGCCGCTTTCCGGAGGCCGCCCGCGAGGACATCGCGCGGCATGAGCAGGGCAGCCGTCAGAGCCCGAGACCCCCGTCGCCGTACGGCGGCATGCCCGGCTGCCGCAGGGCCCAGCCCTCCTCGGCGAAGACGCGGGTCCCGGACTCGCGCACCGCACGGTCGGCTGCCGCCTTCCGCACCCAGCTCGCCGGATCAGGGCCGAGCAGGCCCCGCAGGCGCGGTGACGCCGCGAGCAGCGAGGCGAGCAGCGTGGCCTGGGAGCCGCCGCCGGGCCGGGGCAGTCCGGTGGCGGGATCGGTGAGGACGCCGCGCGCGCTGACGTAGAGGAACGCGTGGTCGAGCCGCGCTCCGGACGGCGTGGTCATCGCCAGGGCGTCGCCCCGCAGGAGCACCCGCCGGTAGTTGGGCAGCTCCGTGTCGTCGACCGCCCGGAGCTGGGCCGGATCCAGCCAGGACACCACCAGCGATGTCGCGGCCGACGGGGCGAGGCAGGGGGCCGCCGCCACGTACCCGACCCGGCCGATGTGCGCCGAACACCCCACCGCGATGCCGCGCACCGTCACCGGCACCATCGGCACCGTCGCCGGGATGCCGAGGCGGGTCAGTTTGTACGCGACCTGCGCGGGCGAGGCGTTCGAGCCGACCGCGACGACGGGGTGCCGGCGGCCGACGGGCGCCTGGCCCAGCTCGCCGAGGACCTCGTCGAGCGACCGCCCCGCGACGTCCCACCGCCCGAGCGGGAGCCGGCGTACGCCGAGGGGGAGGAGTGCCTCGCCGGTCAGGAGGGAGGGGCCGGGCACGGGCCGCCCCGGGTAGGACAGCGGCTGCAGGGCGGGCACGACATCGAGGCCGAGCGCGGCCAGGCTCCGGTCCCGCGCCATCGCGCCCACCCCCTGAGTGGTCCTACGCGTCCCGCTTCTTCAGCAGCACATAGCCGCCGATCAGTGCCAGCACGACCCACACCAGCATGATCGCGAGCCCGCCCCAGGGCCCGTACGGGGTGTCGTCGTCCAGCGGCGTCTTCACCTGCATGATCTTGCTTCCGGCCTGGTCGGGGAGGAAACGGCCGATCTTCTTCGTCGCCGAGACGTTACCGAGGATGCTGGAGATCAGGAAGAAGAAGGGCATCAGGATGCCCAGCGACAGCATCGGACTGCGCAGCATCGTGGCGACGCCCATCGAGAACATCGCGATGAGCGTCATGTAGAGCCCGCCGCCGATCACCGCGCGCAGCACGCCCGGATCGCTGATCACGGCCTTGTGCTCGCCGAGCATCGCCTGCCCCACGAAGAACGCGATGAAGCTCGTGACCAGGCCCACCACCAGACAGAGCAGGGTGGCCACGGCGACCTTGCTCGCCATGAAGGTCGCGCGTTGCGGGACCGCGGAGAGCGAGGTGCGGATCATGCCGGTGCTGTACTCGTTCGAGACGACGAGCACCCCGAACACGATCATCGCGAGCTGGCCGAGGCTCATGCCGGCGAAGCTGGTGAAGGTGGGGTCGAAGACCTGCCGGTCCTGGGCGCCCAGGCTGTCGTAGTCGTTCTTGGCCAGAATGCTGATCAGCAGGCCGAGCCCCACCGTGACGACCACGGCGAGACCCAGCGTCCACACGGTCGACGAGACCGAGCGGATCTTGGTCCACTCCGACTTCAGTACCTGCGTCGCGGCCATCGCTCAGGACCCCTTCTTCTGCTGCCAGCTCCCGCCCCAGCCCGCGGACTGCCCGGGGGGAGGCGGGGCGGCGCCGGGGGCCGCCTGGTCGGTGTGGTCGGCATGCGCGTGATACTCCACCGACTCGGCGGTGAGCTGCATGAACGCCTCTTCGAGCGAGGCCCGCTGGGGGCTCAGTTCATGGAGTACGAGCTGATGGCGGGCGGCGAGTTCGCCGAGGTCCTCCGCGCTGGTGCCGTCGACCTCCAGGGTGCCGCTGCCGGCCTCCACGGCGGTGACGCCCTCCTGGTGCAGCACGTCGAGGAGACGCTCGCGCTGCGGGGAACGCAGACGCACGTAGCTGCGTGAGTTCTGCTGGATGAAGTCCGCCATGGAGGTGTCGGCCAGGAGCCGCCCCTGCCCGATGACCACGAGGTGGTCGGCGGTCAGCGCCATCTCACTCATCAGGTGGGAGGAGACGAAGACCGTACGGCCCTGCGAGGCGAGCGACTTCATCAGGTTGCGGATCCAGTGGATGCCCTCGGGGTCAAGGCCGTTGACCGGCTCGTCGAACATCAGGATCTCGGGGTCGCCGAGCAGCGCCCCCGCGATGCCGAGCCGCTGGCCCATGCCGAGCGAGAAGCCCTTGGCCTTCTTCTTGGCGACCTGCGTCAGGCCGACGGTGTCCAGGACCTCGTGGACGCGGGCGCGCGAGATGCCGTTGCTCTGCGCGAGGCAGAGGAGATGGTTGAAGGCGCTGCGCCCGCCGTGCATGGCCTTGGCGTCGAGCAGGGCGCCGATGTACTTCAGCGGATCCTTCAGCTGGGCATACCGCTTGCCGTCGATCCGCGCGGCGCCCGCCGTGGGGTTGTCGAGCCCGAGCATCATCCGCATCGTCGTGGACTTGCCCGCGCCGTTCGGCCCGAGGAACCCGGTGACGATGCCCGGATGGACGGTGAAGGTGAGGTCGTTGACGGCCATCTTCTCGCCGTACCGCTTGGTCAGCCCCTCGAGCTCGATCATGCGGCCACGCTAAAACGGGACAGAGCCCCCTGCCACTTGGGCAGAGGGCTCTCGCGAGTGTCCCGGGCTACGTGCTCAGCGGGTCTGCTGCGCGGGCACCCCGCGGCTGACCGGCTCGTCCTCCGCGGGAGAACCCGCGGCGGCGACAGCCGCACCCGTAAGGGTGGCCAGCATCTCGCGCACGTTGGTGAGCTGGGCGTTGATCGAGTCGCGACGGTTGGTGAGCGCCGCGAGCTCGCGCTCGGACTCGCTCCGGATCCGGTCCGCCTTGGCGTTCGCGTCGGCGACGATGTCCTCGGCCTGACGCTGAGCGGTCTCCACCGTCTGACGGGCGCGACGCTCGGCGTCCGTGCGGAGCTTCTCGGCCTCCAGGCGGAGCTGCTCGGCACGGTGCTCGATCTCCGCGAGACGCTTCTCGGCCTTGGCCTGACGCGAAGCCAGGTCGCGCTCCGACTGCTCGCGGCGCTTGGCGAGGTTCGTCTCGAAGTCGGCCGCGGCCTGGGCGGCCTTGGCGCGGGTCTCCTCGAAGAGCGCGTCGGCCTCCTCACGCTTCTGCTGCGCGTCCTTCTGCGCCTCGCTGCGCAGCGTGCCCGCCTCGCCCTTGGCCTTCTCGACGATCCGGACGCCCTCGTCCTCCGCCTTGGCCTTGCGCTCGGCGGCGAACGACTCGGCGTCGTTGCGCACCTGCTGGGCCGCCGACTCGGCGAGCTCGCGGTGCTGCTCGGCTGCGCGACGGGCCTCCTCGCGCAGGTCCTTCGCCTCCTCCTCGGCGAGGCGGAGGATCTTCTCGACACGCGCGCCGAGGCCCGCGTACGACGGTTCGGCGTCGGCTACCTGCGCCTGCGCGTTCTGCGTCTCGAGGTGCAGCTCCTCAATGCGCTTTTCCAGAGCAGTGATACGAGCAAGAGCGCTGTCACGGTCGGAGACGAGCTTGGAGATACGTTCGTCCACCTGAGCGCGGTCGTACCCACGCCGCACAAGCTCGAAGCCGTAGGGGGAAGTGTCGCTCATGGGGTTCCTGTCGAATGAGACCGGTGAGGTGATAGGGGGAATCCTAGGGGTCCAAGCGGCGTGTCATCGAGCAGATGCCCGTTTGATCTGGAGAATGACACCCCTTTTGAGTGGCTAACCGCCAGAGCACTTGCCAGCGACAGTGCCGAAGGTCCTTACAAAGCACGCGAGATGTTCTTTGGCTAGCCCTCAGACGGCTTGCCACCCGATCGAGTTGACCCCGCCGCGGCGCCAGCCTTGACGCCACCGTCCTTCGCGCCGGCGATCGGTGGAGCCTCAAAAGATTCCAACGCCTCCAGCACGTCCTGGACACGGGAAATCTCGGCGTTGATGTCCTCACGGCGCCTGACGAGGACCTCGAGCTCGCGTTTGCCCTCGTCAACCGTACGCTCTGCTTCCGCCTGCGCCTCGGCCTTCACACGTTCTGCATCCCGCACCAGCTCGGCGACCTTCGTCTCGGCCTCCTTGAGCAGCGCCTCGGCCCGCTTCACGGCGGAGATCCGCACCTTGCCGGCCTCGGAACTCGCGTCCGACACCATCTCCTTGGCCGCCGCCTCGGCCTCGGCACGCTGCTCCTCCGCGGCCTTCACCAGCGCGTCACAGCGCTCGCCCGCGGTCTTCATCGCCTCGGCGGACTCGCGGCGCGCACGCTCGTGCAGCTCCTCGATCTCGGCGGTGAGACGGTCACGCTGCTCCTCGGAGCGCTCCCTTATGGCCGTGGCGTCCCTGCGGGCGCCGACGAGCAGCTCGTCCGCGTCCGTACGGGCCTTCTCCACCAGGGAGTTGCCCTCGACCGTCGCCTCGGAGACGAGGCGGTCGGCCTCCGTGCGGGCGGCGCCGACCATCGTGTCGGCCTGTGCCTCCGCGTCCGTGGTGGCCTTGAGGGCCTTCTCCTGGGCGTCTTTCGTCAGCTTGTCGGCCTCGGCCGCCGTCTCCGAGATGAGCGTGTCGACCTGCTCGGCAGCCTCGGAGCGGCGCTTGTTCGCCGCCTGGCGCGCCTCGTCCTGGGTCCGCTCGGCCTCTTCCCGCGCCTGCGAGGTGAGCCGCTCGGCCTCGGCCGCCGCCTCCGCCTTGACGCGCTCGGCGTCGCTGCGGATGCGCTCGGCGTGCTGCTGGGCGGAGCCGACCGTCTCGGCGGCGTCCGCGCGAAGCCGCTCGGCGTCGCCCGTCGCGTCCGAGATGAGCTTCTCGGCCTTGGCCACCGACTCCGCGCGCACCCGCTCGGCTTCTGCGGTCGTCTCGGTCTGCAGCCGGTCGGCCTCCGCGAGCGTCTCGGTCTGCAGCCGCTCCGCCTCGCTGCGGGCCTCGCCGATCAACTGGTCGGCCTGGCTCGCCGCGTCGCTGCGGATGCGGTTGGCGTCCTCACGGGCGTCGGCGCGCGTACGGGACGCGTCCTGCTCGGCCGACGCGATCGCGTCCGAGGCTTCCGTGCGCGAGCGCTGGGCGTAGTCGGAAGCGTCCGAGCGCAGCCGCTCGGCCTCCGCGATCGCCTCCGAAACGGTCCGCTCGGCAAGCGACTTGGCGGCCTCGGACTCCTCGTTGGCCTCGCGCCGGGTGCGGCCCGCGTCCTCGGTGGCACGCTCCCGCTCGGAGTACGCGTCGGCGCGGACGCGGTCCGCCTCCTCCTGCGCCTCGGTCCTCGTGCGCTCCGCCGCGTGCTCGGCGGCGCTGCGCAGGCCCGTGATCTCCTCCTGCGCCGACTCCTGCATGCCCGCCACGGAATCCCGTACGGACTGTGCGGTCTGCTCGGCGCTGGAGACCATCTCGGTCGACCTGCGGTCGGCTTCCTCGACGAGGCGGGCGGCTTCCACCTGGGCCTCGTCGACACGCTTGCGGGCGGACGCGAGGAGCTCCTCGCTCTGCTCACGGGCCCGCTCGCGCTCCTGGTCGGCCTCGCCGCGCGCGGAGCTGAGGGTCTCCTCGGCCTCCCGGCGGCGCCTGGCGGCCTCCTCCTGGGCGGCGGACAGGGCCTCGGCGGCCTCCGTGCCCACGCGCTCGGCGGCGGCTGCGGCCTCCGAGCGGAGACGGTCGGCCGACTCCTGGGCCTCGGTCTTGAGCCGCTCGGCCTCGGCGGCGGCGTCCGAACGCAGCCGCACGGCGATGTTCTCGCCCTCGGCGCGCGCCTGGGACGCGTCGGCGGCGGCCTCGGTGCGCAGCCGCTCGGCCTCGGTTTCGGCCTGCGACTGAAGGGTGCGGATGCGCTCGGCGGACTCCGCGCGCAGGCGGTCCGTCTCGTCCGAAGCCTCCTTGCGGATGCGCTCGGCCTCGGCGCGGGCGTCGGTCAGCGCCTGCTCGGCGGAGGCCAGGCGCTCCTCGGCCTCCGTGTGCAGACGCGTCAGCTCGTCGGCGGCCTCGGCCTGACGTGCCGCTATGGCCCGCTCGGTCTCCTCGTGCAGGGCCCGCGCGGCGTCCTGCGCCTCCGACTTCGTGGTCTCGGCCTGCTCGGCGGCCTCCTCGCGGTGCCGCTCGGCCTCCGCGCGGGTGCGCTCCAGGGTCTCCTCGGCCTGCTTGCGCAGGGTCGTGGCGCGCTCGATGGCCTCGGTGCGGACCCGGTCGCTCTCGGCGGTCGCCGCCGTCTTCAGCTCGTCGCCGTCGGCCTTCGCCTTGGCGAGGAGCTCCTCGGCGGACTTGGCCGCCTCCTCGATCTGCTGGACGGCCTCGCGCCGGGCCTCGCCGCGGATCCGCTCGCCCTCGGCGACCGCGTCGGCCCGCAGCTGCTCGGCCTCGCCGCGCAGCCGGCGCGCCTCCTCCTGCAGCTCGACGGTCTTGGCGCGGTACTCCTTGGTGTCGTCCTTCGCCGTGCCCTTGAGCTGCTCGGCGATGTCGTGCGCCTCGGCGCGCAGCCGGTCCGCCTCGGACTCGGCCTCCGTGCGGATCCGCTCGGCCTCCTCGGTGGCGGCCTTCGTCGTCTCCTTGGCGTCCTTGGACGCCTTGTCCAGTACGTCCTCGGCGGTGCGCGCGGCCTTGGCGAGCTGGCCCGCGGTCTCCTCGGCGGTGATCGTGCGGGCCTTCTCGCCGGCGTCCTTGACCAGCTGCTCGGCCTCGGCACGGGCGTCGGTGACCAGTTGCTCGGCCTCCGCCTTGGTGGCCTCGGCCTCCTTCGTGGCCTCGCCGACCAGGCGGGCGACCTGCTCCTTGGCGGTGCGCGTGCGCTGTTCGTTGGCGCCCTCGGCCGCCGAGAGCTGCTTGGACGCGGTGTCCTTGGCCTCGGCGAGGACCTTGTCCGCCTCCGCGCGCGCCTCGCGCAGAGCCGTCTCGGCCTCCGCCATGCGCTGCTCGGCGGCCCGGCTCGCCTCGGTGGCCTGGCGGCGCGACTGCTCGGACTCGGTCGCCGTGGTGGAACGCAGTTGCTCCGCGTGGTCGGTGGCTTCCTGCGCCTGCGTGGAAGCGGCGTTCAGGAGGCGCTCGGCGTCCGAGCGGGCCCGGCGCAGGGTGGCCTCGGCCTCGGCGCGGGCGGACTCGGCGTCGCTCGCCAGGCGCTGGCGGGCCTCTTCGGCCACGCGCTCGGCCTCGGCGCGGGCGGCGGCCAGGGCCTGGTCGGCCTCGGCACGCGACTCGTCGAGCAGGCGGCGCGCCTGCTGCTCGGTGCGCGCCCGCAGCTGCTCGGCCCACGCCACGTTCTCGTTGACGTGCGACTCGACGGTCTGGCGGCGCTCGGAGAGCTCGTGGTCGAGCTGCTGACGGCGTGACACCGCCTCGGAGTGCAGCTCGGACTGGAGCCTGGCCTGCTGCTCGGCGTGCTCCTGGAGGATGCGCTGGGTCTGCGCACGGGCGTCGCGCAGCTCCCGCTCGGCGTCCTGGCGCAGCTGATCGGCCTGGATCTGGGCATTACGGAGCAACTGCTCGGCCTGATAGCCGATGTCCGCGCCGTCATAGGCAGGGCGGGACGCGAGGTTGCGGCGCGCCTCGTGAAGCTTGGCGCGCAACACCTCGACCTGGTAGCCCAGGTCTTCGGCGTGCTGAACAGCCTTCTCTCGCTCGGTCTTCAGCCGGTCCATCTCGGCCTCGAACCGCGAAAGATGGTCCGTCTCAGCCCGCGAGCTCTCTTGGCGTTCGTAGCCCCGCACTGCGCGGTCCCATCCTTCCCCCAGCTCTCAACTTCGTTCGAGCAGGGGAGACCCCACTCCGGTCGCAAGTCTCTGCGTACGAGCCCTGTCCATCCGCCGAACGGGGCTCACGGGGAATGGTGTCAGATCAACAGCGGAGCATGGGCGGCTGCCCTGACGCTCGTCCCCCGAAACCCGGACCCCGGCAAGCGGCCGCCCAGCGTACGGTCGGCCGACCGCCCACACTTCGGGCGGCCGACCCCAACCCTACCGGCCCAAGTATGCGGAGGTCAGTGCTCCGGTGACTCCTGAGCTGCCGAGGTGACGAGTTCGGTCAGTACGCCGTGGCAGTCCTTGGGGTGCAGGAAGGTGATGCGGGATCCCATGGAACCGATCCGGGGCTCCTGGTAGAGGACGCGTACGCCCTTGTCCTTGATGGCGGCGGCGTCGCCGTCCACGTCCGCCGTGCCGAAGGCGATGTGGTGCACGCCCTCGCCGTTCTTCGCCAGCCACTTGCCCACGGCGGAGTCGTCGCGAGTGGGTTCGAGGAGCTGCAGGTAGGAGGCCCCGCCGTCACTCGTCTCATTGATCTTGAGCATGGCCTCGCGCACGCCCTGCTCCTCGTTGACTTCGGTGTGGAACACCGTGAAGCCGTATGTCTCCCGGTAGAACTCGACGGTCTTGTCGAGGTCGAAACAGGCGATCCCGATGTGATCGATTCGCGTCAGCATGTTTTAAGTGCAGCCCTTCCGGCGCTGATTACGCAACGTGCGCGCGATCACACCGAAGGCCCGATGACGCACGGCGTACCGCTCAGTACATTCAAGTAAACCCTCATTAACTTCTCCTCCCAAGGGGCCGTGGCACATGTCTGGAACGACCGGTACCACCTCAGTGATCGTCGCGGGCGCGCGAACGCCCATGGGCCGCCTGCTCGGCTCCCTGAAGTCCTTCTCCGGCGCCGACCTGGGCGGCTTCGCGATCAAGGCCGCGCTCGACCGGGCCGGCATCGGCGGCGACCAGGTGCAGTACGTGATCATGGGGCAGGTGCTCCAGGCCGGGACAGGGCAGATCCCGGCGCGCCAGGCCGCCGTCAAGGCGGGCATCCCCATGAACGTCCCCGCACTCACCGTCAACAAGGTGTGCCTCTCCGGGCTCGACGCGATCGCGCTCGCCGACCAGCTGATCCGCGCGGGCGAGTTCGACGTCGTCGTCGCCGGCGGCCAGGAGTCGATGACGAACGCACCGCACCTCCTGCCCAAGTCCCGCGAGGGCTACAAGTACGGCGCCATCGAGATGCTCGACGCCATGGCGCACGACGGCCTGACCGACCCCTTCGAGAACATCGCCATGGGCGAGTCCACGGAGAAGCACAACACCCGCCTGGGCATCGCACGCCCCGAGCAGGACGAGATCGCCGCCGCCTCCCACCAGCGCGCGGCGGCCGCCCAGAAGAACGGCATCTTCGAGGCCGAGATCACCCCGGTCGAGATCCCGCAGCGCAAGGGCGACCCGGTCCTCTTCTCCAAGGACGAGGGCATCCGCGCCGAGACGACCGCCGAGTCGCTGGGCAAGCTGCGCCCCGCCTTCACCAAGGACGGCACGATCACGGCGGGCACCGCCTCGCAGATCTCCGACGGCGCCGCGGCGGTCGTGGTGATGTCGAAGGCCAAGGCCGAGGAGCTCGGCCTGGACTGGATCGCGGAGATCGGGGCGCACGGCAACGTGGCGGGCCCGGACAACTCGCTCCAGTCGCAGCCGTCGAACGCGATCCAGCACGCCCTGAAGAAGGAGGGCCTGGGCGTCGCCGACCTCGACCTGATCGAGATCAACGAGGCCTTCGCCGCGGTCGCGGTGCAGTCAATGAAGGACCTCGGGGTGTCCTCGGAAAAGGTGAACGTCAACGGCGGAGCCATTGCGCTGGGTCACCCGATCGGGATGTCCGGCGCACGCGTCGTGCTGCACCTCGCCCTTGAGCTGAAGCGGCGCGGCGGCGGTGTGGGCGCGGCGGCGCTGTGCGGTGGTGGTGGCCAGGGCGACGCCCTGATCGTGAAGGTGGCCAAGGCCTGACGCGTTTCGCGCGCGTGCCTCTCCCCGCCTTCCTCACGTCTTGGAACGGAGCTGTCTGACATGCAGGACGTCCCCTCCCTGGTGGCACAGGCCCGCGAGGGCAGGCCACGGGCCGTGGCCCGGCTGATCTCACTGGTCGAGGGGGCGTCACCGCAGCTCCGCGAGGTCATGGCGGCGCTCGCCCCGCTGGCGGGTCATGCGTACGTGGTCGGTCTCACGGGATCTCCCGGTGTCGGCAAGTCGACTTCGACGTCGGCGCTCGTCTCCGCGTACCGCAGGGCGGGCAAGCGGGTCGGCGTCCTCGCCGTCGACCCCTCGTCGCCCTTCTCCGGGGGCGCGCTGCTCGGCGACCGGGTCCGGATGTCGGAGCACGCCTCCGACCCCGGGGTCTACATCCGCTCCATGGCGACGCGGGGCCACCTCGGCGGTCTCGCCTGGTCGGCGCCGCAGGCGATCCGGGTCCTGGACGCGGCGGGCTGCGACGTCGTCCTCGTCGAGACCGTGGGCGTGGGCCAGTCCGAGGTGGAGATCGCCTCCCAGGCGGACACCTCGGTGGTGCTCCTCGCCCCCGGGATGGGGGACGGGATCCAGGCGGCGAAGGCCGGAATCCTGGAGATCGGCGATGTGTACGTCGTCAACAAGGCGGACCGGGACGGCGCGGACGCGACCGCGCGCGAGCTGAACCACATGCTCGGGCTCGGGGAGTCCCGCGCCAAGGGGGACTGGCGCCCGCCCATCGTGAAGACGGTGGCCGCGCGGGGCGAGGGGATCGACGAGGTCGTCGAAGCCCTGGAGAAGCACCGGGCGTGGATGGAGGAGCGAGGGGTCCTGGCGGAGCGCCGGGCTGCGCGGGCGGCGCGGGAGGTCGAGACCATCGCGGTCACGGCCCTGCGCGAGCGCATCGCGGACCTGCACGGGGACGCGCGGCTTTCGGCACTCGCGGAGCGGATCGTCGCGGGGGAGCTGGATCCGTACTCGGCGGCGGACGAACTGATCGAGAGCTTGACGGCGGGCTGAGGGGTGGGCGGGAAGGATTCGCCGCGAAGCGGCGGTCCAGGAGGCCGTGGCCCAGACATGAGCCGGGCCCGCAGGGAGATCCCTGCGGGCCCGGCTCCCCGGGGGGACGGGGCTGTTAGTCGTCGGAGTCGTTGTCGTCCGAGTCGTCGTCCGAGTCGTTGTCGTCGGAGTCGTCGTGGCTGTCCGACTTGTCGGCCGTGACCTTGCCGGACTGCAGGTCGACCTTCCAGTCGGACTCCGCACCCTTGGCGTTGGACGTCTCCGCGTCCCAGGCGCCGGCCGTGCCGTCGTCGTCCAGGTCCACGGAGGTCACCGCGCCCTTGGCGGCGGCGGCGTTCGCCGCGTCCTGCGCCGAGGTGGACGCACCCTTCAGGGCCGCGGCCACACGGCTCGCGTCGCCGTCCTCGTCCTGCTCGGTGTGCGAGCCAAGGACCTTGCCGGTGCCCGGGTCGACCTGCACGCTGTGCCACGTGCCGCCCTTGCCGAGCACGTCGACGTCCCAGACCAGGCCGCCGTTGTCCTCGTCGTCCAGCTCCGCGGAGACCGCCGTACCGGACTTGTCGGCCAGCGCCGCCTTGATCGCGTCGGCCGCGGTCACCTTGGCGGCCTTCACCTCGGTGGTGTTCTCCTTGGCGTCGTCCCGGTCGTCGTCCCGGTCGTCGTTCCGGTCGTTGTCCTTCAGCTGAACGCTGGACTTCTTCGCGGCGGCCGACGACTCGTCGTCGCCGGTGGCGGCGAGCGCCGTCGCCGTGCCGCCCCCGACCAGGGCGATGGCTGCGACAGTGGCGATGACGATGTTGCGCTTCATAAGGGGTTCCTCCCGAGTCGTTGGCTGTGCGGCCGGTGGGCCGCTGCCGTTCGCTTTCGACACGGACCAATCTGGCTGAACGACCCTGAAGCCAGCCTGAAGCCACCTGAAGAACTCTTCAGCTTGGCTCTGTCACCCTGAGCGCATGCGCCTGTTGATCGTGGAAGACGAAAAGCGCCTCGCGTTGTCGCTGGCCAAGGGCCTGACGGCCGAGGGCTACGCCGTGGACGTCGTCCATGACGGCCTCGACGGACTGCACCGCGCGAGCGAGGGAACGTACGACCTGGTCATCCTCGACATCATGCTGCCCGGCATGAACGGCTACCGGGTCTGCTCGACCCTGCGCGCCGCCGGACACGACGTACCGATCCTGATGCTCACCGCGAAGGACGGCGAGTACGACGAGGCCGAGGGGCTCGACACGGGCGCCGACGACTACCTCACCAAGCCCTTCTCGTACGTGGTGCTCGTGGCCCGCGTGAAGGCGCTCCTGCGCCGCCGGGGCAACGGCGGTCCGTCCCCCGTCCACACCCTCGGCGACCTCAAGGTCGACACCGCCGCGCGCCGTGTCTTCCGCGGCGAGGACGAGGAAGTGACGCTCACGGCCAAGGAGTTCGCGGTCCTCGAGCAGCTCGTCCTGCGGGTGGGCGAGGTGGTCTCCAAGGGCGACATCCTGGAGCACGTCTGGGACTTCGCCTACGAGGGGGACCCGAACATCGTCGAGGTGTACATCAGTGCCCTGCGGCGCAAGCTCGGGGCGTCGCTGATCAAGACGGTGCGCGGCGCCGGATACCGCCTGGAGACCCCCCGATGAAGCGCTTCTTCAGCTCCGTAAGGGCGCGGGCGGCCACCGCGGCCACCCTCGTCGTCGCCGTCGCGCTGGTCGCCGCGGGCGCCGCGGTGCTGTTCTCGCTGCGCGCCAACCTGGCCGACCAGGCCAGCGGCCAGGCGGAGTCCGCCGCTCGCCAGGTGGCCTCGCAGCTCGCCTCGAACGTGCCGTACGACCAGCTGGATCTCGACGAGGAGGACCATCCGGTCCAGGTCTTCGACGGCGACGGACGGCTCGTCGCCGCCAGCGAGGACCTGGAGCGCATCAGCGGCACGAAGTCCGACGCGGTCAAGCCCCGGCCGGCGTCCTCCCCGCCCGCCAAGGGCGACGACGACGATGACGACGACGAGAGCGAGGGCGAAGCGCTCGAACCCGGGGAGATCTCCGAGGACCGGGCGCGCGTCACCACCGGCTCCGCCACCGTCGACGGCGAGAGCGCGGACTACCGCTTCGCCTCGGTCGAGGTGAACACCGAGAAGAAGGGCGATCTCACCGTCTACGCGGGCGCTACGCTCGCCGCCCAGCAGAGCGCGGTGTCCACGGCGCTGACGTCCATGCTCATCGGCTTCCCGCTGCTCCTGGCCGTCATCGCCGCGGTGACCTGGCTGGTGACGCGGCGCGCCCTGCGCCCGGTGGACGCGATCCGCTCCGAGATGGCGGCGATCACCGCGTCCGAGGACCTCGCGCGCCGGGTGCCCGAGCCGGACACGCACGACGAGATCGCCCGCCTGGCCACGACGACGAACGAGACGCTCGCCGCCCTGCAGACCTCGGTGGAACGCCAGCGCCGCTTCGTGGCCGACGCCTCGCACGAACTGCGCAGCCCCATCGCCTCCTTGCGTACGCAGCTCGAAGTGGGCGCTGCCCACCCGGAGTTGCTGGATGTGGACGGCGCGGTCGAGGACACCGTGCGGCTTCAGGAACTGGCCGCCGATCTGCTGCTCCTCGCTCGTCTGGACGCGGGGGAGAAGCCGGGCGGCGGGCACGTGGATCTGGCGGCCCTGGCCCGCGAGGAGCTCTCGCAGCGCACACGGGACCGGGCCGATGTCCGCACGGATCTGCGGAGCGTCGAAGTCACCGGATCGCGGAGCCAGTTGGCGCGCGTGCTCGGCAACCTCGTGAACAACGCGCAGCGCCACGCACGCTCGCACGTCACGGTCGCCGCCCGCGCCGAGGGCGCGTGGGCGGTCCTTGAGGTCTTTGACGACGGGGACGGCGTGCCGGAGGGCGAACGCGACCGGATCTTCGAGCGCTTCGTCCGCCTCGACGACGCCCGCACCAGGGATGACGGCGGGGCGGGTCTGGGCCTCGCCATCGCGCGCGATGTGGCCGCGCGCCACGGCGGGACCCTCACGGTCAAGGAGGCCCCCGGTGGGGGAGCGCTCTTCGAGCTCAGGATCCCGGCCGCTGTCCGGTGAGGGTCAGGGCTTTCCCCGCTGGGCGCGGAGGTGTTCCGCGATCGGGGTCAGGGCCTTGTGGAGTTCGCCGAGCGCCTCGGGTGAGATCAGGTCGACGAAGTGCCGGCGGACGGAGTCCACGTGGTGCGGGGCGACCCGCTGCATGGTCTCCATGCCCTCGTCCGTCAGTACGGTGTAGAGCCCGCGCCGGTCGGACTCGCAGTTCTCCCGGCGGACCAGGCCCGCGTTCTCCATACGGGTGATCTGATGGGACAGGCGGCTCTTGGACTGCAGGGTGGCGGCCGCGAGATCGCTCATACGCATCCGCTTCTCTTCGGATTCGGAGAGATGCACGAGGATGTCGTAGTCGTTCATGGTCAGGTTGAACGGCTGGAGGTCTTTCTCGAGCTGATATGTCAGCATCCTGTTGACCTCCACGTGGGTGCGCCAGGCGCACTGTTCCTCGTTGGTCAGCCACTGCGGGGCCGTATCGGTCTCCATGGAATCGATTCTACCTAAGAAGTTGAAAGGTGAACGAATGTCGGTGTGTGACACGCGCCTCTCACCCCCCAGGTGACAGAGGGGCACAGACGTTCGCCGTCACACTCCGCAGACTACCGCTCACAGGCCGAAGCGACGCTGGAGGTCCCCCAGTTGTCCGGGAAGGCGTGGTTGTCCCGGCTGCTGACCATGCTGACCGTGCTGGCCCGGTGTGCCCTGGCCCCCCGGAACGCCCGCCTGCTGCGGCACCGCGCCCATCGCCTGCTCGGCCATGAGCGCCTCCGAGGACTGCAGGAGCACCGTGCCCGCCCCCACGAACTCGAACTGGTGCTCCTCACCTGAGGTTCCCCCGATCCCGGTCAGCGCCCGTACGCCGCCGATGACTCCGGTGAGATATCCGTGGTCGTAGTGATGGCAGGGCGAAGGGCAGTCGGCCCAGCCCACCAGGGCCTGCGGATCGACCCGGATCGGCGGCTCCATGAACACCACCGGGCCGTTCGAAGCGGCCACGAACTTTCCCGTGCCGATCAGGGTCAGAAAGCCCGGGACGATGGATTGCTTCAGCGCGAGAGTTGGCTGAAAAGCGAGGAGGTTGCCCGAGCGAATGGTCAGGTTGCCGTCTTCGAGGTCGTAGGAATTCACGTCGAAGGCCCGGTCGGCGAGGAGCATCTTGCCCTGGCCGTCGGCCACGACCCAGTCGCTGGCGTGCAGGGGCGAATGGAAACTCGTGCGCACCAGGCGGTCCAGGCGGCCGTGCCCGATGCCGTTGAACTCGATCGACCCGTAATAGGCGATCATCTTTCCCTTCTGGAGGAACCACTGGCTCCCCTTGAGCTCCACGCAGAAGGTGTACGCGTTCACGCTGTCGTCGCTCGGCAGCGTCATCGGGTCGAGGGCCGCGGGCGCTCCCACGGGCATTGAGGGGTTCACAGCTTCTCCTCCGACGCCTGGACGTACACCGCACCGCTACCGGACAGCTCCAGCTGGAAGGCCTCGCCGGAGCCCCGCCCCACCATGTCGCGCCAGCCGAGCGCCGTGGAGAGTTTGTTGCGTACGTCGCCGTGGTGCGCCACGTAGGCCTGGGGGTCGACGTGGACCGGGCGCTGGGGGGTGATCGGCACCTCGATGACCCCGCCGTGCGCCATGACGGCTACCGCGCCCTGTCCCTTGAGGGTGGTCGTGAAGAGACCCTGCCCCGAGACCTGGCCGCGCACCATGCCCATGACGCCGCCCTGCGAGCCCATGAACATCGTGCCCTGCTGGAGCGTCCCGTCGAAGGCGAGCAGCCGGTCCGCCTCCACGTAGAGGGTGTCGCCGGAGAGGGTGATCACCTGGATGTGGTGGCCGCCGTGCCCGAAGAGGACCGTGCCGCTGCCTTCGACGGTCATCAGGGGTGTCGCCTCGTTGGCGACCCGGCGCCCGATCATGGAGGCCAGGCCGCCCTGGCCGCCCTGGACGTTGGGCGTGAACGCCACGTCCCCCTTGTACGCCAGCATGGCGCCGCGCTGGCTGAAGAGGCGCTGGCCCGGCAGGACGGTCGCCTCGATCATCTTCGAGTTGATCTCTCGGAAGGGCATGTCAGACGTCCCCCGCGATCGTGGTCCGCTCACTGGGCTGGACATAGACGAGGCCCTCGCCCTCGAAGCGGATCTGGAAGGCCTCGCCGCCGCCCTCGCCGAGCAACGTACGGAAAGTGACGCCCGACTGGAGGTTCTGGCGGAGGTCGCCCTGGTGCGCGACGTACGCCCCCGGGTCCACCGTCAGGGGGTACTGCCGGCTGACCCGCAGCACCACCGCCGGGCCGTCCGACATGATCGCCGCCTGGCCGGAGCCCTCGACGGTCGTGGTGAAAAGGCCGTTTCCCTGGGAGGCGCCGCGCACTCCGGTGAAGTGGGTGCCGGTGCGCAGGCCCGCGTCCGTGCACAGAAGGTTTCCCGCCTCGACGAAGAGCTTCTCGCCGCGCAGCTCCACGAGGTTGATCTCCGTGGCGCGGTCCGCGAACCAGCACGTGCCGTGCCCCTTCACCTCCATCACCGTCATCTGCTCACCGGTGAGACGGCGGGTCACCATGCCCCGTACGCCCTCGCCGCCCCCGGTCATCTTTTTGAAGGCCATCTGGCCGTCGTACGCGACCATCGAGCCGTTCTTCGCCTTGACGGCGTCGCCGGACATGTCCACGGCGAGCACCCTGCTGCCTTGCAGTCGGAACGTTGCCACGTATCGACGGTAGCCGTCGGATATGGGGTCGGAACAGGGCAACGGCCCCTGAGCGATCCCCGAGAACACCCCGATGTCACAATGGGGGTCGCTTGTGCGCGCATTCACAAGATCGGTAGACCGATAGATCGATGCCGTCGAGCGGACCCGCCCCCTCGCTCCCGCCTCACACCGAAGGTGATCCGTGGACATCAAGACCGCTTCCGCACTCCGCCGCCTCCGTCTGGTCTCGGCCCCCGAGGCCGTCTCCTTCCTGCTCCTGATCATCTGCTCGGTGCTCAAGCGGACCACGGAGTTCAACGCCGTGCCGGTGATGGGCATGGTCCACGGCCTGCTCTTCGTCCTGTACGTGCTGTTCTGGCTCGACGCCTGGAACCGTACGAAGTGGAACCTGAAGACGGCCGCTCTCTACTTCGTCCTCTCCGTCCTGCCGACCGGTGGTTTCTTCGCCGAGCGGAAGCTGAAGCGTGAGGCCGAGGCCGCGGTGATCGCGTCGCGTGCCCGTCGCGAAGGGGTTGTCAGCGCATGATCGTCGCCTTCTCCGTGACGCCGCTGGGGGTCGGCGAGGAAGTGGGGGAGTACGTCGCCGACGCGGTCCGTGTCGTCCGTGAATCCGGTCTGCCCAACCGGACCGACGCGATGTTCACCTCCGTCGAGGGTGAGTGGGACGAGGTGATGGACGTCGTCAAGCGTGCCGTCGCGGCGGTCGAGGCGCGGGCGCCGCGGGTCTCTGTGGTCATGAAGGCGGACATCCGTCCCGGGGTGCGGGACGGACTGACGTCCAAGGTCGAGACGGTGGAGCGCCACCTGTCCCGGTAGCCGTTCCCCTGAGCAGCGAAGCCCCCGTCGACGGTCCGTCAGCGGGGGCTTTCCCCTGGCCGGGGCGCCTCCTCCGGCCACCTGATTGCCCCGCAATCACCCCTGACGGAACAGACTTTCCCGCCCACTCATCCGATTGCCCCGGGGTGCCATGAGTGGGGTGGGTGGCCAGTGCGTGCGGTAGTGGGGGTGGGCGGGGAGCCGCCCCCACAGACGAAGCACCCCCGCAACCCCAGCCAAACCGTCAACCCTAAAACCGCTCGCACGGACGCGTCCGGTTCGACACGCCGAAGAAACTCCCCTTTTGTGTGGGTATCGGCTTGTTCGCACCTGAACCTGCCATTGCCAGATCACCCAAGACCTGGAGGGCTCTGTGCGGCCGGAGGGCTACGACTACGACACCCACAGCACACTCGCCGGACCGCTCACGGAGCCGGATGACGGCGAAGGCAGCGGCAGCGGCGGTAGCGGCGACAGCGGCAGTGGTCGCTATCGGGTGCAGTACCGAGCGCTGCTCTCTCGTGAGCCCCACCGAATACGTGCCGTCATCCTCATGACGCTCGCGCCCGTCCTCACCGGACTGCTCCTCGTCTATCTCGTCTGGCCCACCCACTGGACGCAGCGCGAGGGCGCCGACCGCTGGCTCATCGGTCTCGACGTCACGATGCTCGTGGCGATCGGCCTCATCGAGCTCTTCATGCTCGTCAACGTCATCTCGATCGCCCACGCGACGATGGTGGCGAGGGACCCGATCCCGGTCACCCCCGAGCCCGGCACCCGCGTCGCGTTCCTCACGACGTACGTCCCGGGCAAGGAGCCCCTCAGCATGGTCCGCGCCACCCTCGAAGGGGCCAAGCGGATACACCACACGGGCCCCCTCGACGTCTGGCTCCTGGACGAAGGCGACTGCGAGGACGCCAAGGCGCTCTGCACGGAGCTCGGCGTACTCCACTTCACCCGCAACGGCGTCCCCGAGTGGAACCGCAAGAAGGGTGTCCACAAGGCCCGCACCAAGCACGGCAACTACAACGCCTGGCTCGCGATGCACGGCGGGGACTACGACTTCTTCGCCTCCGTGGACACCGACCACGTCCCGCTCCCCAACTTCCTCGAGCGGATGATGGGGTACTTCAGGGACGAGGACGTCGCGTTCGTCGTCGGGCCGCAGGTCTACGGGAACTACGACTCTCCCGTCACCAAGGCCGCCGAGTCCCAGCAGTTCCTCTTCCACGCCCTGATCCAGCGGGCGGGCAACCGCTACCGCGCGCCCATGTTCGTCGGCACCAACAACGTCGTACGCATCCAGGCGCTCCGTCAGGTCGGCGGCCTGTACGACTCCATCACCGAGGACATGGCGACCGGCTTCGAGCTGCACCGCCACAAGAACCCCGCCACCAAGCGCCACTGGCGGTCGGTCTACACCCCGGACGTGCTCGCCGTGGGAGAGGGTCCGGCCTCCTGGACGGACTTCTTCACGCAGCAGATGCGCTGGTCGCGAGGGACGTACGAGACGCTGTTCAAGCAGTATTGGAAGGCACCGTTCACGATGCCGCCAGGACGGCTCTTCTCGTACACGATGATGCTCGTCTACTACCCCATGACGGCCGTCAACTGGCTGCTCGGTGTGCTGAGTTGCGTGCTCTTCCTGTGGTTCGGCGCGTCCGGGACCCAAGTCGCCGCCTCCGTCTGGCTGATGCTCTACAGCGACGCGGCGGCGCTCCAGGTCGGGCTCTACCTCTGGAACCGCCGCCACAACGTCTCCCCGCACGAACCGGCGGGCTCCGGAGGCCTCGCGGGCATGGCGATGTCCGCGCTCTCCGCGCCCATCTACGCCAAGTCGCTCGGCGCGGCCGTCCTGCGCCGCCCGAGCCGCTTCGTGGTCACGCCCAAGGGCGGCGACGCCAGCCCGGACCGGGTGATGACCTTCCGGATCCATCTCTTCTGGGCGGCGGTCCTGGCCAGCTCGCTGGTCGCCTCGTTCGTGCTCGGCCACACCCACGTGGCGATGCGCACCTGGGCCGTACTGGCCATGGTCATCTCGCTCGCGCCGATCGCGATCTGGAGCTTCTCGCTGGTCAAGGAGCGCAGGGAACGCAGGGCGCACGGCGCGGCCCGCCGACAGGCGCGGCAGCGTGGCAGGCAGGACGCGGAAGGCCTGGGTGTTCCGGGCGGCGCGGACGGCGAGCCGGAGCCGGCGTTCGCCACCGGTACGACGACAGGAGGGAACTGACCCATGGCTTACCGCCCGTCCCAGCGGACGAAGAAGACACTCCTCGGAGTCGGGGCGGGCGCGCTGCTCGTCGGACTCAACGCACCGGCGGCGCTCTCCTTCGCCGAGGAGAGGTACTACGAGTACAAGATCGCGCAGCCCGGCTACAAGGCGAAGTACGGCTCCTGGAAGCAGATCGGCATCCCCGAGGAGTACCGCACCAACGCCATCCACGCCGCGCTCCTGCACACCGGCAAGGTGCTGATCGTCGCGGGCTCCGGAAACGAGCAGAAGAAGTTCGACAAGGGGTCGTTCGACACCATCCTGTGGGACCCCAAGACGGACACCTTCAAGAAGGTCGCCACGCCGGAGGACTTCTTCTGCTCGGGCCACGCCCAACTCCCCGACGGACGCCTCCTGGTGGCGGGCGGCACGGCGCGCTACGAACTCCTCGACGGCGAGATCAACCGGGCCGGCGGCGGCATGCGCGTCAAGAACGAGAGCCCCGACAAGCCCCTGCTTCTCAAGAAGGGCACACGTTTCCGCTCGCCGTCGGGCATCGAGTACGTGAGCAAGTTCGACGTCAGGGTCCCCAAGGCCAAGCGGGACTACAAGATCACGTACTCCAAGTCCGGGGTGATGCAGCCCTGGAAGACGACGGTCAAGGCGAGCGAGACGCGCGTCTTCGTCGAAGCCGCCCAGGAGGGCGGCGAGTTCGTCACGGAGAAGTCCGCGCAGTACGAGATCGAGGGCCTCACCGGCAAGGCGGCGGACAACGCCTACGGGATCGCCGAGAAGATCACCATGGACAAGCAGGACTTCCAGGGGATCAAGGCGGCGTACGAGTTCGACCCGAAGGCCGAGAAGTACGTCCCCGTGGAGCCGATGGAGAAGGCCCGCTGGTATCCCACGCTCGTCGGACTCGACGACGGCAAGGTGCTCGCGGTCTCCGGCCTGGACGACGTGGGCATGATCGACCCGGGCGACAACGAGATCTACGACCCGAAGACGAAGAAGTGGACCGACGGCCCCAAGCGCTACTTCCCGACCTACCCCGCGCTCTTCCTCACCAAGGGCGGCAAGCTCTTCTACCCGGCGTCGAACGCGGGCTACGGGCCTGCCGACAAGGGCCGTGACCCGGGGCTCTGGGACCTGAAGACCAACAAGTTCGAGAAGATCCCCGGCCTCGTCGACCTCGACCAGACCGAGACGTCCGCCTCCCTCCTGCTGCCCCCGGCGCAGGACCAGAAGGTGATGATCATGGGTGGCGGAGGCGTCGGCGAGTCCGACAAGGCGACCCGCCGCACGGCCGTGGTGGACCTCAAGGAGGGCAGCCCCGCCTTCAAGACCGGGCCCGAACTCCCGCAGGGCACCCGCTACTTGAACAGCGTGATCCTGCCGGACGACTCCGTGTTCACGTCCAACGGCTCCAAGGACTACCGGGGACGCGGCGGCAGCAACATCCTCAAGGCGCAGTTCTACGACCCCAAGACGAACAGCTTCCGTGCGGCCGCGTCCCCCAAGGTGGGCCGCAACTACCACTCGGAGGCGCTGCTCCTGCCCGACGGGCGGGTCGTCACCTTCGGCTCGGACCCGCTCTACGACGACCACCGCAACACCAAGCTCGGCCACTTCGAGCAGCGCATGGAGGTCTTCACACCGCCGACGCTGCACAAGGCGGGCAACGACCGCCCGGTCCTGGGCGAGGGCCCGGAGCAACTGGCGGCGGACGGCCGCGCGACGTTCCGCACCAAGGACCCCGGGAAGATCGCGTCGGCCCGTCTGATGCGCCCCAGCGCGGTGACGCACACGACGGACGTCGAGCAGCGGTCGATCGCGCTCGAACTCACCAAGGGCAAGGGCGAGGTGACGGTGGACGTGCCCAAGGGCGACACCGCGCTGGTGCCGCCGGGCTGGTACATGCTGTTCGTGACGGACCAGGACGGCACGTCGTCAGAGGCGAAGTGGATCCACGTGAAGTGAAGCGGCTCAGGTGGCCTTGGCGTTGCGCGCGAGACCGAGCGCGTAGTCGGGCCACCACTGGCCCGCCGCCGGGCCGCCCCGGCACGGTCCGTCCGAGTCGCCGGGCCGCTTGATCCACAGGACGGCGTCGAGCAGCGCGTCACCGGTCTTGTCCGTGGGCGGGGTGCCCAGGCCCCGGCCCGGCGGATTGCACCAGGCGTCCGCGCGGTCACCGGCCAGTGGGCCCTTGCCGTTGCGGCTGGTGTCCATCACGAAGTGCTTGCCGCCGACGATTCCCGAGAGGCTGCGGCCGTACGCCTTGATGGTCGCGTCGCTCTGGAAGTTCGACACGTTCAGGGAGAATCCGTCGGCCTGGGCGATCCCGGCCTGCTGGAGCGGTTCGGCGAGCTTGCCCGCCTCGTTGATCCAGCCCGGATTGCCCGCGTCCAGATAGACCTTCACCTCGGGCTGGCGCTTGAGCCGCTGGATCGCTTCGGAGAGCAGTTGGTAGCGGTCCGCGTGGTACTCGGCGGGGGTGCAGCCGTCCACGATGTGCGGGACCGCGTCCGGCTCCAGGACGACGACGGCCGGCCGCTCGCCGATGGCGCCCGCGAACTTGTCGATCCACTGCCGGTAGAAGTCCGAGCTGTGCGCGCCGCCCGCCGAGTGCTGGCCGCAGTCGCGGTGCGGGATGTTGTACGCGACGAGCACGGCGGTGCGATCGCCCTGTGCGGCGCCGTCGACGGCCGCCCTGATGTCCGGCCCCGGGTCGTCGCCCGCGGGCCACACGGCCATCGGCTGCTCGGAGATCCGCTTCAGCGCGTCGGCGTCCTGGGTGCGGCCCTCCTGCTGCCACTGCCTGACCTGCCGGGCGGCGGCGCTCTGCGGGTCGACCCAGAAGGCGCTCCGGGCCGCCTTCTTCGCGGGGTCGGTGGCGGGCCCTGCCTCGGTGGCGGCCTTCTCCTTGCCCTTCGTGCCGGAGTCGGACGAGCACCCTGTCGTGAGCCCGAGGGCCGTGAGAGCCGTGAGCGCGGTGATGGTGCGGAGCAGGCGGTGCATCCAGCCCCCTTGGGCGACGGTGAGCGGCAATCGTTACATAACGCCACAATCGCCCATGGTTACGACACCGCCCCGGGCTCCGTCAGATGTCGCCACCGCTGCGGTCATCCCTGCCGTCACCGCTGCCGTCACCCCTGCCGTCACCCGTGGCGCCCCCACCGTTCGCCAGCGCGATGCCGAGCGGCGTGCGCTCGTAGAGCACCTGGTGCCCGTACCGCCGCGAGACCAGGAGGCCGGCCCCGCGCAGGGCGCCGAGGTGTGCGGAGACGGACGAGGGCGCGAGCCCCAGGCGGTGCGCGAGGGCCGAGGTGGTGGCCGGGTCGGTGAGCGCGGACAGGACGCTGGCCCTGCCGCGCCCCAGGAGCCGTACGAGCGCGTCGGAGGTACGTTCGCCCGGCTCGGCCCAGAGGCCGCCGATGCCCCGCGCGGGATAGACCAGGGTCGGCTGCCAGGGCGGTTCGTGGCCGCCCACCACGTCGGGCCAGGCGAAGACGCTGGGCATCAGGACGAGGCCCTGGCCCGCCAGCTGCCGTACGTGGTCGCCGCGCCGGGCGACGGTCAGCGTCTCGGCGTCCCAGGTGAACCTCGGGTCGAGTTCGGCGACCAGCGCGCCGAGGCCGACCTCCGCGAGCCGCCGCGAGTGGAAGGCGACGTCCGCCTCCAGGAGCGTGCGGAGCCGGGGCCAGTCCGGCTCGACGAGGGTGTGCCAGGCGGCCTCCATGGCGTCGGCGAGGTACCGCACCGCGCGCGCCGGATCGGCCAGCAGCGCGCGCCCCTGGGGGGATTCGGCGGCTCCGGAGGTGCAGGCGAGCGCTCGTGTCAGCTCGTCCCGCGCGGCCTCGGGGTCGGCGGCGCGCACGGCCGCGATCTCCTCCTCGAAGGTGGCGGCGGGGCCGATGGGGGGAGGGCCGATGAAGTCCGGGCTGTACCCGTGCTGCGGCATCAGCAGCCACAGCGCCCGCAGTTCGAGTCCGGCACTGGCCTCGCGGATCCGCCGGAGCCACTGCGGGTGGTAACCGTGCCGGTCGGGCCGCTTGAGGGTGCGTACGGCTTCCTGCGTCTCCCACAGCGGCGAGACGGCGAACCGGCACCGCAAGAGATCGTCGGGCCCGAAATGCAACCGGTCCGGCACGGCTCACCCCCCCTGATTCGCCTGGAACCGAAACTCTAGGGCGACCGGCACGCGCGCGTGCAGGGTGCGGGCATGCCCGAAGAGAACCCCGCTGCCCCGGACTCCGCTGCCCCCAGCCCGAGCACCCCCGACCCCACCGGCTACCTCCGCCTCTTCAAGATCCGTGAATTCCGTGCCGTCTTCCTCGCCCACGCCTTCTCGCTGCTCGGCGTCGTCGTCAGCGAGGTCGCGCTCACCGTGCTCGTGTACGGGCTCACCGGCTCTCCGCTGCTCAGCGCGCTCACCTTCGCGCTGGGCATGCTGCCCTACCTCGTGGGCGGGACCCTGCTGTCCGGGATCGCCGACCGGTATCCGCCGCGGCGGGTGCTCGTGGTGTGCGACGTGGTGTGCGGCGGATGCGCCGCCCTCATGGCCCTGCCCGCCACACCCGTCTTCGGGCTGCTCGCGCTGCGGTGCGCCATCGCCGTTGTCTCGCCCGTCTTCAACGGGACGCGGATGGCGACCCTCACCGACATCCTCGGGGACGGCGACCTCTTCGTCCTCGGGCGTTCCCTGCTCCGGATCGTCTCGCAGAGCTCCGTGCTCGTCGGCTTCGGGCTCGGCGGCGTCCTGCTCACCGTCGTCCCGCCGCGCGGGGCGCTCCTCATCACCGTGGGTACGTTCGCCGCGTCCGCGCTGATCCTGCGGTGCGGCACGCAGCGCAGGCCCGCGCGCGGGGGCGCCGGTTCCGCACTGGTGAAGTACTCCCTCAGCGGCGTCGGGCAGGTGCTCGGCGACCGGCGGATCAGGGCGCTGCTGCTGCTCCTGTGGGCGCCGCCGATGTTCATGGTCGCCCCGGAGGCGCTCGCCGCTCCCTACGCCGACCAGATCGGCGTCGGCGTCGCGGGCGTCGGGCTCCTGATGTGCGCGCTGCCGGTCGGCACGATCGCCGCGGAGCTGTACGCGGGCTCCGCGCTCTCCGCGACCACCCGGGCCCGCATCGCCCTGCCGCTCGCCTCCTTCACGCTCCTGCCGCTCGTCGTGTACGCCCTCACGCCGGGCCTGCTGTGGGCGATGCTCGCCCTGGCGCTGGCCGGCGCCGGATCCGCGTACACGCTGGGCGTCGACCGCTGGTTCGTCGACGCCGTGCCCCAGGAGCTGCGCGGGCGGGCCATGACCGTCCACACGGCGGGGCTCATGACGATCCAGGGAGTCGGGATGGCGCTCGCCGGGCTCGCGGCGGAGTTCTTCGCGGTGAGCACCGTCGTCACGGCGGCCGGCGTGCTCGGCACGCTCTGCTGCCTCGCGCTGGCCGCCGAGGTCCGTGCCACCCGCCGAGGACCACACCGTACGACCGGCGTAGATCGCGCCAACCTACGGGAACAGGCGACCGAATCGCGAGACGGGGCTGACCACCATATGACCGGCGGGTAAGGTCTTTGGCGTGCCGAAGCCGCTCAGCCTTCCCTTCGATCCCATCGCCCGCGCCGACGAACTCTGGAAGCAGCGCTGGGGATCCGTACCGGCCATGGGCGCGATCACCTCGATCATGCGGGCGCACCAGATCCTGCTCGCCGAGGTCGACGCCGTCGTCAAGCCGTACGGACTGACCTTCGCGCGGTACGAGGCGCTGGTCCTCCTCACGTTCTCGCAGGCGGGCGAGTTGCCGATGTCCAAGATCGGCGAGCGTCTGATGGTGCACCCCACCTCCGTGACCAACACCGTCGACCGCCTCGTCAGGTCGGGCCTGGTCGACAAGCGCCCCAATCCGAACGACGGGCGCGGCACCCTCGCCTCCATCACGGAGAAGGGCCGCGAGGTCGTCGAGGAGGCCACCCGCGAGCTGATGGCGATGGACTTCGGGCTCGGGGTGTACGACGCCGAGGAGTGCGCGGAGATCTTCGCGATGCTGCGGCCGCTGCGGGTGGCCGCCGAGGACTTCGAAGAGCGGTAGAGCGGCGCGAGAGGGTCGTAGAACCCCGCGCTCCGGTCGGGCCGGGGCCGCCGAAGATCGCGCAAAACGGGCCGATACGCTCGTAGGCATGAAGCGAAGCGTGCTGACCCGTTACCGGGTGATGGCCTATGTCACCGCCGTCATGTTGCTCGTGCTGTGCACCTGCATGATTTTCAAGTACGGCTTCGAGAAGGGCGAGGGCCTGACGCTGGTCGTCTCCCAGGTCCACGGCGTCCTCTACATCATCTACCTGATCTTCGCCTTCGACCTGGGCTCCAAGGCGAAGTGGCCGTTCGGCAAGCTCCTGTGGGTGCTGATCTCCGGCACCATCCCGACGGCCGCTTTCTTCGTCGAGCGCAAGGTCGTGCGCGAGGTCGAGCCGCTGATCGTGGACGGCTCCCCGGCCACGGCCAAGGCGTAACCACACCGCCACGGACAGGTCCGTGGCGGTGAGCCATCGACATTTACTAGGACGTCCTAGTAAATTCAAAGGTATGGACGCTGACGCCATCGAGGAGGGCCGCCGTCGCTGGCAGGCCCGGTACGACACCGCGAAGAAGCGCGACGCGGATTTCACCACGCTCTCCGGCGACCCGGTCGAGCCCGTCTACGGGCCGCGGCCCGGGGACGCCTATGAGGGATTCGAGCGGATCGGATGGCCCGGCGAATACCCCTTCACCCGCGGACTGCACCCCACCGGCTACCGCGGCCGGACCTGGACCATCCGCCAGTTCGCGGGCTTCGGCAACGCCGAGCAGACGAACGAGCGCTACAAGATGATCCTGGCCGCGGGCGGCGGCGGACTCTCCGTCGCCTTCGACATGCCGACCCTGATGGGCCGGGACTCGGACGAGCCCCAGTCCCTGGGCGAGGTCGGGCACTGCGGGGTCGCCATCGACTCGGCCGCCGACATGGAGGTCCTCTTCCAGGACATCCCGCTCGGTGACGTCACGACGTCGATGACCATCTCCGGACCCGCCGTCCCCGTCTTCTGCATGTATCTGGTCGCCGCCGAGCGGCAGGGCATCGACCCGGCCGTCCTGAACGGCACGCTCCAGACGGACATCTTCAAGGAGTACATCGCGCAGAAGGAGTGGCTCTTCCAGCCCGAGCCGCACCTGCGCCTCATCGGCGACCTGATGGAGCACTGCGCGCGCGACATCCCCGCGTACAAGCCCCTCTCCGTCTCCGGCTACCACATCCGCGAGGCCGGGGCGACGGCCGCGCAGGAGCTCGCGTACACCCTCGCCGACGGTTTCGGGTACGTCGAGCTGGGCCTGAGCCGCGGCATGGACGTGGACGTCTTCGCGCCCGGACTCAGCTTCTTCTTCGACGCGCACCTGGACTTCTTCGAGGAGATCGCCAAGTTCCGCGCCGCGCGCCGGATCTGGGCCCGCTGGATGCGCGACGTGTACGACGCGAAGACCGACAAGGCCCAGTGGCTGCGCTTCCACACGCAGACCGCGGGTGTCTCGCTGACGGCGCAGCAGCCCTACAACAACGTCGTACGCACCGCTGTCGAGGCGCTCTCCGCGGTCCTCGGCGGCACGAACTCCCTGCACACGAACGCCCTCGACGAGACCCTCGCGCTGCCCAGCGAGCAGGCCGCCGAGATCGCGCTGCGTACGCAGCAGGTGCTCATGGAGGAGACGGGCGTCGCCAACGTGGCGGACCCGCTGGGCGGTTCCTGGTACGTCGAGCAGCTCACCGACCGCATCGAGGCCGACGCCGAGAAGATCTTCGAGCAGATCAAGGAGCGGGGGCGCAGGGCGCACCCGGACGGGCAGCACCCGATCGGCCCGATCACCTCCGGGATCCTCAGGGGGATCGAGGACGGCTGGTTCACCGGTGAGATCGCCGAGTCGGCGTTCCAGTACCAGCAGTCCCTGGAGAAGGGCGACAAGCGGGTCGTGGGCGTCAATGTCGCCCATGGTTCCGTCACCGGTGACCTGGAGATCCTGCGGGTCTCCCACGAGGTGGAGCGGGAGCAGGTAAAGGTCCTCGGTGCGCGTCGCTCGGCGCGGGACGATGCGAAGGTCCGTGCCTCGCTGGATGCCATGCTGGCGGCTGCGCGGGACGGGTCGAACATGATCGTCCCCATGCTGGAGGCGGTTCGCGCGGAGGCGACGCTGGGGGAGATCTGTAACGCCCTGCGGGACGAGTGGGGGATCTACACGGAGCCCCCGGGGTTCTAGTTCGGGTTCTTCTGGTGCGTGGGGATCTGCGGGTCTGTTCTGGCTGGTCGCGCAGTTCCCCGCGCCCCTTCGGGGTTCGGCCGAAAATTATGGGTGTCAGATGCAAGGGGCTGGGTAGGCGCCGCCCGTCCAACCGCCCTGCCCCTGGAGTCACCCTGTGTCACCCGTGAGCCTGCCCGGACCCACTCGTACCGCTGTGATCGCCATCGGAGCCGCCACGCTCACTCTTCTCGGGGCGCTGACGGTGTACGGCTCGGGTGAGGTCAGTGCGAGCCCGCCCGCGGAGCCGAAGGTCCAGGACACCTTCGACTCGCTGGGACCGGCCGTGCACGCGGCGAAGCTGTCGAACGGCCGGACGGCGCACTACTCCGACACGGGGAACAAGAAGGGCAAGCCGGTCCTCTTCATCGGCGGCACCGGCACCAGCGCCCGCGCGGCGCACATGACCGACTTCTTCCGCTCGACCCGCGAGGACCTGGGCCTGCGGCTCATCTCCGTCGAGCGCAACGGCTTCGGCGACACGGAGTACGACGAGAAGCTCGGCAAGGCCGACTTCGCCGACGACACCCTCGAAGTCCTCGACAAGCTCGGCGTGAAGGACGTCAGCGTGATCGCGATCTCCGGTGGCGGCCCGTACGCGGCCGAGCTCGCCGGGCGCGCTCCGGAGCGGATCTCGGCCCTGCACCTCGCGGCGGCCCTGCCGCCCTACGGCACGAAGCCCGCGTACTGCTCGATGTCCGACGACGAGCTCGCCGGCACCGTCAAGGACTCCATCCGGGACCCGCGCAAGTGGTGGGCGTTCCCGGACGACAGCCCCGTGAAGTCGATACCGGGCTTCGCCGACACGGCGTACGAGGAAGGCGCGCGCACCTACAACCAGCGCGGCCAGCAGGCGGACCCCGCGCCGCAGGTGCACGAGCAGAAGCTGTACTGCGGACGCCCGGGTCCCGATCTCTCGAAGCTCGACGCCCCGGTCTACCTCTACGGCGGCAAGAAGGACACGACCGTGCCGCCCGCGACCCTCAAGACCTGGCAGGACGCCCTGCCCGGCAAGGCGAAGGCGCGGACGTACGCGGACTCCGGGCACGACGTGCAGTACCGCCACTGGGACCAGATCCTGGTCGACCTGGCAGGACACGGCGACCGCACGGTCGTCTGCCGCGGCAAGCACACGCGCGTCCTGCCCGCCGACGAGGCCGACCGGCTCCTCGCCAAGGACAAGGCCACCCTTGGCAGCTGTGCCTGGAAGAACAACTAGCCGAAGCGGCTAGCCCGGCAGCGTCAGCCTGAACAGCGCGCCCCCGCCCGGCGCCCGCTCCGCCGAGAGCTCGGCCCCGTGCGCGTGGGCGATCTGGCGGGCCATCGCGAGACCGAGGCCCGAGCCCGGCAGGGCGCGGGCCTTCTCGGCGCGGTAGAAGCGGTCGAAGACGTACGGCAGGTCCTCCTCCTCGATGCCGGGCCCGTGGTCGCGGACCGTCAGGGCGGCAGGAGTGAACGACACCTCCACGGGCGTGCCCGGCGGGCTGAACTTGGCCGCGTTGTCCAGGAGGTTGGTGACGAGGCGGGAGAGGCGTGCGGGCACGCCGGGGATGCTCGTGCCCTCGGCGTCCGGCGTCACCTGGAGCGTGAAGGGCACCTGCGGCCAGTGGCCACGGGCCGCGTCCACCACATGGGCGACCAGGGGAGCCAGCCGCACCTCCTCCAGGAGCGGCTGCGGCTCCTCGTCGCGGGCCAGCTCGATCAAGTCGTTGACCATGCCGGTGACTTCGCGCAGCTGGCGGGTGAGGGCGCCGGACGCCCGCTCGCGCTGGGCCTCGCTCAACCGGTCGGCGCGGGCGAGGAGTTCGGCGTTCGTACGCAGTGCCGTCAGTGGAGTGCGCAGCTCGTGCGAGGCGTCGGCGACCAGGCGGCGCTGTGCGGTGACCGACTTCTCCAGCTCGGCCAGCATCGCGTTGAACGAGGCGGCCAGGCGCGTCACTTCGTCCTCGCGGCCCGTGGGTCCCGGCGGCAGCTCGATGCGGTGGCGGGCGTCGCGGGTCGCCGTGATGCGCTCCGCCGTGGCGGTCAGGCGGGCGACCGGGGCGAGGCCGGTGCGCGAGACCCAGTAGCCGCCGAGCCCGGACAGGAGCACTCCCGCGCCGCCCACCGCGGCGAGCAGCCCGGCGGCCTGCCGCACGCCGCGCTCGGCGATGTCGGCCCGCAGGGCGACCTGGACGGCGTCCCCCTTGCCGTAGTGCGTGGTGTACATCCGCGTCGGCCTCCCCTCCAGGGTGAGGCTCGTGTAGTACGGCGACGCCCGGCCGCCCGCGACCTGCCGGGTGGAGTGCGTGACCGGGAGCAGATAGGGCTTCGAGGGATCGTCGGCCGGGTCGCCGGGGACGATCTGCGAGCAGGCGGGGGCGCCGAGGAAGCGGCACTCGCCCGTCAGGACCCCCGGCTCGTTGTCGTAGTTCCGCTGCTGGGCGATGAGGGTCGCCGACTGGGCGAGGTTCTGGTCGAGCTGCTGGTAGAGCTTGTAGCGGATGACCAGGAACGCGGCGACGCACACCCCGACCGCGACGAGGGCGACGGCCGCCGCCGCGGCGAGCGCGAGCCGGGTGCGCAGCGGGCGCCTGCGCCGCCACCGGGCGCCGAGCCTGCGCCGGGCGCTCATGGGCTGCCCAGTCGGTAGCCGACGCCGTGCACGGTGTGCACCAGGCGTGGCTCGCCGCCCGACTCCAGCTTGCGGCGCAGGTAACCGACGTACACGGCAAGGGAGTTGGAGTCGGGCCCGAAGTCGCGGCCCCAGACCGACTCCTGGATGAGCTCGCGCGGCAGCACCTGCCCGGCGTTGCGCATCAGCAGTTCGAGCAGGGCCGCCTCGGTGCGGCTGAACTCGACCGGGCGGTGGCCCCGGTGGCCGGTGCGGGTCGACGGGTCGAGGGCCAGATCGCCGTACACGAGGCCGTCGCCGTCGGCGGGGGAGTGCTGCTCGGGGGCGGCGCGGCGCAGGAGGGCGCGCACGCGGGCGACGAGCTCGTCCAGGGCGAAGGGCTTCACCAGGTAGTCGTCGGCGCCCGCGTCGAGGCCGTCGACGCGTTCACTGACGGAGCCGAGGGCGGTGAGCACGAGGACCGGTGTGCGGTCACCCGCGGCGCGCAGCTGGCGGCAGACGGCGAGGCCGTCGAGGACCGGCATCATCACGTCGAGGACCACGAGGTCCGGCTCCCACCGGGCGACGGCGCTGAGCGCGCGCTGCCCGTCGGGGGCGCCGCGCACGAAGTGGCCCTCGATCGTGAGGGCGTCCTCCACCGCCGCGCGGACTTCCGGGTCGTCGTCGACCACGAGGATCTTGGCCGGCGGTGGGCCGACGCCGGTCGCGGGTGGACCCGGCCTGCTCGTGAAGCTCATGGTCCAAAGGTGCCAAACGCGGCTCTTAAAACCCTCTTAGACCTGCTCGTAATGCTCCATTGCCATGCGAACACCCGATATGCGATCTCCCGAGTCAGGGGTCCGTGCCCCTCTCTCCGTCGTCATCGGCGCGGGCGGCACCGGCGGGCACATCTATCCCGGGCTCGCCCTCGCCGACGCCCTGCGCCGTGCCGTGCCGGGCGCGGTCGTCTCCTTCGTCGGTACGGAACGCGGTCTTGAGACCCGGCTGATACCCGACGCCGGGTACCGACTCCACACCGTCGACATGATTCCCTTCGACCCCTCGCTCGGCGCCAAGCGGTATCTGCTGCCCGCCGCCCTGGTGAAGTCCGGCGCCCAGTGCCGCTCGATCCTGCGGGCGCAGGGCGCGCAGGTCGCCGTCGGGATGGGCGGCTATCCCAGCGCTCCCGTCATCGTCGGCGCCCGGATGGCCGGTCTTCCGAGCCTCATCCACGAGTCCAACGCGGTGCCGGGGCGCGCCAACCGGTTCGCCGCCCGTCTCACGCCGAACATCGCCGTCGCCTTCGACCGCAGCCGGGAGCATCTGCCGGGCGGCGAGCGCGCGTACACCACCGGAATGCCGATCGCGGCGCCGCTCGCCGTGCTCGACCGGCGGGCGCTGCGGGCCGAGGCCCGCCGGGAGTTCGGGGTGCCGGACGGGGCCCGGGTGCTCCTCTTCAACGGCGGCAGTCTCGGCGCGGCCCGGCTCACCGAGGCGGCGGTCGGGCTCGCGGCGAGCTGGCGGCACCGTCCCGACGTCCATCTGCTGATCAAGACCGGGCCCGCCGCGCTCGACGAGACGCGGCGGCGGCTCGTGGAGAGCGGCGCGGACGCGGTCGCCAAGGCCGTTCCCTACCTCGACCGGATGGACCTCGCGTACGCCGCCGCCGACCTGGTGGTCTGCCGCGCCGGCTCGGCGACCGTCGCCGAACTCGCCGCCACCGGCGTGCCCGCGGTGCTCGTCCCCTACCCGCACGCGCCCGGCGACCACCAGACCCACAACGCCCGGGTCCTCTCCGACGCGGGCGCGGGCCTGCTGCTGCCCGACGGCGAGACGACGGCGGCGCGGCTCGCGGAGCTCGTCGGGCCGCTGCTCGCCGATCCCGCGCGGCTCGCCGCGATGAGCGGGGCCGCCGATCCGGGGCCGCATGCGCGGGCCGCCGAGCTGCTCGCCGAGCGGGTCATCCAACTCACCCACCACACACCCCACTTGGAGTACGCATGAGCAGCAATTCCGCCCCCTTCGCATGGGCCGGACGCACCGTCCTGGTCACCGGGGCCGAGGGCTTCATCGGTTCGACGCTCGTCGATCTGCTCCTGGAGCAGGGCGCGAAGGTGCGTGCCTTCGTGCACTACAAGCCGTACGCGGAGAAGGGCCACCTCGCGCATCTCCTCGGGGACCCGCGGGTCGAGATGCTCGCGGGTGACGTCCGGGACGCGGGGCGCGTGATGGACGCGGTCGAAGGCTGCGACACGGTCTTCCACCTGGCCGCGCTGATCGGGATCCCGTACTCGTACGACTCCCCGGGCGCGTACGTCCAGACGAACGTCGTCGGTACGGAGAACGTGGCGGAGGCGTGCAGGCGGCACTCGGTGCGGCGGCTCGTGCACACGTCCACCAGCGAGGTGTACGGGACGGCGCTGACCGCCCCCATCTCCGAGGAGCACCCGCTCCAGCCCCAGTCCCCGTACTCCGCATCGAAGATCGGCGCCGACATGATGGCGCTGTCGCACTGGCACGCCTTCGAGCTGCCGGTGACGGTGGTGCGCCCCTTCAACACGTACGGCCCGCGGCAGTCGGCCCGTGCGGTCATCCCCACGATCCTCGCGCAACTGCACTCCGGCGCGCGGGAGATCAAGCTGGGCTCGCTGACGCCCACACGGGACTTCACGTACGTGACGGACACCGCGCGGGGCTTCATGGCGCTCGCGGCGTGCGACGCGGCCGTGGGCCACGCGGTGAACCTCGGGGTGGGCCAGGAGATTTCGATCGGCGACCTGGCGCACGCGCTGATCGAGGCTTCCGGACGCGAGGCGAAGGTGGTCGTCGACCCGGCCCGCCTGCGCCCGTCGGGCAGCGAGGTCCAGCGGCTGCTCTCGGACAACTCCCGGGCGCGGGAGTGGGCGGGGTGGACCCCGGAGGTTTCCCTGAGCGAGGGCCTGAAGCGGACATCGGAGTGGGTCGCGGAGAACCTCCGCCTCTTCGCGGCGGACCGCTATCAGGTCTGAGGCTGTGGGTCGGCCGCGGCTGCCGCAAGGCCGCCGAGCAGGAGCAGCGTGAAGCGGCGGGCCCAGTCCTCGTCGACGGGTTCCGCGCTGACCAGAGCGCGATGCACCACCGCCCCGGCGATCACGTCGAAGATGAGGTCGGCGGTCCGCCCGGCGGCGGTGGCGTCGGGCTCGGGGGGAAGCTCCCCCCGGTCCTGAGCCCGCTTGCGCCCCGCGAGGACCAACCGCTTCTGGCGGTCCACGATCGACGTACGGATCCGCTCCCGCAGCGGCTCGTCCGAGGTGGACTCGGCCACCACCGCCATCAGCGCCGTCTTCGTCTCGGGGCGCCCGAGCAGCGCCGCGAACTGGAGCACGACCCCCTCGATGTCCGCCGCGAGGCTGCCGCGGTCCGGCAGTTCCAGCTCGTCGAACAGCTCCGCCACCGCGTCCACGACCAGCTCGCTCTTGCCCGCCCAGCGCCGGTAGAGGGTCGTCTTGGCCACGCCCGCACGGGTCGCCACGTCGCCCAGGGTCAGCTTGGACCAGCCCAGCTCCACCAGGGCCTGGCGGGTCGACTCCAGGATCGCCGTGTCCGCCGCGGCGTTGCGGGGGCGGCCGCCGGTGCGGGCGGGAGGAGGGATGCGGCTTTGCATCCCGTGACCATACCGGCCAGTACGGAACAGGCCGGATCTGCGGACGAGTGAGGCAGATCACCGAAGTTCGCGCGGGCCCGCCGCCCCCACGCGGGCGCCCGGCAGTTACGCTACGACTCGTAGCGAAAGAGACGTGGGCGGGACGAACGGCAATTCCTCCTCGGCGCCCACTCCCGATCGCGGCGAAGAGCGACCACCACAGCAGTAAGCACAGCGACAACCACAGCGGCAAGCACCGGCACAGGGTGGGGACCCTGCGCCACAACCATCGGTCCTCCTCGGGACCTTGGCGCCACGGCCGTCCGCGGCCCCGCAATCCGGCGGGGGGCTTCGGACGGGCGCGGTTCCCGCACGGCTTGGGGGAGGATGTACTCATGCAGCCACGGAACATGTCCATGAGCGGAGTCGTCGACCTCGCCGCCGTGAAGGCGGCCCAGGAGGCCAAGGCGAAGGCGGAGCAGGCGCGCGCCGAAGCGGCCAGGCAGGGTGGCGGCGCGGTAGCCGGCGTCTCCCCGTCGAGCCTCGTCATCGACGTCGACGAGGCGGGCTTCGAGCGCGAGGTCCTTCAGCGCTCCAGCGAAGTGCCCGTCGTCATCGACTTCTGGGCCGAGTGGTGCGAGCCGTGCAAGCAGCTGAGCCCGCTGCTCGAAGGCCTCGCGCGGGAGTACAACGGCCGCTTCGTCCTCGCCAAGATCGACGTAGACGCCAATCAGATGCTGATGCAGCAGTTCGGGGTCCAGGGGATCCCGGCGGTCTTCGCGGTGGTGGCCGGACAGGCCCTGCCGCTCTTCCAGGGCGCGGCCCCGGTGGAGCAGATCCGCCAGACCCTGGACCAGCTGATCCAGGTCGGCGAGGAGCGCTTCGGGCTCACCGGCCTCACCGTCGACCCCGGCGCGGAGGGGGACGCGGAGCAGCAGGAGGCTCCCGTCGCCGAGATTCCGGCCGGTCCTTATGACGCCCTGCTCGAAGCCGCGGTCCAGGCGCTGGACGCGGGCGACTTCGCCGGCGCCGTGCAGGCCTACCGCAATGTGCTGAGCGACGACCCGGGCAACACGGAGGCCAAGCTCGGCCTCGCCCAGGCCGAACTGCTCCAGCGCGTGCAGGGCCTGGACCCCCAGCAGGTCCGCAAGGACGCGGCCGACCGCCCCGCCGACGTCGCCGCGCAGATCGCCGCCGCCGACCTCGACCTGGTGGGAGGCCATGTGGAGGACGCTTTCGGCCGGCTCATCGAGGCGGTCCGGCGTACGGCGGGCGACGACCGGGACGCCGCGCGCGTGCGGCTGCTCGAACTCCTCGAAGTGGTCGGCTCGGACGACCCGCGGGTGTCCGCGGCCCGTACGCAGCTCGCGCGGGTGCTTTTCTGACACAGCCGTTCGGGCCGTCACGCCAGGTTGTCCGGCCCTTCGTGGGCCGTTCGCTGACCAGTCCCTAAACGCCGGGGCTTGTGATGCCCGAGTGAAAAAATCGCTTCCAAGGCGTCACAGTGGCCGCGCTTTACCAAATCTTGGTAAACGCGGCCACTGTTACTTGGAGTAAGCCCAGGCCAGTCTTCTGTCCTGTTGTGCCCTTCAACATCCCGGTCTGTTCTGGGCCATGGGCGTACCGTCCGTGGCCGACCGATACCGCGCGGTCGTGCTTCGGTTATCGCGCCGTTACTAGCCAGTAACGAACCCCCTTGTGCGGGGGCCGAGAATGCACCACGATCGGCGACGCTCGGTCCAATAGCCCGCAACCCGAAAGCCAGTCGGGAGCGGGGTTTCTGGGTCCCCACCGAGCAGGCCGGAGACACCCCGTCGCCGGTCTTGGACAGGGGGGTCTCTGCCATCAGGCAGGGCCTGTCCGGCAGGTTGTGCGTGTCGCGTGCGACCAGTGGTTGTCGCTCGGGGGTGATCGCCGGTGCTGAGTGGCGCAGTTGCGCGCCTCCCATGCGGGCGCTCTCCTTCCCGAGGACGTAGAGCTTCTCCCATCCCTGCCCGACTGAGCCGCCCGAACGGGATGCAGTCAGGGCCGGAGATGTACGTCCGAGAAGGAGGAAAGTCATGGAGTCCGTGGCTCGTGGCGGAACCAGATGGAAGCGGTTCGCCGTAGTCATGGTGCCGAGCGTCGCGGCTACTGCCGCGATAGGCGTGGCCCTCTCGCAGGGTGCACTTGCGGCATCGTTCAGTGTGTCAGGTCAGCAGTTCAAGGTGACTGCCAAGCAGCTCGACGGTACGGGATTCGTCCAGTACGGGGCGCTTGACAGCGGTAAGTCGGGTAACCACCCGGTCGCCGTCGTCGGCCTCGAAGAGGCAGAGATCACCAACCTCTGCCAGTCCGTCGTCGTTCCGGTCCCCGTCTTCGGCGATGTGTCGATGACCCTCAAGGCCGGCGGCAACGGCGGCCCGAAGGTCGAGGCGAAGAAGCTTTACATCGACGCCGATGACCTGAAGGCCGACGCGACGTTCACCAACGTGGACATCGGCGTCTCGGTCGACCGGACCACCAAGGGCCCCGGCCCGTCGAAGGGCGACAAGTACGCCCCCGACTCGTTCGCGCAGCAGGCCGACAAGGTGAAGTTCACCGACGTCAAGCAGCGTGCGTGGGCGACCACCGCGGGGACCTTCAAGCTCTCCGGTCTGGCTATGTCGGTCAAGAAGGGCAAGCACGAGTGCTACTGAGGCAATTGATGCCTTAGACCGGTACTTGTTGCGCAGCACGGCCGGGCGCGGGGGCGCGACGGAATCTTGACCTCAAACCGTCCCCGTGCCCGAATCCGCAGCACACACAGAACCAACGCCGTTCCCCGAGGAGCTGTACGACATGAGCGCCGAAGCGCAAGTGGGACTGGGCGACAAGCTCGGTCGGATGCGCCAATCGTTCCGAGGGTGGCGCGGTCAGCGCCCGTTCTGGGGTGGCCTGCTGACGTTGCTCGGCGGCATCCCGATCATGTACTTCCCGTACGCGAACCTCACGCTCGGCACGATGACGATCCGGATGGCGACGACCGCCGGTGCCGGCTCGCTGATCATCGGCGTCCTGCTTGTCGTGCTCGGCCTGACCATGTGGTTCCAGCCGCATTCCCGGATCTTCGCGGGTGTCGCGGCGATTCTGCTCGCCCTGGTCTCTCTGGTGGTCTCCAACTTCGGCGGTTTCGTCATCGGCTTCCTGCTCGCCCTGCTCGGCGGTGCCCTCGGCATCTCCTGGGCGGCGGACAAGCCGGCGAAGGCATCCGCGAAGGGACGGGCCGACAGGTCCGACGACGGGGCGCCGGAGCCCGCGGCCGCGGGGGCCGCGAACGGGGTGAGCGGCACTACGGACGATCTGTCAGGAACGAGCCCGGACAACGGGACGAACGGGAGGCACCGTGCCGGCTGACGAGGTGCACCAACTGGACTCCGCGGGTGAGCCCCGCGCGAGATCCGGGCCGCGCCACGCGGCACCCAGAAAGCCGCTCCTCACCCGCCTGCACGTGCCGGCGGGCAAGGCGATAGCCATCGCGGCCATGCCGACCGCCGTCCTCATGGGCATGGGACTGACCCCCCAGCTCGCGCAGGCCAAGCCGCTGCCGAAGAACCCCTTCCAGGACGGCCCGTGCGTCACGGCGCCGGACGACGCATCCGAGGCCACCAAGGACGCGGAGAAGGAAGCCGACAAGGCTGCCGCTCGGAAGGCGGAGAAGGAGAAGGCCGAGAAGGCGGAGAAGGACGCCGCCGACAAGGCAGGGAAGGCCGACAAGAGCAAGGACGACTCCGGCAAGGCCACCGCCGAGCCGGCGCCCTCGCCCTCCGCCGGTGACAAGGCGGGATCGGACTCCTCCGACAAGGACGAGCCTGCGCCCGCCGGTTCCAAGGACGGTGCCGACAAGACCGGCGAACCCGCTCCGGAGCCCTCCGAGACCAAGAACCCGCTGGACCCGCTGGGTGTCGGTGACGCGCTCAAGGACCTCTTCACGCCCGACGAGAAGGAATCCGCGAGCCCCACGCCGACCCCCTCGGCCTCGGAGGACAGCAAGTCCCCCGAGTCTCCTGAGTCCGACAAGTCCGCCGGGGACAAGGCCAAGGACACGGTCGACGACGTCACCAAGCCGGTCGACGACACCCTCGACGGGGTCAAGGACGGCGTCAAGGACGGTGCCGACAAGGCCGGCGACGCGGCCGACAAGGCCAAGGAAGAGGCTGAGAAGGCGGCTGAGAAGGCTGCCGACGAGGCCGAGGCCAAGGAGTCCGCCGACCCGATGGCGCCGGACGAGAACGGCAAGAAGCCGTTCCCGTGCGTGGTCGAGAAGAAGGTCGACGGAGAGGGCGAGCAGACGCCCTCGCCGATCCCGAACCAGCCGTGGAACCTCGAGGCCAGCTCGCTGACGCTCAAGGGCGCGGACTACCAGGGCGTCGTGAACCTGACGATGCCCAACGGCCAGACCAAGCAGTCCTTGAAGTACGTCGTCGACAGCACGGACATCGGCGATCTGCACCAGATCGTCGACGGCCCGAGCGGCAAGAAGTACCACGTCGAGGCCGCGAAGGGTTCCACGTCCACGATCACCGGCGGCAAGACGACGATGTACACCGAGTCGATCTCGGGCAAGCTCTTCGGCCTGATCCCGATCACGTTCGACCCGGAGCACCCGCCGCCCCTGAACATTCCGCTGATCTACTTCACGGACGTGAAGGTGAAGCAGGCGGGCCAGTTCGGCGGCAACCTGCACATCCCCGGTCTGCACCAGTCGATCACCGACTGATCTCCTTCGGGAGCCGCGAAGCGCTGAGGGCGCCCCCTGGATCAGGGGGCGCCCTCAGTGTCGTATCCAGGTGTGTCAGCCGCCCAGGTGGTGCACCCGGACCATGTTGGTCGTGCCGGGGACGCCGGGAGGCGAACCGGCCGTCATGACCACGGTGTCGCCGTCGTTGAAGCGGTTCAGCTTGATCAGCTCGGCGTCGACCAGCTCGACCATCGCGTCGGTGTTGTCGACGTGCGGCACGACGTACGAGTCCACGCCCCAGCTCAGGGTGAGCTGGTTGCGGGTGGCCTGGTCGGTGGTGAAGGCCAGGATCGGCTGGGCCGCGCGGTAGCGGGACAGACGGCGGGCCGTGTCACCGGACTGCGTGAAGGCGATCAGCGCCTCGCCGCCCAGGAAGTCCGCGATCTCGCACGCGGCACGGGCCACCGAACCACCCTGCGTACGCGGCTTCTTGCCGGGCACGAGCGGCTGCAGACCCTTGGCGAGCAGCTCCTCCTCGGCCGCCATGACGATCTTCGACATCGTCTTGACGGTCTCGATGGGGTACGCGCCCACGGACGACTCGGCGGACAGCATGACCGCGTCCGCGCCGTCCAGGATCGCGTTGGCGACGTCGGACGCCTCGGCGCGCGTGGGGCGCGAGTTGGTGATCATCGACTCCATCATCTGGGTCGCGACGATCACCGGCTTGGCGTTGCGGCGGCACATCTCCACGAGGCGCTTCTGCACCATCGGGACCTTCTCGAGCGGATACTCGACGGCCAGGTCACCACGGGCGACCATGACGGCGTCGAAGGCGGCGACGACGCCCTCCATGTTGGCGACGGCCTGCGGCTTCTCCACCTTGGCGATGACGGGGACCCGGCGGCCCTCCTCGTCCATCACCTTGTGGACGTCCTTGACGTCGCCGGCGTCGCGCACGAAGGAGAGGGCGACCATGTCGCAGCCCATCTTCAGGGCGAAGCGCAGGTCCTCGATGTCCTTCTCGGAGAGCGCGGGCACGTTCACGGCCGCGCCGGGCAGGTTGATGCCCTTGTGGTCGGAGATGACACCGCCCTCGACGACGATCGTCTTGACGCGCGGGCCGTCCACCTCGACGACGCGCAGCTCGACGTTGCCGTCGTTGATCAGGACCTGGTCGCCCTTGGAGACGTCACCGGGCAGACCCTTGTAGGTGGTGCCGCAGATGGACTTGTCGCCGGGGACGTCCTCGGTGGTGATGGTGAACTCGTCACCGCGCACCAGCTCGACGGGTCCCTCGGCGAAGGTCTCCAGACGGATCTTCGGACCTTGCAGGTCGGCGAGGACGCCGACGGCACGGCCCGTCTTGTCGGCAGCGGCACGGACGCGGTCGTACCGCCCCTGGTGCTCGGCGTGCGTGCCGTGGCTGAAGTTGAAGCGGGCCACATTCATGCCGGCTTCGATCAGCGAGACGAGCTGCTCTTCGGAGTCGACGGCGGGGCCCAGCGTGCAGACGATTTTGGAACGGCGCATAGGGGCGATCCTATCGGTTTGTTTCGCTTCGGAATATTCCGTCTGGTGGAATCTACAAATGGGCGGAAGTGCGCTCAGGCGTGGCGGTGAAAAGTTCTGATGAATTGCCGATGAATTGGGTTATGACGGGTTCCCGACCAGTGCGTAGGTCTGCCGCGCGATCTCCAGCTCCTCGTCCGTGGGGACGACGGCGACCGCGACCCGTGCGTACTCGGGCGAGATCAGCCGAGGCTCGTCGGAACGTACGGCGTTGAGCTCTCCGTCGACCGCGAGCCCCAGTTCCTCGAGACCCGCGACGGCAGCCTCCCGCACGGGGGCCGCGTTCTCACCGACCCCCGCCGTGAACGCGATGGCGTCCACCCGGCCGAGTACCGCGTAATAGGCGCCGATGTACTTCTTCAGACGGTGGACGTAGATGTCGAAGGCGAGCGCCGCCGCCTCGTCGCCCCCGTCGACGCGGCGCCGGATCTCCCGCATGTCGTTGTCGCCGCAGAGACCGACCAGACCGCTCTTCTTGTTGAGCAGGGTGTCGATCTCGTCGATCGACATCCCGCCGACGCGGGCCAGGTGGAAGACGACCGCCGGGTCCACGTCACCGGAACGGGTACCCATCACGAGCCCCTCAAGCGGCGTGAGCCCCATCGAAGTCTCCACGCACCTGCCGCCCCGCACGGCGCTCGCGGACGCGCCGTTGCCCAGGTGCAGCACGATGACGTTGACGTCCTCGGGAGCCTTGCCGAGGAGCCATGCCGTCTTGCGGGACACGTACGCGTGCGACGTCCCGTGGAAGCCGTAGCGCCGCACGCGGTGCTCGTCGGCGGTGGCCACGTCGATCGCGTAGCGCGCCGCGGACTCCGGCATCGTCGTGTGGAACGCCGTGTCGAAGACGGCGACCTGGGGCAGGTCGGGGCGCAGCGCCTGGGCCGTGCGGATACCGGTGATGTTGGCCGGGTTGTGCAGCGGGGCCACCGGGACGAGCCGTTGGATCTCCGCGAGCACCTCGTCCGTGACGACGGTCGGCTCGGTGAACTGCAGGCCGCCGTGCACCACGCGGTGGCCGATCGCGGCGAGCTCGGGGGAGTCCAGGCCGAGCCCGTCGGCGCTCAGCTCGGCGGAGACCGCCCGCAGGGCTGCCCCGTGGTCGGCGATGGGCTCGATGCGCTCACGCTCCTCGACGCCGCCGCCCGTCAGCGGGGTGTGCTTGAGCCGCGAGGTCTCCTCGCCGATGCGCTCGACGAGTCCGACCGCGAGACGCGAGCCGTCCCGCATGTCGAGGAGCTGGTACTTCACCGACGAGGAGCCGGAGTTCAGGACGAGGACACGGGTGGCGGTCACGGGTGCGGCGCTTTCTGTAGACGCGGTACGGGCGGATGTCATACGGAGGTGGCAGGCCGGCCCTGGGCCTGGATCGCGGTGATCACGACGGTGTTGACGATGTCCTGCACGAGGGCGCCGCGCGACAGGTCGTTGACCGGCTTGCGCAGGCCCTGGAGGACCGGACCGACGGCGATCGCGCCGGCCGAGCGCTGGACCGCCTTGTACGTGTTGTTGCCGGTGTTCAGGTCCGGGAAGATCAGCACGCTCGCCTGGCCCGCGACCTCCGATTCCGGCAGCTTCGTCGCCGCGACCGAGGGCTCCACGGCGGCGTCGTACTGGATCGGCCCCTCGATCTTCAGGTCGCTGCGGCTCGCCCGCACCAGCTCGGTCGCCTCGCGCACCTTGTCGACGTCGGCGCCCGAACCCGACGTGCCCGTCGAGTACGACAGCATCGCGATCCGCGGCTCCACGCCGAACTGCTCGGCGGTGGCTGCCGCCTGGACGGCGATGTCGGCGAGCTGCTCGGCGTTCGGGTCCGGGTTCACCGCGCAGTCGCCGTACACGAGCACCTTGTCGGCCAGGCACATGAAGAAGACGGAAGAGACGATCGAGGCGTCGGGCTTCGTCTTGATGATCTCGAAGGCGGGCCGGATGGTGGCGGCCGTGGAGTGGACGGAACCCGAGACCATGCCGTCGGCGAACCCCTCCTGCACCATCAGGGTGCCGAAGTAGTTCACGTCCGCGACGACGTCGTGCGCCAGCTCGACGGAGACGCCCTTGTGGGCGCGCAGCTCGGCGTACTTGGCGGCGAACGGGTCGCGCAGCTCGGAGGTCTGCGGGTCGATGAGCTGCGAGGCGGCGAGGTCGATGCCGAGGTCCGCGGCCTTCTTGCGGATCTGCTCGATCGGGCCGAGCAGCGTCAGGTCGCAGACACCGCGGCGAAGGAGCACGTCGGCGGCGCGCAGGACGCGCTCCTCGGTGCCTTCGGGCAGGACGACGCGGCGCTTGTCGGAGCGGGCCTGCTCCAGGAGCTTGTGCTCGAACATCATCGGCGTGACACGGTCGCTGCTGGGTGCCTGTACGCGGCTGCGCAGGCCCGCGGTGTCGACGTACCGCTCGAAGAGGCCGAGGGCGGTCTCCGCCTTGCGGGGCGTGGCGGCGTTCAACTTCCCCTCCAGGGCGAAGAGTTCGCCCGCCGTGGGGAAGGAGCCGCCGGAGACGGCGATGACCGGGGTGCCGGGCGCGAGGCGGTCGGCGAGCTTCAGGATCGCCTCGCCGGGCTGTTCGTTGAGCGTGAGCAGGACGCCCGCGATGGGCGGCGTACCGGCGCTGTGCGCGGCGAGCGAGCCCACGACGAGGTCGGCGCGGTCGCCGGGGGTGACCACCAGGCAGCCCGGGGTCAGGGCGTTCAGGAAGTTCGGCAGCATCGCGCCGCCGAAGACGAAGTCCAGCGCGTCACGGGCCAGGCCCGCGTCGTCGCCGAGCACGACACGGCCGCCGAGCGCGTGGGTGATCTGGGCGACCGTGGGGGCGGCCAGGGCGGGCTCGTCGGGCAGGACGTAGCTGGGTACGGGCAGACCGGCCGCGAGGGCGTCGTGGATCGCGTCGCGGTCGGCGGGCGCCACCCGGTTGGTGACCATCGCCAGGACGTCGCAGCCCAGGCTCTCGTACGCGCGATAGGCGTTGCGCGTCTCGGCGCGGACGGACTCGGCGGTCTGGTTCTTGCCGCCGACGACGGGTATCACCGAGGCGCCGAACTCGTTGGCGAGGCGGGCGTTGAGGGACAGCTCGTCGGGGAGCTGGGTGTCGGCGAAGTCCGTGCCGAGGACGAGGACGACCTCGTAGTCCTTGGCCACCCGGTGAAAACGGTCGACGAGCTGGGATACCAGCTCGTCGGTGCCCTGCTCGGCCTGGATCGCGGAGGCCTCGTGGTAATCCATCCCGTACCCGGAAGCGGCGTCCTGCGCGAGCCGGTAGCGGGCGCGCAGGAGGTCGAAGAGCCGGTCGGGCCCGTCGTGGACCAGCGGCCTGAAGACCCCCACCCGGTCGACCTGGCGGGTCAGGAGTTCCATGACTCCCAGCTCGATGACCTGGCGGCCGTCGCCCCGGTCGATCCCGGTCACGTACACGCTGCGCGTCACGCGTGCTCTCCCCTTCTTCGCTGCGGTGGCCCTGCGTACCCGGTGAGCTGCCCTGCGGACCCGGCGGGACCGGGCGAGGTCGCTCAGGGGTGGACAAATGACCCGATATGGTTGCCGTGCCCTCTTGACAATACCTCTGCGGCTGGCTAGGTCGCCCGCCGGACGAAAGGCCTCGTGAAGCGGGCCCAAAGGCCTCCTCCCCAGGATCGTGCGGACCAGCCGTGGCCGGTGTCCTCGATGCGACGCTTGGTGTGTGAGCGGCGACCGGTTCGCGGCCATGGAACAATCAGACCGGCTCACAAGCATCAACAGCGAGCAGGAGACACAGCGCGATGCGTATCGGAATTCTCACCGCAGGCGGCGACTGCCCCGGCCTCAACGCAGTGATCCGGTCGGTCGTGCACCGAGCCGTCACGCACTACGGCGACGAGGTCATCGGCTTCGAGGACGGCTACGCGGGCCTGCTCGACGGCCGCTACCGCTCCCTCGGCCTCAACGAGGTCAGCGGCATCCTGGCCCGTGGCGGCACGATTCTCGGCTCCTCGCGCCTGGAGCGCGACCGCTTCCGTGCGGCCTGCGAGGACGCTCCCGCGCTCGCCGAGGAGATCGGCTTCGACGTCCTGATCCCCATCGGCGGCGAAGGCACCCTCACGGCCGCCAAGATGCTCTCCGACGCGGGCCTGCCCGTGGTGGGCGTCCCGAAGACGATCGACAACGACATCTCGTCGACGGACCGCACCTTCGGCTTCGACACGGCGGTGGGCGTGGCCACGGAGGCGATGGACCGCCTCAAGACCACGGCCGAGTCCCACCAGCGCGTGATGGTCGTCGAGGTCATGGGCCGCCACGCGGGCTGGATCGCCCTGGAGTCCGGCATGGCGGGCGGCGCCCACGGCATCTGCCTCCCCGAGCGCCCCTTCGACCCCGCCGACCTGGTCAAACTGGTCGAGGAGCGGTTCTCGCGCGGCAAGAAGTTCGCGGTGATCTGTGTGGCCGAGGGCGCGCACCCGCAGGACGGCACCATGAACTACGGCGTGGGCGCGATCGACCAGTTCGGCCACGAGCGCTTCCAGGGCATCGGCACGGCCCTCGCCTTCGAGCTGGAGACCCGCCTCGGCAAGGAGGCCAAGCCGGTCATCCTGGGCCACGTGCAGCGCGGCGGCACCCCGACGGCCTACGACCGCGTCCTCGCGACCCGCTTCGGCTGGCACGCGGTGGAGGCGGCGCACCGCGAGGACTTCGGCCACATGACGGCGCTGCGGGGCACGGACATCACGATGGTGCCGCTCGCCGAGGCGGTCACCGAGCTGAAGACGGTCCCGAAGGACCGGATGGAGGAAGCGGAGTCGGTCTTCTAGCGGCTCCCGCGGACCTGGGCCCAGAAGTGCTCCAGGATCTTGTCCAGGAAGTCACGCCCGGCGCTCCCCGAGGCATCGGCCCCGGCCCCGCCGCCCCAGCTGAGGGTGCGCACCATGCGTGACTGGTAGTCGGCGTGCAGCTGCTGAAGCACGTCCTCCAGGTGCCGCTTCGGCACTGGCAGCATCTTGCTGAGCGGCCGGACGTACCCCTGCCAGCGCGAGGTCACGGCGCTGCGCAGCAGCTCCGCGAGGTCATCGGCGCGTCCGGTGACGGTGATGAAGTCGGGCAGCGGGAGCTGGAGCACCTCGGCGAGGGCTGCGGACTGGCGCTCGTTGCCGCGCCAGGTGTTGGTCTCCTCCATGTGCAGATACGCCTGGATCTCCACCCCGGAGCCCCGCGCGACGTCCTCCGGCGCGAGCCCGCGCGCGAGCCGGTGCTCGCGCAAGGTGGTGGCGGCGCCCATGAGCTCTCCCGGTGAGCACCACAGGGTGCCCGCGAGGGCGGTGAGCTCGGCGGACGTGGGCGCGGCGAGGCCCCGTTCCCAGGCGGCGACGGTCTCCGGGGTGATGTAGGTGAGCCCGTAGCTCGCCCGCATCCCGTAGGCGACGTGCCCGTGCGCCATCCCGAGCGCCTCGCGAAGGCGCCGGGCTGCGGGGAAGTTGAACGGGGGTGTGGGCTGGTGCGGTGGTTGGCTCGGTTGCACGGGCACACGGTATGGGTGCGGGGGGCTGACGACTACGGTGCGTTCGTACGAGGTTGCGGATTGGTGCGAAGCTACGGGGCTGCCGCGTGACGGTTGGGGCGCCCGAGACCTCGGGTGCCCCAACCGTCACGCTCGCCCGTCGGTCAACGGTTGATCGACTGGATCTCTCCGACCACCACGTCCTGATCCGCGCCGAACTCGCCGTCGGGAAGGCCTTGCGGCCCGTCCACCCCGGTGCCGGTCCAGTGGATCTTCCAGGTGACGGTCGCCTTGAGCGGGAACGATCCGTCGCCGGAGGAGCGCAGGTACTTCACGCCGCAGGGCGGGTCCTGCTTGGCCTTGCCCTTGGCGTACGGTTCGCCGATCGTGTCGCCCTTGAGGGGGCAGGCCCCGGAGGCGGGGTAGGTCACCGCGTCCTTGGTGCCGGGGTCGATCGTGAGGGAGACCGGTTCGGCGGTGGTCGTCGCCTCGATGCCGATCTCCGGGACGGAGGCCGTCACGGACACCGGCTTGAACTCCGTCTTGTCCAGCCAGGCCCAGGTCGGCAGATTGACCTTCGTCTCGCCTTCCGGGGCGAGGGTCACCTCGGTGCCGGGTACGCGGACTTCGGCGTACGCGAGCTTGGCGAGCATCTCGGGCGTGATCGCCTCGGGGATGTCGGCGGGGGGCGGGTCACCCTTGTCGACCCAGAAGGTCTCCTTCTTGCAGCCGTCCCAGCCCGGCGGATAGCTCTTGTTGGGGAAGGACGTCCACCAGAAGCCGTCGCCCTCCTTGTCCAGGTTGAAGTTCTTGTACGGCCCGCCGTCCACGTACCGCTTCTTCTGCTCCAAGTCCCACTCGGGGCCGGTCGACTCGGCCTGCCAGATCGGCTCGACGTACTTCTTGAACTGCTTGGGGGAGTAGGTCGGGGCGTACCAGCAGGCGGGCGGGCTCCAGTTGGTGGCGGGAGTCACGGCACCGGCCTTGGCGCCGGTGCCGTTCTTGGAACGGTCGAAGATGATGCCGCCCGCGGTGGCGGAAGCCTTGCCGTCGCCTCCGGACTCGTCCGGGCCCTTGGCGCCACCATTGGTCGTTCCGTGTCCGTAGCCCGCCCAGGCCTGTCCGGACAGGAACAGGGACGAGGCCACCGCTATGGCGAGGGCGGTGGTCAGCTGCTTCGACCTCAAGACTGGTATGCGGCACTCCCGCGATCAGATGTCGTCTGCTCGGTGATCCAAACGCCCTGCTTGTTGAGGCGCAGCTGGCTGCTGTAAATGACCAGGTCGTCCTTGGACGGGGAGGTCACATCGGTCTTCCCCGTCTTGAGGTTCTTGTTGAATGCCTTGCCCTGGTCCTCGCAGTAGACGAGGGATGCCTGCTTGCCGCCCGTTACGTTCACCTTGGCGTTGTAGAAGCGCTTGGTCCCGGTGATCCGGTCCTTGTACTCGACGAATTCCGTGATGAACTTCTGGCTGCCCGCGGCTGCTTCGCCCTCGGAATAGAAGCGGTAGGACTTGTGCAGCGCGTCCTGTTCGGCGATGGCCATGTCTATGGCCTTGACGTACTGCTCGGTGTCCGACAGAACGGCGTCCTTGCTCTTGTCGCCGGTCTTGGTCCACTCGAACTTGTACTTAAGGTCCGACGGCAGCTTGATCTCGGGGCGTTCGACGTCCGTTGCCTCCGAGGCGCTCGGCGAAGACGACTTCTCGGCCCCCTGCCCCGCCCCGGCGATCTTGTCGTTGTCCTTGGACTCGTCGTCGCCGCTTCCGCAGGAAGTCAGCAGCAAAGCTGCGGACGCGGTGAAGGCGACCGTCGCGAGACGGAGAGGGCGGTTCACTGACGGCTCCTGGTGGGGGTGAGAGGTGGCGCGAGCTCAGCACGCTAGTGCGCGCCGATCGGTGGCACCAGAGAGATATCTGATCAGTAATGGGGCGGTAGGGGCCTATCCCGGTGAATCCGGGCGAGCCTTTTCCCTCACAATCAGTTGGCCAGAAGCCCAGAAATGAGGAGTTCCTGTGGAGATCAAGCGGCAGGCCATGGATCTGGAGGCCTATACCGAACGCGCGCGGAACGGCCCCTGCTTTGTCTGCGCCTTCCTTGCCGGGGACCCCGGCTACCCGCATCACGTCGTCCACGAGGACGAACACCACGTCGCCTTCCTCGACCGCTGGCCCACCCTCCCGGGGAAAGTCCTCGTCGCCCCGAAGGCGCACATCGAGCACGCCGTAAGGGAGTTGGACGAGGACGCCTACACCCGGCTCATGCTCTTCGTACGGGTCGTCGCCCTCGCCGTCGAGGAGGTATTAGGCGCCGAGCGGACCTATCTCTACTCCCTCGGGAGTCAGGACGGGAACAGCCATCTCCATTGGCACATCGCCGCCCTGCCGCCCGGAGTCCCGTACGAGAAGCAGCAGTTCCATGTCCTGATGACCGAGAACGGCGTGCTGGACGTGGCGCCGGACGACATGGCCGGTATCGCCGCGAGGATCCGGGACGCCATCGCGTCGTAGTGGGCCCGTGGTCGACCCTTACTGCCGGGTGGGTGTGAACTTCTCGTCCACCGTGCCGATCTCGGTCCAGGCGCCGTCCTCGCGGCGGTCGAACCACACCGGCCGCTGCCGGGCGGAGCGGCGCTTCTCGAAGGAGACCTCGTCCAGGACGCCGTTGACGGAGACACCCTGGATCTCGCGGTCCAGGGTGTGCCGCAGCGAAGCGGCCGAACCGTCGGCCGGGAGCTTCTTCAGCGCGGTGGCAAGGGCCAGGGCTCCGTCGTACAGCTCCTGGTTGCCCTGGGCCGGGAGGTTCCCGTCGGGTTCACCGGCGTAGTTGCGGGCGCGCACGACGCCCTCGGGCAGGGGCTTGTCCCGCTCCTCGGTGGTGGCGCGCTCCTTCGAGTCCTCGCAGACGGCCTCGGGGTCGCTCTGGGTCAGCACGGGCCCGTCGAAGCCGTCGGACCTGAGCTTCTTGGCCCATGCGTTCACGCCCGCACCGGTGGTGGGCACCACCACCGCGTCCGCCCGCGCCTTGTCGACCAGGGCCGGGATCCGTGCCGTCTTCACCTCGCCTGGCGTGGTGTCCAGCGCCTCGGCGGTCAGGCCGGCCTTGCGCAGCGCGGTGCCGATGCCGTCCGCGCGGTCCGCCCAGAGCTTGTCCTCGGCCACGAGCACCCGGCGGGCATCGGTCCGCGTGCGGAGATACTCGGCCATCGCCTCGCCCTGCCGCGCGTCGTCGGCCGGGATCGCGAACGCCCCTGCCGCGTGGGCGACTCCGTGGCACGTACTGATCTCCGGCAGGAACGCCTCGTCCGTGTCGTGCACCCAGGAGAAGTCGACGGTGTCACCGATGACGGCGAGCATGTCCGGGTGCTCGGCGAGGAGCTTGCGGGAGTCCGTGTCCGGATCGGCGGACACGGGCACGACGCGGAAGCGGCTGCCGCTCTTGGCGCCCAGCACCTCCGAGAAGGCGGACTCGACGGTGCGTTTCTGCTGCGTCGTGAACTGGTCGTACTCGGACTTCTCGTACGTGTCCGGGTCGGCGTCGGAGCGCTTGGCGCCGACATGCCGGTAGCTGTGGGCGACGCCGATCGTGCGGACGGCCGACGATCCCTTGCCCTCGGACGCGGCGGCGGACTCGGTGTCCGGGGCGGCGAGCGTACGGATGCCGAAGCCCGCCGGGATGCCGACCGCCAGGACGAGGGCGGCGGGGAGCAGGAGGCGCCTTCGCGAGCGGGGCCGCCGGGGGCCGGACGCGTCCGGGGGCGTGGACTCCTTGCGGACGACCGGCGACTGGGGCGCGAGGCGCGCGAGGGGGCGGGCGTCCTCGACCGGGGTGTGCCGGGCGGGGACGGAGTCGTGCGCATCCGACGGCGCCGCAGCCTCGTACGCGGATGTCTCGTGCGCGGATGCCTTCGCCCCGAGTGACCGCGTCGCCGCCAGGGTCCGTTCGAGCGCCGTCGCGGCGTCCGCGGGGCGGTCCGCGGGGTCCTTGGCCAGGAGGTCGAGGACGAGGCGCTCCACCGGGGCCGTCACCTCGGTCCGTGCCCGCGAGGGCCGCAGCGGTGCGTCGTTGACGTGGTTGTACATGACGCCCGCAGCCGAGCCGGTGAACGGCGGTCTGCCGACGAGGAGTTCGTAGAGGACGCAGCCGAGCGCGTACAGGTCGGTGCGTCCGTCGCCCGTCTCCTGGCGGAACCGCTCCGGCGCCAGGTACGGCACGCTGCCGAACGGCAGCTGCCCGGTCCGCGTGAGGCGGGAGTCGCCCGCCGCGCGCTCCATGAACGTCGCGATGCCGAAGTCGACGACCTTGGCGGAGCCGTCCTGCGCGATCATGACGTTGCCGGGCTTGATGTCGCGGTGCACGACGCCCGCCGAGTGCGCCGCGTCCAGGGCGCGGCAGATGTCCGCCGCCCAGCGCAGGGCGTCCGCCACCGGCACGCGGACGCTTTCGCGCAGCACCTGGTCGAGCGAGCGGCCCTGCACCAGGGCCATCACCAGGTACGGGGTGCCGCCGTCCGTGCCGTGGTCGTGGACGGCGACGATGTGCGGGCTGTCCAGCGAGGCCGCGGCCCGCGCCTCCTGCCGGAAGCGGGCCAGCAGCTCCTTCGAGCCGTCCGAGCCGTCCGAGCCCCCCGACCCCGTAGGCGCGAGGAGTTTGACCGCCACCTCGCGGCCCAGGCTCCGGTCGCGGGCCCGCCACACCTCGCCCATGCCGCCCGCGCCGATCCGCTCGAGCAGTTCGTACCGGCCGTTCAGCGAACGCCCCCGCATGTGCCCTCCCTCAGACCCGGTGATCCTAGCCAGCGGGCAGGCCCACGCGGCGCGTCACCCCTTCACCGCACCGCCCAGGGCGAAGCCGCCGCCCAGGCGGCGCGAGATGAGGACGTACAGCAGGATCACCGGCGTCGAGTAGATGATCGAGAAGGCCGCCAACTGGCCGTAGACCACCGTCCCCTTGTTGCCGAAGAAGTCGTTGATGCTGACCGACGCGGGCATCTGCTCCGGTGTCAGGAGCAGCATGAACGGCACGAAGAAGTTGCCCCACATCATCACGAACGAGAAGACCGTCACCACGGCCACCCCCGGGCCCATCAGGGGGAGCACGATCCGCAGCAGGGACTGGAACGACGAAGCGCCGTCCGTCCACGCCGCCTCCTCCAGCTCCTTGGGGACGCCGTCCATGAAGTTCTTCATCAGCCAGATGGCGAACGGGAGTTGGGACGCGGCGAAGAAGAGGATCGTGCCCTGCATCGTGTCGATCAGATCGACCTGGACGAACAGCGCGTACACCGGAACCATGATCGCGGTGATCGGCAGGCTCGTCGCGAAGAGGATCGTCAGCATGAAGGGGCGGTTCAGACGGGACTTGAAGCGGGAGAGGGGATACGCGGCGAGCGCCGCGCAGACCACGGTCAGGAGGGTGCCGCCGCCGCACAGCAGCAGGCTGTTGAGGAGGGGCGTGAAGGTGATCTCGGGGGTCAGGACCGCGTCGTAGTTGTCCAGGGTGATGCCGTCCGGCACCTTCACCTTGAGGTCGGCCTTGGTGTCGAGCGAGGACAGGATCACCCAGGCCAGCGGCAGGACGAACGAGGCCGCGACCACCAGAAGTCCCGCGTCCGCCGCGAGACGGCGGCCCGTACGACGCGAACTGAGCTTTCTGGCAGGTGACTTGATGGCATTGGCGGACACTCAGACCTCCGTGCGGAGCAGGCGCATGTAGACGAGGGAGAAGAGTGAGCCGACGACCAGGAGCAGAAGCGCCACCGCCGTGCCGTAGCCGATCATGCTCTTCTGGAAGGCCTGTTCGTACATGAACAGGGGGAGGGTCTGGCTGCGGTTTCCCGGGCCGCCTCGCGTCATCACCCAGATCAGCCCGAAGACGGAGAGCGTCTGGAGGGTGTTCAGCATCAGGTTCGTGCCGATGGACCGGCGGATCATCGGCAGCGTGATGTGCCACATGCGGCGCCAGCCGCCCGCGCCGTCCACCTGGGCGGCCTCGGTGATCTCCTTGGGGATCTCGTTCAGGGCCGCCGAGTACACCAGCATCGAGAACGCCGTCCCCCGCCAGACGTTGGCGAACGACACCGCCAGGATCGGCAGCGTGTACATCCAGTTCTGGGACGGCAGATGGAGGAAGTCCAGGACCGCGTTGAGCGTGCCCTCGCGGCGGAAGAACGCGTACAGGAGGAAGGCCGCCACCACCTCGGGAAGCACCCACGCGGTGATCACGATCGCGCCGGTGAGCGTGCGGACCGGCTTCGACGCCCGCTGCATCAGGGACGCCAGGGCGAGGCCGATGGTGTTCTGCCCGATGATCGACGACACGACCGTGAAGACCAGGGTCAGCCAGACCGCGTTGAGGAACGCCTCGTCGCCGAAGGCCTTACGGAAGTTGTCGAACCCGACGAAGCTCGACTCCGCCTGGCCGGTGAGCTGGAGGTCGGTGAAGGCGATGTAGGCGCAGTACCCGATGGGTCCCGCGAGGAAGAGGAGCAGCAGGACGACGGCGGGGGAGACGGGCAGCGCGCGGGTCAGGGCCCGGCCCGTCAGCTTGGAGCGGGACGGGGGCCGCGCGGGGCGCGGAGCCCCCGGACCCGGCGCGGTCTTGGCGATGTCGCCGGGCCCGGCGGGGGGTGCGGTGGTCACCTCTGGGCACTCATTTCCCTTGCGTACGGACGACTGGCGGCGTACGGCCGGTGTCCGGCGGCTACTTCTTGACGACCTCGCCGTCCGTCGCGGCCTTGACCTCGTCGTCGTATCCGCTCGCCGCCTCGGCCACGGACGCGTCGCCCGTCGTCACCTTCTCCATGGCCTCCTGCACCGCGGTGGAGACCTTCGGGTACGCGGGGTAGGCCGGGCGGTAGTGCGTCGAGGGCACCAGGTCGGTGAAGAACTTCAGGCCGGGCTGCGCCTTGAGATACGCGGGGTCGGCGGCGACGTCCTTGCGGACCGCGATGCCCGAGTTCGCCACGTACCACTTCTGGGCGTTGGCCTTGGTCTGCATCTGCTCGATGAACTTGAAGGCCAGGTCCGGGTTGGACGCCTTGGTGGGGATCGCCCAGGTCCAGCCGCCGGACATGCTCACCTTGCCGGGAGCCTCGCCGTTCTGGGTGGGCATCTGGGCCAGGCCCAGCTTCTTCGACCACTCGGGCCACTCGTGGCCCGCGCCCTTGCCCCAGTCCTGCGGCAGCCAGGAGCCGTCGAGGTTGATGCCGAGCTTGTCCTCGGGCAGGAGCTCACCGCGGACGCGGGTGGCGAAGTTCGGGTCGAGGGCGTCGGAGACCTCGGGGCCGAGCTTCTCCTTGTAGACCGTCTCGACGAATTCCAGGGAGTCCTTGAAACCCTGGCTTCCCGTGACCCACTTCTTCGACTTCGGGTCGTACATGGGGTCCTGACCTGTGCCGTACAGGAGCATCTCCATGCCCTGCATGGTGGCCGCCTCGCCCGCGGGCTTGCCCGTGTAGACGTTCAGGGGCGTGACGCCCGGAACCTTCTTCTTGATGGTCCGCGCCGTTTCGAGGATGTCGTCCCACGACTTGGGCTGCCAGTTCGCGGGCAGACCGGCCTTCTTGAAGATGTCCTTGCTGAACCAGAGACCGCGGGTGTCGGTGCCGTCCGGCACGCCGTACGTCTTGCCGTCGGCCGCCTTCGCCGCCGACTTGGACGTACCGATGAACTGGTCCCAGTCCTCCCACTTGTCCAGATACGGATCGAGCGGCTTCAAGTACCCGCTGGTGATGTCCGAGTTGATGAGGAAGGTGTCCTCGTAGACCAGGTCGGGCGCGGTCTTGGGGGAGCGCATCATCTGCTGGAGCTTGGTGTAGTACTCGGAGTCCGGCGCCTTGATCGGCACCAGCTTCACGTTCTTGCCGGGGTTCGCCTTCTCGAACTGCTTCTTGATGTCGGCCAGATACGTGTCCATGACCTTGACCTGGTTGTCCGTGGACTGCTTGAAGGAGATCCTCACGGTGTCCGGATCGTCGCCGGAGTCCCCGCCGCACGCGGTGAGGGTGCCGGCGGCGACCAGGGCGGTGGCGAGGAGCAGAGGGGTGGTGGGACGCACGGGCACGACCTCCTACTGGCCGACGCGGCCGGGTTACCACGCAGGGCGCAACGCGGGGCTGCCCGGTGAACGTAAGGGCGGGCTCGGAGCAAGGTCAATGCTCGTGCAACGCTGCTTGTCATCAACGTGACAACGTTGTTATTGGCGCCGGTGCGGGAGGGTTGCCGGAGCGCCCGCGGGGTGGCGATCGGCGTACGCGGGCGGGGACTTGGGGCGTCAGGGGGTCGACGTCAGCCAGCGGTAGGCGTACTCGGGGCGGCCGACGTGCCCGTACTGCGGGGTGCGGGCGGCGCGGCCCGTGGTGACCAGGTGCTCCAGATAGCGGCGCGCGGTGATGCGGGAGATGCCCACGGCCTCGGCGGCGGCAGCGGCGGTGACACCTTCGGGGGGCGCGTCGCGCAGGGTGCGGGTCACTCGCTCCAGGGTGGGGCCGCTGAGCCCTTTGGGCAGGGCGGCGGGGCTCGGCGCGCGGAGGGTGGCCAGGGCGCGGTCCACCTCGTCCTGGCCGGTGGCCTCGCCCGCCGCGGTGCGGAACTCGGCGTAGCGGGTGAGCCGGTCGCGCAGGGTCGCGAAGGTGAAGGGCTTCAGCACGTACTGGACCACACCGAGGGAGACGCCCTCGCGTACGACCGCGAGATCGCGGGCCGAGGTGACGGCGATGACGTCCGTGCGGTGGCCGGCGGCCCGCAAGGAGCGGGCCAGCTGGAGGCCGTGGCCGTCGGGGAGGTGGAGGTCCAGGAGGAGGAGGTCGACCTCCGTGCGGTCCAGGGCGCGCTTCGCCTCGGCGGCGCTGTGGGCCTTGCCCACGGCCTGGAAGCCGGGGATGCGGTTCACGTAGAGGACGTGGGCGTCCGCCGCCACGGGGTCGTCCTCCACGACCAGGACTCGGATCGGCTCGGTCACTGGGTGCCTCCGTCTGCTGCGTCCGGCGCGGTGGACGCCTCGTCGTCGGCACCCGGCGTCGCGGGTCGTGCCCGCCCGTTGCGCAGCCGGACCTCGAACTCCGCGCCGCCCCCCGGCGCCTCCCGCACCTTAAGGGTCCCCTCGTGCTTCGTCACCGTCTGGTGGACCAGGGCCAGGCCCAGACCGCGGCCCGCCGTGGCCTTCGTCGACCAGCCGCGCCGGAAGACCGCTTCGGTGTGGGCCGGGTCCACGCCGGGGCCGGTGTCCGAGACCCGCAGCGTCAGCCCCGCCTCGTCGGCCCGTGCCGTCACCGTCACACGGGCCGCGGGGGAGCCCTGGGCCGCGTCCACCGCGTTGTCGATCAGATTGCCGAGGACGGTCACCAGGTCGCGCGCGGGCAGGTCCGGGGGCAGCATGCCGTCGTCGATGCTGCTGTCGGGGGAGACGACCAGCTCCACGCCGTGCTCGTTGGCCTGGGCCGCCTTGCCCAGGAGCAGCGCCGCGAGCACCGGCTCGCTCACCGCGGCGACCACCTGGTCCGTCAGCGTCTGGGCCAGCTCCAGCTCGGCCGTGGCGAAGTCGACCGCCTCGTCCGCGCGGCCCAGCTCGATGAGGGAGACCACCGTGTGGAGCCGGTTCGCCGCCTCGTGGGCCTGCGAGCGCAGCGCCCGCGTGAAGCCGCGCTCGGAGTCCAGCTCGCCGGTCAGCGCCTGGAGCTCGGTGTGGTCGCGCAGGGTCACCACCGTTCCCCGGCGCTCACCGCTCGACACGGGCGAGGTGTTCACCACGACCACCCGGTCCGCCGTCAGGTGCAGCTCGTCCACCCGCGGCTCGGCCGCCAGCAGCGCGCCCGTCAGCGGCGCGGGAAGGCCGAGCTCGGCGACGTTGCGGCCGACGAGACCGCCGCCCGACACGCCCAGCAGCTCGCGCCCCCCGTCGTTGATGAGGGCGATCCTGCGCTGCCCGTCCAGCATCAGGAGCCCCTCGCGCACCGCGTGCAGCGCCGCCTCGTGATAGTCGTGCATGCGGCTCAGCTCGGCGGCGTTCATGCCGTGGGTGTGGCGGCGCAGCCGGGCGTTGATGACGTACGTACCGAGTCCGCCGAGCGCGAGCGCGCCCGCCGCGACACCGAGCAGGGTCAGGAGCTGGCCGCGCGCCTTCTGGCTGATCTCCTCGATGGTGATGCCCGCGCTGACCAGGCCGGTGATGCGGCCCGTGCCGTCGTCGGCCAGGATCGGCGTGACCACGCGCACCGAGGGGCCCAGCGTGCCCGTGTACGTCTCGGTGAAGGTCCTGCCCCGCAGCGCCTGCGCCCGGTGGCCGAGGAAGCGCTCGCCGATCTGCGCCTCGTCCGGGTGCGTCCAGCGGATGCCGTCCGGGTCCATGATCGTGACGAAGTCGACCCCGGTGTGCCGGCGCACGTCGCTCGCGTACGGCTGGAGGGTCTTCGTCGGATTCGGCCCGCGCGCGGCCTCGCGTACCGAAGGGGAGTCCGCGACCGCCCGCGCCGCGGCCGTCGCCTGGCGGCGCGCGCCCTCCTCGGCCTGCTGCCGGTCGCTCAGGAACGTGAACAGCGCACATCCGGCCACCACGAAGGCGACAAGCACGATCTGCATCGCGAAGAGCTGCCCGGCGAGGCTGCGCGGGTGGCGGGGGCGGGCGAGGGGCATGCTGCCAGTCTGCCTCGCCGTATAAGTGCGAACTAAATGAACACAAGGGTGACCGCCCTCACAGGGCGAGAGATAGTCACCCGAGATTCGCCTGCCCAGGACGTGAGCCGCACGCACTGGCCGAAAACGCCGACGTAGTCGTTCAAGGAGGGCCCTCGTGGCCGACACCACCGACAGCCAGGTGGCAAAGGCTCCCGCAGCCAAGCGGGACCGAACCCACTATCTGTACATAGCCGTCATCATCGCCGTCGTCCTCGGTATCGGTGTCGGCCTGCTCTTCCCCGACTTCGCCAAGGAGCTCAAGCCGGTCGGCACCGGCTTCGTGAACCTGATCAAGATGATGATCTCGCCCATCATCTTCTGCACGATCGTCCTGGGCGTCGGCTCGGTCCGCAAGGCCGCCAAGGTCGGCAAGGTCGGCGGACTCGCGCTCGGCTACTTCGTCGCGATGTCGGTCGTCGCGCTCGCCATCGGCCTGCTGGTCGGCAACATCCTGCACCCGGGCTCGGGCATGGACATCTCCGACTCCGAGAAGGGCGCGGGTCACGACGCGGCCGAAGAGGCGGACAAGGGGCTCGTCGACTTCGCGCTCGGCATCATCCCCAAGACGCTCGTCTCCGCCTTCACCGAGGGCGAGGTGCTCCAGACGCTGCTCGTCGCGCTGCTCGTGGGCTTCGCGCTGCAGGCCATGCGCGGCGCCGGGGCGCCGATCCTGCGCGGCATCGGGCACATCCAGAAGCTGGTCTTCCGCGTCCTCGGCATGATCATGTGGGCCGCCCCGGTCGGCGCGTTCGGCGCGATGGCGGCGGTGGTCGGCGAGACCGGCACGGACGCCCTGAAGGCCCTGGCCACGATCATGATCGGGTTCTACGTCACCTGTGCGCTGTTCATCCTGATCGTGCTCGGTACGCTGCTGCGCCTGGTGACCGGCGTCAACCTCTTCAAGCTCCTGAAATACCTGGGCCGCGAGTTCCTGCTCATCCTCTCCACCTCCTCGTCCGAGTCCGCGCTCCCGCGGCTCATCGCGAAGATGGAGCACCTGGGCGTCAGCCGCCCGGTCGTCGGCATCACCGTCCCGACGGGCTACTCCTTCAACCTCGACGGCACGATGATCTACCTGACCATGTCGTCGCTCTTCATCGCCGAGGCGATGGACCAGCCGCTCGGCCTCGGTGAGCAGATCTCCCTGCTCCTGTTCATGATGATCGCGTCCAAGGGCGCGGCGGGCGTCTCGGGATCCGGCATCGCGGTCCTCGCCAGTGGCCTGCAGTCGCACAAGCCGGGCCTGGTGGACGGCGTCGGCCTGATCATCGGCGTCGACCGCTTCATGAGCGAGGCCCGCGCCCTGACCAACTTCGCGGGCAACGCGGTGGCGACGCTCCTGATCGGTACGTGGACCAAGGAGGTCGACCGGGAGCGGGTCGACCTCGTCCTCGCCGGGAAGCTGCCGTTCGACGAGAGGACGCTGCTCGACGACGAGGGCGACCCCGAGCCCGAGCCGGTGGACCCGGACGCGGCGGACGGCGTTCCCGCGCAGCCGGCCGGCGCCGAGAAGAAGTCCCTGACGGCTTCGTAGAATTACCTGACGGCTCAGCCGTCGGTGGTCGCGGCCCTTCGGTCGGCGACCCTGGTCACCAGCTCGGTGGCCGGTGAGGCGGGCAGGCCCGCCGCGGTCAGAAACGTGATCGC
>NZ_JBHUZJ010000034.1:0-93520 GCF_042667685.1 Streptomyces sp. NPDC057302 | reverse complement strand
CACGCGGACCGGGCCCTGCTGCTGTGCGTCGCGGCACAACCCCCTGCAAGCTGACGGCAGAACATCAGAAGCGCCAAGTCCCGTATGGCTCATACCAGTTGATGCTGTGGCGCTATCGCCGAATGGTATCGGCACGGACGGGTACCAACGGGCCCCGCCTTCCCGATACTCGTCCCGACCAAAGGCCGCACCCGTTAGGCCCCCGGTCCCGGGACCCCGGGCACCCCCGTGCCCCAAGGTCCCGGCTGCCCTGGCCATCCAGGCCATCGGACATCCGGAAGGGACACACCCCCATGACCAGATCCCGCACCAGCTTCCTCGCCGTTCTCGGCGCGGCCGCTCTCGGCGGCTCGCTCGCCGCCGCCCCCTCGGCCTTCGCGGCCCCCGCGACCGACACCGCCAAGCCCGCCGCCACGCACGCCACGTCGGCGTACGCGGGCTCCGCCGAGGACCAGGCCGCCAACCGCCAGTTCTTCGACGCCGTCATGAAGTCGGCGCTCAAGAAGCAGGCGGCGAAGCCGGGCATCCAGGCCGTCACCGTCCGGTACCGCACGAGCCGGGCGCCGAGTTTCCGCAGCCAGATAGCGCAGAGCACGCAGATATGGAACTCGTCCGTCGGTAACGTGAAGCTCCAGGAGACCACCTCGACCGGCGACTTCGAGTACCGCGAGGGCAACGACTCGCGCGGCTCGTACGCCTCCACCGACGGGCACGGCCACGGCTACATCTTCCTGGACTACCGGCAGAACCAGCAGTACAACTCCACGCGGGTGACGGCCCACGAGACGGGTCACGTGCTGGGTCTGCCCGACCACTACTCGGGTCCGTGCAGCGAGCTGATGTCCGGCGGCGGCCCCGGCACGTCCTGCACCAACGCCTACCCGAACACCCAGGAGCGCCAGCGGGTCAACAGCCTCTGGGCCAGGGGGATCTCCACTCTCCAGGACAAGGGTGAGCTGACGAAGGTCCGCTGATCGAGCAGGCCACCGCCGGGCGGACCGTCACCGATCGCGAACAGCCCCCGCGTTGATCCGGCCGCGTGCGGCGCGCTCCTTTCCCCGACGGGTAGTCATGCTCAAGGGGAAGAAGTCGCGCCGCCGAGGCCGGCGGAGGCTCACGAACCGTCCGCGCTGAGATTCATCAACGCGAAGAACACGTCACCGCGGACCACCTCGAAGGGCGCATCGAGCAGTTCGGCCAGCTCCGCGATGTCGCTCGGTGTCCAGCTCCAGGCGTTGATCGCGGCGGCGATGAACATGGGCTTCGACTCGTCCCTGCCCTCGATGTGACGGAGCAGTCCGTCGCGGAACTCCGCGCCCTTTCCCTGTGGGTAGAAGTTGCCGATCACCGGAAGCCCGGCCGGCCTGATCTGCAGGTCACCCGTCTCCCAGGACTGGATGATCCCGCGCAGCGGCGTGTTCTTCCGGTATGAGCCCACGACGCGCTCGTCGAAGGGGACCCAGCCGTCGTTCGCGGCGTTGCGGGGGTTGTAGGCGTAGGCCAGATCCATGCCGGTGCGGCGCAGGAACCGGCCGGAGAGTTCCGTGTACGCGTCCAGGGCCTTCTCGGGCCAGGACCCGGGGTAGGTGTAACCCGCGCCGGAGGGGCCGGAGATGAGTAGATCGTTGTCGGTGGCGGTCTTCTGGTAGTAGGCGAGGAGGGCGGGGCCCATGTCGGCGAGCAGCGGGCTGACCGTCCAGTTGACGGGGACGCTGCCGCGCTCGGGGTCGTCCCAGATGTCGCGCATACGGCGCTGGCAGTACTGCACGTTGTCGCCCTCGCCGACGGTGAGCGTGAGGTACACGCGGTTGCGCAGCTTGGCCTTGGGACGGTGTCGGACCGTGCCGGAGACCTTCGCGGGGACTCCCGCGTGGACGGTGCCGTTCATGTAGAAGTCGGCGGGGACCACCTCGATCCCGTGCTGCGACGCACGGTCCACACCGCCCCACTCACCTGCGACGTCGTTGGAGAACCAGCCGGTGTACGGGGTGGTGGGCCCAAGCCGGGCGAAGGTCTCGTCCAGCAGTTTCCCGGTCTCACCGGACGGCGGCAGCCACAGCACCATGGCTTTGCTCGCCACCACGTAGTCCCGGAAGTAGGGGAAGGGCTCGACCCGAGTGGGCGCGGTGCCGGTGGCGGTGACCAGGTACTGGTTCCACAGGTCGACCTCGATCACCAGTTGCTGTGTTCCGGCGGGCGGGGCGAAACGGTAGATGAAATAGCCGCCACCGTCGCTGAACCGGTTGGACCGGTCACCGAGGGAGGAGTTGAGACCGTCGAAGAGGTGGGGCTTCTCGGCGTCCGTGCCGGGAGCGAACGAGACGATTTCCTTGCCGTCGGCCTTCACCGAGACGGAGGCGACGGACGCGCCCCACCCGTCGTCCGCGAAAGAGTCCTGGAAACGCACGTAGACATCGTTGTCGCCGCTCATCTCCGGACTCAGGTCGAAGGTGCGCACCCGGCGGTTGGACACATCGCGGATCCGCTCCGTCTCACGCGCCACTTCTCGCCACTTCACGTCGTCCACGGCCACGGTCCGAGTGGGCGGCAGACCGGCGAGCAGGGCGTGGCTGCACTGCGGGAAGAGGTGGGCGAGTTGCCAGCGGTAGGCGGCGAGCACGTCGTCGGCGTCGAAGCGGCCGCGCAGATCCACGACGGTCTTCAGGCCGTGCGTGTGCGCCTGCTCGGCGGTGGCGGCGACGGCGTCCTTGAGACCGGCGAGTGTGGTGGCGACGTTGACCGAGTCGGGCACGTCCGGGTCGACGAGGATCGCGCCGCGCACCTGATTGCGGTAGCGGCGGACCAGGTCGAGCGCGTCGTCGTGACGGGTGACGGCCGTGCCGGTGGCGGGGAGCCACCGCAGGTCGACCTCGCTCTTGTCGAAGTTGAAGTAGAGGCGCGGCTCGCGCCGGTTGACGACGCCCTGGAGTGTGGTGAGCAGCAGTTGGTCGTGGCCGTCCAGTGTGCTGACGTCGGCGACATCGAGGCGGACGGGGCGGCCGAAGGACGGCAGGAGGCGTTTCGCGGCGCTGGGCTCAACGGCAGAGGCCTGTTGCTGCGACGTCAGGCCGAGCCCTCTGCCCACGAGGGACGCGCCGCCTGCTTGCAGGAGGATTCTTCGTGACACCATCGACGATCACTGCTCCTCAAAGCCGACCAGAACGTGTGACATCGTTGTCAATCGGTGAAGTTAAGCGGTGTGACGGGAAGTTGTCCATGGGGCGGACGGCCAATTCTGCGCCCGAGGGTCTGCCGTCCCGCTTCTGTGCCCGAGTCGCGCCGCCCTGTCGAGCAGCGGCTACAGACCCCGCGGCGGAGCCGTCGACGCACGCAAGACGGGAGCGGCCTGCAGGCGCGAGGTGACCGTGCGACGGTGGCCGTCGAGCAGTTCGTGGAGGCGGGTGACGGCGAGTGCCCCGGCTTCCCGGAGCGGCACGTCGAGCGCGGTCACCGGGGGAGTGGTGGCGCCGAGCGTACTGAGGTCGTCGGCTGCGGCCAGACTCACGTCCTCGGGTACGCGCCGTCCGGCCACGCCGAGGCCGTGCAGCAGCCCGAGTGTCAGATAGCTGTTGTAGGCGAGGACGGCCGTGGCGTCGCCGGGCAGCGCGCGTGAGGCCTCGATCCCGGCGTCGAACGTGGGCGGCAGGGGCCCGAGGACGTGGACACGGGCGCCGGCCGACGCCGCCCGTGCGGTGAGAGCGGTCCGTCGCTGTTCGTCCGCCCAGGAGTCCGCGGGGCCGGAGACGTAGGCGATGTCGCGGTGGCCCTGTGCCAGCAGGTGGTCGAGGAGTTCGGTCAGGCCCGTGGCGGTGTCGGCCACCACGGCGGGCAGCCGGCCCACCTGGCGGTCGACGAGGACCAGCGGGCGCCGGCGGAACCGCTCCCGCAGCGCGGCGTCCGTGCCGACCGGCGTCACCATGATCAGCCCGTCGGCCTGCTCGGAGAGCCGGTCGGCGAGGGCGGCCTCACGCTGCGGGTGATACTCCGAGACCGCGATCAGCAGATGGCTCTCGGTCTCCTCCGCGGCCTGCTGTGCGCCCATCACCAGCGGCGCGAAGAAGGGGTTGGAGAGCGTCGGCACGATCAGGCCGATCAGGCCCGTGCGGCCCGTGGTCAGTGCGCGGGCGGCGGCGTTGGGATGGAATCCGAGCCGGTCGGCCGCCTCCCGGACGCGAAGCCGGGTGCTCTCGGCGACCAGTTCGGGGCGCTGCAGTGCCCGCGATGCGGTGGCCTTGGACACCCCCGCCGCACGCGCCACGTCCAAGAGCGTCGCCATGCCGTCCCCCGCCTCATGTGCCCGGCAAGGATCGAAGATCCGTCCCAGGTCAGTGTTCACTTTCGCCCGATGCCGTGCCATGATACCCGCAACCGGTCTCTGCAACCGGTTTCAGAGACCGGTTGCAGAGAGCGGGCCAAGCCGGATTCCCAGCGCGCCCGCACGCTGACCGCGGCGACAGCCGTGTGCCCGTCCCTCACCCCGCCGAGGTCCCCATGCCCACCACCGCTCCGCCGCCCGGCGAGCAGACCGACGCCACGACGCCGCCGCCCGCCTCGCTCGTCGAGCGGCACTTCGGCGTCCGCGACCGCGGCAGCAGCCACCGCACGGAACTCGTGGCAGGCGCCTCGATGTTCATGGCCGCCGCCTACGCCGTCGTCGTGGTCCCCGGCCAGCTGGCTTCCGCCGGTGTGCCGCACGGCGCCGCGACGACCGCCGTCATCATCGCCATCGCCCTCGCGACGCTGGCCATGGGCCTGGTCGCCAACCTGCCGTTCGTCGTCGCCCCGGGCCTGGGCGGCGTCGCCCTGATCGCGTTCACCATCGTCGGCCAGGACCACGTCCCCTGGGACACGGCGCTCGGCATGGTCTTCTGGTCAGGCGTCGCCTTCCTGCTCCTGACCCTCTTCGGCATCCGCGACCTGGTCACCCGGCTCATGCCGATGAACCTCAAGTACGCCATCAGCGGCGGCCTCGGCCTCTACATCGCCCTCATCGGATTCCGCGACGCCGACCTCGTCGTCGGCAACGCCGACAAGGCCGCACTCGCGGTCGGCGACCTGTCCGAGCCCACCGCGCTGCTCGCCCTGGCCGGACTGCTGCTGCTCACGGCCCTGGCCGCACGCAAGGTACCGGGCGCCTTCCTCATCACCATCGCGGCCGTCACCCTCGTCGGCGTGCCGCTGGGCGTGACGGACGTCCCCGACAGCCTCTTCTCGGCGCCCGACTCACCCGGCCCGCTCCTCTTCCACATCGACATCCTCGGCGCCCTCAAGCCCGAGTACTTCCCCTACATCTTCGCGTTCTTCGTCTCCGAGTTCTTCTCCATGACCGGAACGCTCCTTGCCGTCTCCGGACGCGCGGGCCTCCTGGACAAGGACGGCAACATCCCCGGCTCCCGCCGCCCCTTCCTGGTCGACTCGGTTTCCGTGATGGGCGGTTCGGCCGTCGGCGCGCCCTCGATGACCGCCTACCTGGAGTCCTCGGCCGCCGCGGACGCGGGCGGCAAGACCGGCCTGTCATCGGTATGGGCCGCGTGCGGCTTCGCCCTGCTGCTGCTCGTCACCCCCTTCGCCACCCTGATCCCCTCCGCCGCCACCGCACCCGTGCTGATGTTCATCGGCCTGAACATGCTCGGCGCGCTGAAGAACGTCGACTTCAAGGACCCCACGAACGCCGTCCCGGCCGCCCTGACCGTCGCGACCACGCTGTTCTTCGGCAACTTCGGCACCGGCATCGCGACCGGCCTGGCGGCCCACGTCCTGGTGAAGACCGTCAGTGGCCGGATCCGCGAGGTGCCCTGGCCGCTGTGGATCGTCATGATCCCGCTGGGCTACTACTTCTACACGCTCGTCCCCTGAGCGCCCCTTCGGGCCGAGACGAGATCCATCTCCCGTGGCGGGCCCGCCCGCCCGCGCGCGACGACACCCTTCCAAGGAGCACGAGCACATGAGTGAGCAGCACGACCTCCGGATCAGCGGCGGGCGCGTGATGTCCACCTTCACCGGTGAGGAGTTCGCCGCGGACCTACTGGTACGGGGCGACCGCATCACCGCGGTGCTCCCGCCCGGCACCCCGGCCACGGCCCGCGAGGAGATCGACGCGACCGGCATGCTGATCGTCCCCGGCTTCGTGGACGCCCACATGCACATCGAGAGCGCGTTCCTGACGCCTCAGGAGTTCGCCGCCGTGACGCTGGCCCGCGGCACCACGACCGTCCTCGCCGACCCGCACGAGATCGTCAACGTCGCGGGCCGGGACGCCATGCGCTGGATGATCGACGCGGGCCGCCAGAGTGCCCAGACCCAACTGTGGGGCGTTCCCTCGTGCGTACCCGCCCTTGAGGGCCTGGAGCATGCCGGAGCGGCCCTCTCCGCCGACGACATCGCGGACATGCTGGGCTGGCCGGGTGTCGTCGCCCTGGGCGAGGTCATGGACTACCGCGCCGTCGTCGCCGGTGACCGCCGCATGCACGAGATCACCGCCGTGGCCCGCGCGCACGACGCGATCCTCGACGGCCACTGCCCGAACCTGACCGGCGCGGAACTGAGCGCCTACCTGGCCACCGGTGTGGACTCCGACCACACCAAGAACCGCACCGAGGTGGTCCTGGAGAAGGCACGCCTGGGCATGACGATGATGCTCCAGGAGAAGTGCCTCACCCCGGAGGTGGCGACAGCCCTGCTGTCCTTGCCCCAGCTCCCGCCGCTGTGCCTGGTCACGGACGACCTCGCGGCCGACCACATCGTCGAGCGAGGCCACCTGGACCACATCGCGCGGGTCGCCGTGGCCGCCGGGTTCCCGCCCCATGTGGTCCTCAAGGCCCTGACCTGGACGCCGGCCCAGCGTCTGCGGCTCCACGACCGCGGCGTCGTCTCCCCGGGCAAGCGGGCCGACCTGGTCCTGCTGCGGGGCGAACTAGCCTCGTTCGAGCCCGCACTGGTGCTTTCGGGCGGCCGCGTCGTAGGTCGCGACGGCGCACCCGTGCAGGCGTCACCCGCCGCGGAGAGCCTCGCCGTACCGCCCCTGGACAGCCGCGTGGACGTAGAACCCCAGGAGGAGGACGGCTTCCGCTGGCGCGTGGACCTGCCGGACGGCACGCACCGGTTCCGGGCGATGAGCGTCAACCCGCGCGACACCTACACCGAAGCAACCGAGGTCGAACTCCCGGTCTCGGGCGGCGAGGTGCACTGGGAGGGACGGACCACGCTGGTCCGCGTACGAAACCGCTACGGACGCCCCGGCAAGGTCTTCGCCCCGCTGGTGGGCCGGGATCTGGGTGAGGGCGCCGTGGCATCCACGTACGCCCACGACAGCCACAACCTCCTGACGATCGGCACCTCACGTGCGGCGATGGCCGCTGCCGCGGCGACAGTCGTCGCCGACGGGGGAGGGGTAGCCGTCGTCCGGGGCGCCGCGGGCGAGACTGCGGCGGCGCGCATGCCGCTGCCCGTGGGCGGCGTGCTGTCCGCCCGCCCGGCCCACGTCGTCGCCGATCAGGCGGCCGCGGTACGCACGGCTCTGGAAAGCTGGGGCTGGAACCACCTCAACCCGTTCATGAGCGTGTCGACGCTGACGCTCGCCGTCTCACCCGCCCTCAAGATCACCGACCGCTCGCTGGTGGACGTGGCACGCCGCGAACCGGTGGCAGCGACGCTCACGGACTGACCCGCGACGGCTACGGGAAGCGGCTACGGCGCCTGCTCGCCGTGGCCGCTTCCCGCCGCTGCATGCCTATGGCTGTATTACTGACGGGTCAGTACGGTGCATCCCAACCCCCCTACCCCACAGGAGAGTTGGGAGAGCTGCATGACGCCAGCCTCACGCAGACGATCGATGGCCGCGGGTACGGTGCTCGCGGTGGCGGTGCTCGGACTCCCCGGATCCGCCGTGGCACAAGGCGAGAGCGCCCCGGCCGGTGCCCCGGACGCGAACCGCTCGGCCCACTCGGCGGTGCAGACCACCGGGAAGGCCCCCGACGCCGCGACGCACGGCAAGGCCAAGCATCACGGTAAAACAGGCAAGCACCCGGGCCGGCATCCGCGAAAGCACCCGGGAAAGAAGAAGGGCCCCGGCCAGATCCTCGGCTCGAAGCCGTCCTCGTTCCAGTACACGCCGGGCGTTCCGACCCCCACCAAGGCCTGGAAGATCACCTACCGGTCGACCTCCGCCAACGGACGGCCCAACGCGGTCTCCGGCACCGTGATCGTCCCCGACGACGGCAAGACCACGCCGCGCCCGCTGATCACGTACGCCGTCGGCACGGTCGGTCTCGGCGACAAGTGTGCGCCGTCCGCCGGGTTCCCGGGCGGCACGACGGCCGAGGCCCCGCTCGTCAACGCCGCGCTGGTGCGGGGCTATGCCGTCGTCGTCACCGACTACGAGGGCCTGGGCACCCCCGGGGACCACACCTACATGGTGGCGAAGGCGCAGGGCAGCGCCGTCCTCGACGCGGCGCGTGCCGCTCAGCGGCTCCCGGAGGCGGCGAAGTACGGCGTCGCCGCGAAGGCGCCCGTCGGCATCATGGGCTACTCGCAGGGCGGCGGCGCGAGCGCGAAGGCCGCCGAAATGGCGGCGGCCTACGCTCCCGAGCTGAAGGTCAAGGGAACGGCGAGCGGCGGCGTGCCCGCCGACCTCACCAAGGTCGCCGACTCGCTGGAGGGCGGAGACAGCGCCGGATACCTGCTGATGTCCGCCGTCGGCCAGAACGCCGCCAACCCGGCCCTGGCCCTCGACAAGTACCTGAACGCCGAAGGTCGCAAGCTCGCCGCAGTCGTGCGCAGCGAGTGCGTCGGCACGGTCCTGGAGGCCGGGCGCGGCAAGGCGATCGAGGACGTCACCACGTCCAACCCGCTGGAGCGGCCGGACTGGCAGCGGGCCATCGGCAAGCAGCTGATCGGCACCCAGCGCCCGTCGGCGCCCACGTTCCTGTACCACGGGGATGCGGATGAGACGATCCCCTACGCGGTCGGGCAGAAGCTGCGCGCCGACTGGTGCGCGAAGGGCAACGCCGTGCAGTGGACGTCCTTCGCCGGGCAATCCCACGTGGGGACGGCAATCCAGGGCAACGGTCCGGCACTTGAGTGGCTCGGCCGACGCTTCGCCGGCGAACCCGCGAGCGGCAACTGCGGCATCTGAGCCGAACGGCTCCTGATCGCCTCTCCGCCACCGTCCAGGGGCGGCGGCGGAGAGGCGCCGGCGCCTGTCGGCGGGCTCCCGGCAGCGCACGGAGTGACACCACGCGTCCGACCGCACACCAGCCGTGATCGCGTCTCATGATGCAGGCGACGGTGACCACTATGCGGACGTGCGTACGGACGGTTTCCGGCCAGTGCGACGATTCGCCGGTACGTCCGCACCACCCCGGAAGGCGCTCGTGAGCTCCACCCCTCCCTTGTCCGGCAGCACGACCCCGGCGACGAGGCCCGACACGGTACTGATCCGCTCCGCGGCGGACGTATCCGATCTGGTCAACTCGGGCACGGCCCGCGGCCGGCACGCCAAAATGATCGTGATCATCGCGCTCGGCGGCATCTTCCTCGACGCCTACGACCTCAGTTCCCTCGCCTACGGGCTTCCCGACATCACCGAACAGTTCGGCCTCAGCTCCGCCATGGCCGGCACGGTCACCGCCTCGATCAGCGTGGGATCACTCGTCGGCGCCCTCGTCGGCGGCTGGCTGGTGGACCGGATCGGCCGCTACCGGGTCTTCATGGCGAACATGCTCTTCTTCGTCGTGACCGCGCTGGTGTGCTCGCTCGCGCAGGACGTGTGGACGCTGATCGCGGCGCGCTTCGTGATGGGCATCGGCGTCGGCATGGACATCCCCGTCGCGATCGCGTTCCTCGCCGAATTCTCCCGGCTGCGCGGCAAGGGCAGCAAGGGCTCACGCACGGCTGCCTGGTCGCCCGCCTGGTACAGCGCGACCAGCGGCTGCTACCTGGTGATCATGCTGCTGTACTTCGTCCTGCCCGACGCCCAGCTGGGCTGGCTGTGGCGCTTCACCGTCGGCTTCGGCGCGGTACCCGCGCTGCTGGTCCTGCTGCTGCGCCGGCGCTACATGAACGAGTCGCCGACCTGGGCCGCCGAGCAGGGCGACCTGGAAGGCGCGGCGAAGATCCTTCGCCAGTCGTACGACGTGGACGCGCGCGTCGCCGACGATGTGCCCGCGCGGACGCCCCGCCCGCCCCGGCCCGGCCTCGGCGCCTACGCACGGCTCTTCACCCCTCCGTACCGCACGCGCACGATCCAGTCGGTGTCGGTCGGCCTGGCGGAGACCTTCGGCTACAACGCGGTCGCGTTCGGCCTGCCGATCATCATCGCCACGCTGATGACCCAGGGCCCGCTGACCACGATCGCCTCCTCCTTCGCCCTGAACCTCCTCTTCGCCCTGACCGGCGGACTGCTCGGCATCCGCTGGGCATCGACGCGTGGCGCCTGGCCGATGATGACGCTGGGCTTCGCGATCCAGCTCGTCGCCATCACGGTGCTCGGCCTCATCGGGGAGCCCAGCGGAACGGCCGTGGTGACGGCCGGCATCCTGATGCTCGGCGCGTTCATGTTCGCCCAGGGTTTTGGCCCCGGCGCGCACATCATGAGCTACGCCTCGCTGGGCTTTCCCACCTCGATGCGCGGCGTCAGCATCGGCTTCAACCAGGCGGTGCTGCGCCTCGGCTCGACGCTGACCCTGTTCTTCTTCCCCATCCTCAGCAGCGGTCTGGGCACGCACGTCTACTGGGTCATCCTCGCCGCCCCGGTACTGGGTCTGATCGCACTCCTGGTCAAGCGCTGGGAGCCGGTCGGCTTCGACGCGGACGCAGAGGAACGGGCCCGCCCGCGGGCCGGGGCTTCCGACGAGCAACTCGTCTCCGCCGCACACGGCCGGGGCTGAGCCCGTTCCCGAAGGCCCGGGAAGGCCCGGGAAGGCCGGTGGAGGTCATCGCCAGAACTGCGCGAGCACACCCTCCTTGAAGGGAGCAGGGGAAACGGCGAGGTCGCCCGCGAAGGGATGGTCCAGCGTCAGGCACAGCAGCAGGCTCACGCCGATCAGTGCGGCGACCGACATGACGAACATCAGATTCGCGCGCAGGCTTCTGATGCCGTAGAGCAAGGTCAGGGGAAGCATGACGAGTGCGCCGCCGTAGACCAGGATGTTGAGGAGTGAGGGCAGGGACTGCTGGGAGTCGGAGAGCCGCGTCCGGCGTGCGCCCGCGATCTCGCCAAGGGTCGAGACGGACTGCGCGTAGTAGGTCTTCTCGGCCTCGGTCCGCGGCTCGTACTCCTGGAACACCCGGTACAGCGCGGTCACTTCGCGGTTGGTGACGTTGGGATCGGGCCGTCCGTCGCGCATCAGCGGCCACTGCTCGTCGACGACGACACGGACGTACGCCCCGACGGCGTCCGTCACCCTGCGCTCCTGCCCGGCCGGGAACGCAGGGGCATCACGCAGTACCTCGGCGGTCTGGCTGGCCTCGAGCGCGACGTTGGTCTCCGCCTCGTTGAGGCCCTCCCACTCGGCCACGACGACGAAGGCCAGGATGATGCCGTAGATCGCGGCGTACATGCCGAGCACGACGCCGATCATCTCGTTGTGCGAGCCGTTCGCGTGATGCGGAAATCTGCGCCTCAGCACCAGCGTGCCGACCACGGCAGCCAGTACGGCGCCGCCGCCGAGCAGCCCGGCCAGCGTGAGAGTGCCGAAGTTGTTGAGCAGCCAGATACCCACGGCCTCATAACGTCGACCCCCCGTCCGGGTTACTCCGCGGCCGGGGCGGGCCAGAACCACGAGCCCGGATGCCGGCGGACTACTCCTCCGGCCGGGGCGGCTTCGGTGCGCCCGCCGGTGGGGCGATCTTCGCGTACTCCCGTGTCGTGGTCGGGGCCGAGGTCTCCTGGGCCTCGAGGGTCTCCCGCTCCTCGGGAGGCAGGAGCTTGTCGCGCGCGGCTCCCGGATCCCAGCCGGTGTCGACGACCTTCTTCTGCCAGGCGATCGCGGCGACGAGGATGGCGACGCCGATCAGCAGCATGAGGACGATTCCGGCCACCGAGCCCGCCTTCGCCGCATTGCCGATGATCAAGCCCAGCCAGCCGAAGTCGGCATCCCCGAACGTCGTGTTGGCCGAGCCGAACGAGCCGAGCACCCCGAGCAGGAAGGCCGGCAGGAGGGTGATCAGGACGCCGTTGAGGAACGCGCCGACGGCGGCGCCGCGGCGGCCGCCCGTCGCGTTGCCGAAGACGCCCGCCGCGCCACCGGTGAAGAAGTGCGGGACCAGACCCGGCAGGACGAGGGCCGTGCCGAACGCGGGGTTCAAGACCCCGGCCAGCAGCCCCAGGGTCACCAGGCCGCCGGTGAAGGAGCAGATGAAGCCGACGAGGACGGCGTTCTGCGCGTACGGGAAGACGATGGGTGCGTCCAGGGCGGGGATGGCGCCGGGCACGACCTTCTGGGCGATTCCCTGGAAGGCGGGGACGAGTTCACCGAGGATCGTGCGGACGCCGAAGAGGATGACGGCGACGGCGATGCCGAACTGGAGGCCCTGGCCGAGTGAGGACATCAGGTAGTTGCCGATGCCGGTCGAGCCGGGGTCTCCCTTCCCCGCCGAGTACGCCTGGAATGCCTCCGTCTTGCCGGCCTTGGCGAGGAAGACGATGGCCATGATCATGTAGATGATGACCATGGACAGGGCCGTCGCCACCATCGAGTCGCGCAGGAAGCGCAGGCCCTCGGGGAGGTTCATCTCCTCCGTGGAGCGGCTCTTCTTGCCGATGGCCTGCCCGGTCGCGCCGGAGACGATGTAGCCGGCCGTGCCGAAGTGCCCGACGGCGACGGTGTTGTTGCCGGTGACGCGTTTGGTCCAGGGATGGGCGAAGGCCGGCATCGCGACCAGCATGATGCCGAGCAGGACGCCGCCGGCCACCACCACGACCCAGGAGGTGACTCCTGCCGTGGCGAGGACCATCGTCAGCAACGTCGCCATGAACAGCATGTGATGGCCGGTCAGGAACACGTACGAGAGCGGTGTGAAGCGCGCCAGGAGCAGGCTGACGAGGAACCCGAGGATCATCAGCCACGCCACCCGCGAGCCGTACTCGGCCTGGGCGATGCCGACAATGGCCTCGTTGGTGGGGATGACGCCGTGCGAGCCGGTCGAGCCGGTGATCATCTTGCCGAGCGGTTCGAGCGAGGCGGTGACAAGGGTGGCACCCGCGCCGATCAACAGGAAGCCGAGCGTCGCCTTGATGGCGCCGCCGACGACCTGGCCGGTGGACTTCTTCAGGGCGATGAGGCCGACGGCGGTGATGATGCCGATGAGATAGGCGGGGACGGCGAGGATTTCGTTGACGATGAATTTCGCGATGTCGACGAGGACGTTCATGGGGTTCCCGGGATTTCCTGGAGGTGCGGCGGGGAGGGGGCGTGGGGGATGCGGAAGGTTCAGACGTCGTACAGATCGCGCAGGGCGGCGTCCACCTCCTTGGTGTTGGTGAAGTCCTCGATCACCCGCACCGGCACGCCCACGTCGCCCAGGGCCCTGGCGATCTCACGGGAGGTCAGGATGGCGACGGCGTCCGAGGCCTTGCCCTTGGCGGAGATGGTGTCGGTCGCCTCGGTGTTGATGTAGCGGGACCACTTCCACCGGGCGAGCACCTTGTCGAGCGTCGACTTGAGGAACAGGCTCGTTCCGACGCCGTTGCCGCAGACGGTGAGGATCGTGTGCGTGCCGCCGGAACCGCGTGCGGCCTTGGTGGCCGTGGGCGCGGCCGGCTCAGCCGACTCGGCGGTCGCCTCGGCCCTCACGAGGATCTGCCGCACCGACTCGGGGGTCGGCGCCTGGTCGAGGGCATCCACTGTCTGCGGGTCTCCAAGCAGCCGGGCGAGGGCGCCCATTGCCTGAGTGTGCGCGGAGGCGTCCGTCGCGGCCAGGGCGACGACGAGGCGGACCGGGTCATTCGTGTCGTGGCCGAAGGGTACGGGCTCGACAAGACGCACCCAGGACATGCCGGTGTGATGCACGGCGGGCGAAGGCCGTGCGTGGGCGAACGCGAAGCCGGGAGCGACGACGATGTACGGCCCGTGCTCCTCCACCGTGCGGAGCATCTCTTGGGTGTAGGCGTCCGTACTGACGCCGTTCGCGACCAACAGGTCCCCGGCGGCACGGATGGCGCCCTGCCAGTCAGGAGCGGGGGCGTCGAGGCGGATGGCCTCGACGGGGAGCAGTTCGGTGAGCTGGGGCATGAGGCAGGAATACCTCATCGAAGCGGGAAACTGATGAAGATTCAGTCGGCCTCGTGAGGTGACGTGTCGCGGCCTTCGTCACCTTCTCCTCCGCACGGCTGCTGCCCCACTCCGTGGCGTCTCCATCCGTTCTGGGGGTCGGATCTTTTCTCCAGAGGTCTTGACAACTCGATTGGTCTGGACCAGCTTTGCGCACAGTAGCGGTGGCCACCGGCTCTCACCTTCGTCCTTCACCCCTCCCTGGAGGCATTCCGTGGACCGTGTACGTAAGGGTCGTAAGGGCAGATCCGGCGTTCGCCAGAGGATCGGTGCGGCGATCGCCGTCGGTGCTGCCGCCGCGCTCGCCGTCACCGCGCTCGCTGCGCCTGCTCAGTCGGCGCCCGCGCAGTCGGCGGACACCAAGGCGGCGGACGTCAACGTTGCCAAGAACGCCGGGTTCGAGTCGGACCTGAGCAACTGGACGTGCAACGCGGGCAGCGGTGCCGCCGTCACCTCCCCCGTGCACGGCGGCACGAAAGCGCTCAAGGCCACCCCGGCGGGCCAGAGCAACGCCGAGTGTTCCCAGATCGTCTCGGTCAAGCCCAACTCCACGTACAAGCTGAGCAGTTGGGTGCAGGGCTCCTACGCCTATCTGGGGGCCCGCGGTACGGGCACCACCGACGTGTCGACCTGGACGCCGGGCACCTCGTCCTGGCAGCAGTTGTCCACCAGCTTCACCACCGGCGCGAACACCACGTCGGTCACCGTGTACACGCACGGCTGGTACGGGCAGAGCGCGTACTACGTGGACGATGTGAGCGTCCTTGGACCCGACGGGGGCGGCGGCACCGACCCGGTGGAGATACCGGCCGTGCCGGCCGGCCTCAAGGCGGGCACGGCTACGGCCACGTCGGTGGACCTGTCCTGGACGCCGGTGTCCACGGCCACCGGATACACCGTCTACCGCGACGGCACTAAGGTCGCCTCGGTCGGCGGCGCCTCCACGACCGTCACCGGTCTCACGCCGGAGACCACCTACAGCTTCCAGGTGAGCGCCACGAACGCGGCGGGTGAGTCCGCGAAGTCGACGGCGGTGTCCGCACGGACCGGCAAGGGCGGCGGCGGAGACGGCGGCACCGTCCCCAAGCACGCGCTGACCGGCTACTGGCAGAATTTCGACAACGGCGCGACCGTCCAGAAGCTGCGGGACGTCTCCTCGCAGTACGACATCATCGCGGTCTCCTTCGCCGACGCCACCACCACACCCGGTCAGATCACCTTCAATCTGGACCCGGCCGTCGGTTACTCCTCCACCGCCGACTTCAAGGCGGACATCGCCGCGAAGCACGCCGCCGGCAAGTCCGTGATCCTCTCGATCGGCGGCGAGAAGGGCACCATCTCGGTCAACAGCGACGCCTCCGCGACGGCATTCGCGAACAGCGCCTACGCGCTGATGAAGGAGTACGGATTCGACGGCGTCGACATCGACCTGGAGAACGGACTCAACCCCACCTACATGACGAAGGCGCTGCGCCAGCTCTCCGCGAAGGCAGGTGCCAAGCTGGTCCTCACGATGGCGCCGCAGACCATCGACATGCAGTCCACTTCGGGCGGGTACTTCCAGACGGCGCTGAACGTGAAGGACATCCTCACGGTCGTCAACATGCAGTACTACAACAGCGGTTCGATGCTGGGCTGTGACGGCAAGGTCTACAGCCAGGGCAGCGTGGACTTCCTGACCGCGCTCGCCTGCATCCAACTGGAGGGCGGCCTCGATCCCTCCCAGGTCGGGATCGGTGTCCCGGCATCGACACGCGGCGCGGGCAGCGGATATGTGGCTCCGTCGGTCGTCAACAACGCCCTCGACTGCCTGACCCGCGGCACGGGCTGCGGCTCCTTCAAGCCGTCGAAGACCTACCCGGGGCTGCGCGGCGCCATGACGTGGTCCACGAACTGGGACGCGACGGCGGGCAACGCCTGGTCGAACTCGGTCGGCCCGAAGGTACACAGCCTCCCGTAGTGAACGCCCTGACGGGACGGGCAAACGGGCCCCGCCCCTCCCGCCGGGCGATATCCGGTGGATCTCACTCACCGTCACACGAGACTCCGGAGCGGCCCGGCCTCCTCATGGGAGGCCGGGCCGCAGAAGGGTGTTACTGACGCCAGCATGTCACCCGGGCCGCGGCCCGCGGTGCAGGCCCGGTCGGAAATCGACGGCGGTGGCGCGGCGCGGGGACATTATGGCTCCCCTCCACAAGATGTCCCCGCGCCACTTCGACCTCCCCTGTGGAGCGAGCGGGAGTCGCTCCACGGACGGTGGGGAGGGCGGATTGCCGGGGCCCTTGTGTCCGCTGCAGGATCCGAGGGCTCCGGCCGTCTTCGGCCGTCCTGTCCTATGAGCGGCCCAGGGTCTGGGAGCCGAGAAGCGCAGCGTCCATGCGAGGTGTCGGCACGGGCGCCAGCCGTTGCTTCAGACGGTAGGCAGTCCAAGCGCTCATGGCCACAGTGCGCGTCCTGGGGCCGCAGCACGGCCAGCGCACCGATGCACGCCCAGGCACGGAAAGCGGTCCCATCCACCCGTCGCGGCTCGACAGCCACAGGAGCAGGGTTTACGGGCGGAGCCGAAGCCCGCCGTCCGTCGGCCGGAAGGGGTGAGGCGGCTCAGCTCACATAGGACCGTCCGATGTCGATGTCGATGCCGATGCCGATGCCGCAGAGGTGCTGTCAGCCGGAGGGCGCGCTGTTCAGCGGATCGGGGGAGGAGCCCACTCTGGAGAGTGACGCAGCTGGCTCTACAGAAACGGTTCAGCAAGGGTGAGGTGCTTCGCTGCGCCCCCTCACCCGAAGGAATCACGACGTGCCGAGATCAAGCCCGTTTCTTTCTCTGCTGGTTGCCTCGCTGTTGGCCCTGGGATGCATTGCTGCCGGACCCGCTGTTGCGGGAGACGCTGTCGGCCGTGCGCCGACGGCTTGTCCTCGAGTTGCGGTGGACGCGGATGCCAACACCGGATGGGTGCAGACCGCGCGCGTGCACCTGCGCATCCGGGAGTACCCCACTACCCGTAGCCGCGTACTGGGCTACCTGGCGCCGTGCACGGTCATCGCCGTCGACCGAAGCCAAGCCGGCCAGAGAATCGGCAACACCCGTACCTGGTACCGGTTGGAGGGACAACGGGGGTGGATCAGCGGCGCCTATACGCGCACCCTGCGCCCCGCACTTACCGGCTGAGATGGGTGGGTGCATGCGGGTATGCCACCTGATGCCTGATCAAATCCAGGCGCTCCGCCCTTCGATGGCGCCCAGAGGTGACAGGCTGTTCGACAGCCGTCCGGTCCGCTGTAGCGTCTGAAGACCATTGTCAGCGGTGAAGAGCGGAGCGGGCCCATGCACAGCGCAGGCGATCGGATTGACACCTCGACTGCACATTCGGCGCGGGTGTACGACTACATCCTCGGAGGCAAGGACCACTACCCTGTCGACGCAGAGGCGGGCGACGCCATGTGCCGGCACTGGCCGGCGTTGCCCGTGCACATGCTGGAGAACCGGCGGTTCATGCACCGTGCCGGGCGGTTTCTCGCCCAGAAGCAAGGCGTCCGCCAGTTCCTCGACATCGGCACCGGTCTGCCCACAGCCCCGAACCTGCACGAGGTCGTGCAGGAGGTGGCACCGGAGTCCCGTCTGGTCTACGTCGACAACGACCCCATCGTCCTGGCCCACGCCCGCGCTCTCCTGCAAGGTTCCCCCGAGGGGGCCACCGCCTACATCGACGCCGACATGCACGACCCGGACGCCATCCTGGACAGTCCCGGATTCCGTGCGCTGATCGACGTGAATGAGCCGGTCGGACTGATGATCATTGGGATACTGCACTTCATCTTGCCGCCGGACGACCGCCGCCTGGTGCAGCGACTGCTCGAACCGCTGCCATCGGGCAGCTTCCTGGCGATGACCATCGGCACCGCGGACTTCGCGCCCGAGGAGGTCGGCAGGGTGGCCGAGGAGTACGCCCGGCAGGGAATGCCCATGGCGTTGCGCGACCTGCCGACCGCCAACTCCCTCTTCGACGGGATGGATCTGGTCGACCCCGGTGTCACTCAAGTTCACAAGTGGCGGCCGGGTGCCGAGCAGGACGGCATCGATGACCGGGCCATCGCCATGTACGGGGCGGTGGCCCGTAAGCGCTGACAAAGCTGATAAATAGGGGTGCCTTGTCGAGCCTGGGTATGGGGACCGGCGGACTTGATGCTCATGGTCACAGGGATCGATCGCCCGCGTAGTGTGCGGAGGGATACGGCGTGCGAGACATCCCGGAGGGTGACATGGTCGGTGTTGGGGACGTGGAGAGCGCGGCGGCGCGGATCGCCGGGCATGTGGTGCGCACTCCCACGCTGCCCAGCCCGGGGCTGACCGCGTTGCTCGGGGTACCGGTCACGGTCAAGCTTGAGCTGCTGCAGCGCACGGGTTCGTTCAAGGCGCGGGGAGCCGTCGCCAAGCTGCTGGCGATGACCGGTGAGCAACGCGCGGCCGGCGTGGTCGCGGTGTCCGGTGGCAATCATGGTGTCGCTGTGGCGGAGATGTCGGCCGCGCTGGGTGTGCGCGCCACCGTGGTGATGCCGCGCACCGCACCGGCACGCTCGGTGGAGGCGGCCCGGGGCGCCGGAGCCGACGTTCGGCTGACCGCCACCATGGCCGAGGCCTTCGCGATGATGGACCGGCTGGAGGCGGACGGACTCACGCTGCTGCACCCGTTCGCCGACCCGGTGGTCATCGCGGGGCAGGGCACAGTGGGACTCGAACTCGCCGCCGACGCTGGTGAATTGACGGACGTACTGGTCTCCATCGGTGGCGGTGGTCTGATCGCCGGTGTGGCGGCGGCGCTGCGGGCACGCCGGCCGGGCGTGCGCGTGTGGGGCGTGGAGACGACCGGCGCCGACGCGATGTCCAGGGCGCTGGCCTGCGGTGGGCCGGTCCAGGTGGACGTGGACTCACGCATCAGCACGCTGAGTGCGCCCATGGTGTCCCCGCTGACGTACACCATGGTGCGTGACCTGGTCGACGAGGTGCTGGTCGTGCCGGAGGCGGAGGCCTATGCGGGCGTGCTCGAGCTGGCCGAGCACGCCAGGGTATGGGCGGAGCCGGCGGCGGGCTGCCTCCTCCCGGCCGCCCGTCGCGTCCTGGCCAAGACCGGCGAGGCGACCCGGCTCGGCCTGGTGATCTGCGGTGGCAACGCATCGGTGGAGGACGTGACCGCGTACGCGGGGGCGGCCTCCTGAGCCGGGCCGGATTTGTTCGTACGCGGGTCCGCCCGCGCGCCGCGGTGCCGTACACGTGCTGGGCAGCCACGCAGCCTTGTTCGAAGAACCGCTGAGGGGCGAGGAACTGGCCCACTTCGCTGCCGCGGGAGGTCGGCCCCCCGTCGATGTCACCAGCCGCAGCCTCCGGCCGCAGACCTGAGGCATTGGCTTGAGCCCGGGGTGATCGCGATGGCCCCGCAACCGCCCTGCCCCGCCGGCTGCATCAGCCCCGGAATGTAATCCCGTGGGCTGGTGCGATCCCGCGTGGTTGCTCGGTGGGGGCTGCGGGTCAGGAGGTTGTTGACGGCAGGGCGGCCGCGAAGTGGTCGTCGGCTCGGGCCGATCGCAGCGCGATTCTCGTGACCTTCCGATGGGCTGTGCTGATCTCGATCGTGGCGAGGGGATGGCCTCCCGGGGCGATGAGGTACACCGACTTGTTGTTGACAGTAAGTCTGCAAGCCGACTGAATGCGATCGCGGAAGTGCACGGTCTCGGTGGCAATGTCGACAGCACCGACGACGGCGGCGCGGGCCCCACGAGGCAGGAGCGCTGCGTCGGCGTCGCGGACGCTGTCGGGCGCGAGCAGCTGAATCATTCTGCGCGTATCCCCGGTTTGGGCTGCTGTCATGAAGGCCTCGACGATCTGCTGGTCTGATCGGCTGTTCTGCTCCGAGGCAGGCTGTGCGCTGTCGAGGCGTTGTCGGGCCCTGCTGGCGTGTTTCTTGGCACTGGGCACTGTCCCGCCCAGCACGTGCGCAATCTGGTCGAACGGCATAGAGAACAGGTCATGCAGGACGTACGCGACCCGTTGGGACGGGGTCAACTGGTTCAACAAGACCATCAGCGCTCGGGAGACGTCCTCTTTGCGGAGGATTGCTTCGTCCGCGGCCAGTTCCGCGGCCGGGATGGCGTCCGCGAGCAGCGGCGCTTCATTGCGACGGCGTCGGGCACGCAGCTCGTCCAAGCAGACCCTGGCGGTGACAGTGGTGAGCCAGGCTGACGGGTTCTCAATCGATGGCGAGGATCGGGCGGTCATGACCCGCAACCATGCCGTTTGGACGGCGTCTTGGGCGTCATGAGCCGAGCCGAGCATGCGGTGGGCAGCCGACAGCAGATGCGGTCGCTCGCTCTGGAATTCCTCGACCGTGATCGGCATGGGTGTCACCTTTCCGGGCTTGCGGACGTCAGGACAGTCGGTTCAACCCATTCCTGTTCGCATCCCGAGGAGATGACAACGCCATGAGCCTACAGATAGGGCGCTTCCGCACCGACAACGGCACAGCTGCCGAGGTTCGGGCGCAACTTGCGAGGGTGTTCACCGCCCTCCACGCGGCAGAGAACCCGCTGGTGGGACTGGCGCAAGCCGCTCAGCTGCGAGAGCTGATCAGGCGCACCGCAGAAGCGCCGGTTCTACCAGAACCGTTCACCGTCGTCGGGTCGTACACGTCGTGAGCTCCGTACTGCTCATCGGCACTGTTGGGTGCGTCGTCGCCAACGCGTTCATCGCGATCGCGGACTACGCGCGGGCACCGTTCGTGCTGGCGAACTCCGCAGAGGTTCGACTCCCGCCAACTGCGGTGCCGTACCTGGCGACCCTCAAACTCGCGGGCGCTGTCGGCCTTCTCATGGGGCTTCTCGGGGTCCACTGGCTGGGCCTGGCGGCAGGAATCGGCTTGACCGCGTTCTTCATCGGCGCGGTCCTGGCTCACGTCCGCGCACGCGTCTTCTACAACATCGCCTTCCCGGGGGGCTACTTGCTGCTCGCAGTCGCCAGCACCAGCTTCTTCGTGGGCAAACTATGACCCACGCCGACGCACCTCTCTCCTCGGCCCGCCTGGCAACGCGTATACACGCGGTTCTTTATCCGAGGGTGAGCATCGCCTCGGCGATCTCGCCGACCGCAGCATCGGGGATTGCAGTGGCCGTCTCCTTGAGGACGAGCAGCCGCGCCCCGGGGATCTCGCGCGCGATCGCCTCTCCGTTGCCGAAGGGGAAGAACCGGTTACGGCGGCCATGGACGACGAGCGTGGGGACCTGGATCTCGGGCAGGCGCTCGCGCCAGCGGGGTTTGCAGTCAAGCTTGGAGAAAACCATGCCCAGCTGGTTTGCCATCTGGACGGGTGGTGCGGTGCCAGGCGTGCGGTCCCAGATGCGCGCGGCGATCGCACGTGCGGAGAGGGGATCGTCACCGAGGATCTCCGCGCCGGTGGCGGCGAACTCGGCGACCGCCTTGCGATCGGTCCAGTCGGGCATCGGATGAGCGGACATCCGGCTCATCATCGTCTGGTCGTGGTCGGGGAGGTCATCGTCGGGCGGGCCGGGCGCCACCGCGCGGGTACCGGCCAGGGTAAGCGCCGAGAACGCCTCTGGATGGTCGAGCACGGCTACCTGAGCGACCATCCCACCGACGCCGATCCCCGCGAGGTGCGCGGGTCCGCCCCCGAGGGCGTCGGCAAGGGCCGCCGCATCGGCGGCGAGATCGCGCAGGGTGTAGGCGGGCGCCTGTGGGTCCGTGGTCGTCGACTCCCCGCTGTCGCGCAGGTCGTAGCGCACCACGCGGCGCCCGCCGGCGGCGAGGCGCTCGCACAGCGCGTCGGGCCAGGAGAGCATGGTCGTTCCGCCCGCGAGCAGAACGAGTGGCGCCTCGGCGTCACCGAACGACTCGATACCCAAGGTGATCTGATTGGCGCTGAGGGTGGTCATCGGATCACCGCAGGGCGTCGTAGGGCAGGTGTGCCGCCGTCGAGGGGGACCGAGATGTCAGCGATCGTTCGATTCATATGAGGGCAGACTTGATCCTTCGCCCAAACTCATCGCTCACGCAGGAGGCGTGTGCCGGATGCGAGACCGTGATCGGCACCCGCGATTCCCGGCCGCGTGGATCGGCCTGCCGCAGTGCTGGGTGCGGTGACACCACGCTCAAGGGGATGGGCCGAAACGTATCCGTGACCTCTTGGCAGGGCTAAGCTGCGAAGCGAGGCCCCGGACCCCGGCAGCGATGATCTGTTCCGCCCCCGGAGGCCCGCCGTGATCGTCTTGTTCGTCATCCTTGTCGTGGCCTTGCTCGGCTTCGGTTTTCTCAATCCCCTGTGGTGGGTGGCCGCAGCCGTGCTGATCTTCGGAGCTGTGCACTATGGCCGGGGTGGCAGGGGGAGCAGGAATCAGGGCGGCAATTCCGAGTACCGCGACTATCGGGACCGCAGGGACCGTCTGGACCGCTGGGACCGCCGCTATCGACGCCAGCGCCAAGGGCGCTGGAACCGCCAGGAGCGGCGGGACGAACACCACCACCGGTGACCGACTCAGGAAGCCGATACCCGAGCGTTTCGGAATGAGTCAGGCGTCATGGGCCAGACAGCCTGACAGCCTGACAGCCAGAGGCCAGGCAGAAGAGGTGGCCTGGGGTGACACGGCCCTGGCGCCGCTCGTCGTCGAACTGCGCCTGGCCGTCCAGCTGCGTCTGGGGCCTGTCACGGACCCGGCGGGCGGGCTGATCGGCCGAGGCCGGCCGCAACGCCAGGCATGTGCGGAACTCCATTGCGATGACGGCGTGTTGCATGCCCTGCACCTCGGAGACCGGGCGCCGTGCGGCCATGGAGCGGGAACCGCACGCAAATGGGCTCAGATGTCCTGTCGGTGTCCGGGCTGGGCAGGGTCATCATCAGCGGTCGGCAGGTCTTGATGGCCCTCGTCCCACGGGTTTGTCCAACCACACACCCCACAGGCGTAGCGTCCGCTGATGCCTGACACCTGCGTGCCGCAGCCGCGGCAATCTGTCGTGGTGATCTCCTGGGACTCCAGAAATTCCATGGCCGGCGTGTGGGGCTGATCGGACATCATGGCCCCGACTCTACCCACGACACAGGGAGTGGGAGATGGGGCCGCATTGTCCGCACGCCCAGGAGCCGTCCGGGCCCTGCTGTGCCGTGCCGCCGCATGAGGGGCAGTTCACTGCTCTCAGCTCCCTCCCGGACGGCCGTCATTCGCCTCTTCCTTGAGGCTGCCCATCAGGCGGGGGTGGTAGGCGAATATCCGAACTACCTAGTCCGATGTCCAGGAGTTGGGAGACGAACTTGCGCAGTGCGTCCGGGTCTTCGATCGACAGGGTGCTCGGCGTGAGCAAGAGCGAGATGATGATGCGGTAGGTCCACTCCACGACCGGCCGAGGATCGACGTCGGGGAATTCGCCCTCGGCGATGGCCCGCTTGATGTGCGGCGAGAAGAACGCGTGCGCCTGCTCGATCAGAGGCTCGGCCCTGGTGGTGAACCAGGGCAGTACGAGATCGGGATTGTGGCGCAGCCCGCCGCTCAGCAGGGGGTGGGCGCGTCCGTAGCCGACCACGAAGACCACGATCTCCGTGAAGCGTTCGCGCAGTGAGCCTCGCGCCGTGAGGACGACCTCGGCCTCGGCCAGGAAATCGGCGATCTCCCGGTCGAGCAGGGCGGCGATGACGGCGCTCTGATCCCCCACGTACTTGTAGACGGTGGGCCGGGAGAGTCCGGCACGCTCCGCGATCGATGCGTGCAGACGCTTGGACAAGCCGAACTCGGCCAGGCACTCGCGGGCGGCGTCGAGGATGCGGTCCCGGATCTGTCGGTCGTTCACGGCGGCCCCATGTGAGGTCTCTTGAGTTTGATTCTGGTGGCCATCAGCTTACAGAAGTGGCCGAAATCGTAAACGAAACCCTTGACCGCCCTCGCCGGACGCATTTACGGTCGAGTCGGGAAACGTAAATCGTTGAGGGAGGCCCGATGGTCCGTCCAGTGAAGGTCCTCGACAGCGAGCAGGCAGCCGACCGGCTGCTCGCGGGATCGGTTAAGCGCGCCTATGACCCCGTGATCGATGTCGACTGGGGTGCCCCGCTGGATCCCGACAAGTTCTTCCTGCCACCCAGGCTCATCTCTCTCTACAAGACCCCGCTGTGGGAGGGGATGACGCGCGCGGAGCGGATCGAGCTGTCGCGCCACGAGATGGCGAACATCATGGGCGTGGGGATCTGGTTCGAGAACATCCTCGTCCAGGCGCTGCTGCGCAAGCTGCTGGGCGACGACCCGACCTCGCGTCACACGCATTACGCCCTCACGGAGATGGGCGATGAATGCCGCCACATGCTGATGTTCGGGAAGCTCATCGACACGGTCGGCGCCCGGCCCTACCGCAAGCACCCGGTCCGGCTCGCGGGCATCAAGGCACTGCCCTTCGCCTTCCGCGGCACGATGCTGTGGGTAGCGGCGCTCATCGGGGAGGAGATCTTCGACGCCCTGCAACGGGACATGATGGACGACCCCGAACTGCAGCCGCTCGTACACCAAGTGATGCGCATTCATGTCACCGAGGAGGCCCGGCACATCACTTACGCCCGTCAGGGCGTGGTACGTCGCATGGCGAACGCGGGGCCCGTGGAGAAGCAACTCGCCGGTCGGCTGGCGGGGTTGGGCGGACCCTTCATGGACCTGCAGTTCATCAACCCGGAGATGTACCGGCGTTCTGGCCTCGATGCGCGCGAGGCCGTTCGCCAGGCGCGCTCCAACCCCCACCACCGCCAGGCCAGGATCGAGGGCTTCGCCAAGCTCGCCGCCTTTCTGCAAGAGAACGACCTGCTCAAGGGTCAGTCCCTGAGCCTGTGGCGTCGCGCGGGGTTCGTGGCATGAAGCGGCGCCGAGGCCGTGACGGAGCCCTGCTCCTGGCTGCGGCGTGCTGCGCCGGACTGTGGGCTCGTGGCAGGAAGGAGACCGGCAGCGGGACCCCGCCCTTCCGCGACGTGGACTCCGACAGCACTGACCACGGCTTGGGAGCAGACGAAGCCGACGGGGCATACATCGGGCCTGCCGCTCTTCTCGTCGAGGGGCGCGACATCGCGGTATCGGTCCATCTAGGTGGCTACTTCGAACCCATCGACGGGAGCCGCCGGTGGTACGGCCGGATCACTGAGTCGCAAGAGGTCAGCGCGCTGTCCCTCGGTCACCGCCACGGCGTGGCCCTCCGTATCGGCGATGGTGCCGCCGCCTCGGCCCGGCTCACCGAGCGCGACCCGTGGGGCAACGTCCGCATCACCGGCGTGGGCCTTCCTCCTCACGGCTATTGACCGAGTCATGGCCCCAAGCCCAGGGCCCCACCCTGGGCACAGCGTTGGGCCCGCAGTTTCGTCGTCGAGCTGAGAAGGCTGACAAGACCACGTGCTGACGGCGGGGGAGAGGTCGTCCCCGCCCGGAACCCTGCCATGACCGTGGCCTACGGTTGCGCGCATGACGTCTTCGCCTTCCCTGCTCGGCCTGCTCCGCAGCGACCCGAAGGCCGAGGCGCTCGCCGAGTGGCCCTTCGACTTCGACACAGGCGTCGCACGTTATGGGCCGATCACCCACGTGGAGCCGGTGCACCTCGCCTCGGGCGAGCCGCTGGAAGCGATAGCCAAGGACGGCGGAGGCGGCACGTACTTCCTGTGCGGGGCCGGTGACGGCGAGGACCGGCCCGTGCTGTTCGCCGACTCCGAGGGCTCCGCCGGGATCATCGGCGTCAACCTCCGTGACTCCCTGCTGTTGTTGGCCGCGCTGCCATGCGCGGATCGGGCACTGAGCCTCGAGAGCGAGGGGCGGCCCGTGGACGAGGCGACGCTGCTGGCGCTGCGGGAGGAGGAAGACGAGGAGCTCGGTGAGGCGGCCGACCTGGACGACCTGCCCGAGCGCCGCGCCGAGTTCCTCGACCGTCTCGGGCTGACCCCGCCCCCGCTCACCGAGCTGCTGGACCGAGCTCGCGAGGCCGCCGCCCTGGAGCCCTCGTACGTCCTCCTGAACGAGCACGAAGAGGCATACCGGCAGGACTGACCTGCGAATGACGCTGGTTCAGTTGGCTGAGTCCCCGCCATCTAGGCCAGCGGATCACAACGTTGTGGCGCGAGGGTGCGGATCCCGTGCGCAAGGGCTGACCGTGGAGTCTGTCGCTGGGGAGGGCCGCGGGCTGTTGGTTCCGAAGCGAAGGCTGCTGTCGGGACAACTGTGGCCATGGCTGACGGTGGCTGGCCGACGCCACTCCGGACACACCAGAGAACTCCTGCGGGACAAGTCTCAGCCGGTCGTATCCGTTCGGCAGGGGTTGCCGGTGTGCATGTTGGAGGAGGCGCCGGCGATGACGGAGTCGAGTCGGTCTCGCGTGTGGGTCAGGTCAGTGATGTGCCGGTCGAGGTGATCTCGCTCGGCGGCCAGGCGCTGCAACAGCTCGGGCGTGGCCTTGTTGTCGATGACGCAGGGCGTGAGCTCGGCGATGGTCTTGCTGGACAGGCCGGCGGCATACAGCTGCCGGATCAGGAGGATCCGTTCGACGGCGGCTTCGGCGTAATGGCGCTGGCCGCTGGCGCTGCGTTCGGCGGCCAGCAGGTTCTGCTCCTCGTAGTACCGCAGGGCCCGGGTGGTGACGCCCGTGCGGAGGGCGAGTTCCCCAATACGCATCCCGGCTCCGTGTTCCTGTGGCGTGCGCCACATTCGCTTGCCCTTGACGTCGACGTCAGGTTTTAGCGTAGTCGATGTGCCCGTCGCCGGAGGATTCCTCCGATGTTGACCCCATATGCGCCCTGGCCCAGATGAAATGGAGCGTTCCATGTGAGTGAGGACATCGCCCAGCCGCGAAGAGCGATCGGCCTGGAGGAGAACGCCCGGACGCCCGAACTGCGTCGAGCCCTGCTCACTTGGGGCGGCAATGCGACCGGGAACAGGTTGAGCAGCCGAGGGACGGTGAATCTTCGCCGGAAGGGGCCGGGTGCCAGGAGTGGTGATGGACAGGACCTCCATGTCCGCGCCACTGGCATCCATCCGCGCCAGACGCTCCTCGGCGACATCGAGCAGACGCACACCGAGCGGATTCTCAACCTCAAGACCAACTGACCCCGCATCACATCAGAAAGGCACGCGCATGACCATGTACCAGGCGACCGGTCTCACCGGTCCCGAGCCCACCCCGATCGTGGCGGTCAAGCCTCTCGTGCTGCACACACCGCAGCGTGGTGAGGACCTGCAGGTACGCGTTTCCGCCCCGGTCACCGGTTCCGACCTGCCGGTCGTGCTGTTCGCCCATGGGTTCGGTTCGGACCTGGACGGCTATGCGCCGTTGGTCGATCACTGGGCTTCCCGCGGCTTCGTGGTCGTCCAGGCCACCCACCTGGACTCCAAACGGCTCGACATGGCCGCGGACGATCCCCGCAGGCCCCAATGGTGGCGTCACCGGGTGCAGGACATGCAGTACATCCTGAATGAGCTGGACACTTTGGAGGCGTCCGTGCCGGGTCTGACAGGCCGCGTCGACCACAGCCGTATCGTCGCGGCAGGGCACTCTTTCGGCGGCCAGACCGCCGGCATCCTGGTGGGCCTGCGCGTCACGGACCCTCAGACCGGCCACGCTGAAGACATGTCCGACCCCCGGGTCATGGCCAGCATCCAGGTGGCCACCGCCGGCAAGGGCGGCGACGAGCTGACCCCCTTCGCCCACGAGAACCTTCCCTGGCTGCGTGAGCAGGACTTCTCCCACATCACCGTCCCCGGACTCGTCGTCGCCGGCGACAAGGATGACCTCCCGCTCTCCACCCGGGGACCGGCCTGGACCACCGACCCCTACACCCTCAGCCGCGGCGGCAAGAGCCTTCTCACCGTCCACGGTGGTGAGCACTTCCTCGGCGGCATCTCCGGCTACCAGGCGGCGGAGACCACCGACGCGGATCCCGGCCGCGTCACCCTCGTCCAGCAGGTCACTCTCGCCTACTTGTGCCACGTCACCGGGACCGACCACACCCACTGGGAGAGGGCCCAGAGCGTTCTCGGCAATGGCCACCCGCTGGGACGACTCGAGTCCAAGTGACCTCCTGGGCCCGCAGGCGCGCGCTCTCCCGCGTCCCGGGAACACGGCATCGTCGAGGCTTTCACCCAGGCTGGCGTTGTCTGCTGGGCGGATCAAGGGCTACCAGGGGCCCGCGGGACGATCCGCATCCGTAGTGGCACGAGAAAATCTGAATGGCTCCTCGACCCGCTACACCGGACTGCCCCACGCCGGGGACCCGCGCCGCCGCCCGGTGACGCGCCCGGGGCGCGGCGGGCAGCGACGGCGCCGTCGTTGCGGGCAAGGGTGTCGAGGCCTCCCCGGCCGAGTGCCCGGGCTGGCGCGAGCGTCCTCGCCGTGGCCGCAGGCGAGGCCGAGAGTGGTGACCCGAACGCGGGGCCACCGCCCTTCGCCCCAGATGAGCACCCGGTCAGGAGGCGATCCCGTCGCCCACCACACCGGAGAAGCCAAGCTTGTCGACGGCCTGGTAGTAGGTCCATGCCGTCCCGTTGCATGTGGTTTTCTTCGCCCCGCTGTACCTCGTGCACACTCTCTTGAGGTCCTCGTAGAGGGCGCTGTCGACGCGGGCTTTGTTCGCGCCGAAGGTGCCCGCCTCCTTGTAGTTGCGGTATCCGAAGTCGTGCCGGGCGCAGGCCGTCTTGAAGGGGAAGCCGAGGGGGTTGTCGGGCGAGCTGGAGCAGTAGTCGGTGGACCAGTTGAACTGGTACGCGCTCCAGGCCCCCTGGTTCCCGTTGGCCGACACCCAGGCGTTGTAACTGCCCGCGTCGGTCTGGGTCCACCTGCTGAGCACCTGTGCCTTGTCCGCGGGCACGGCGGTGGCGGGGGCGGCGGCTACTCCCATTGCCAGGGTGAAGGAAGCTGTGCTTACGGCGAGAGCGGTCAGTCGAGGGCGCATGGGGCCTCCTGCGGGGGGATGACACGTCCGTCTCAACAAGCTTTGTCATGCCCACAGTTGGCGCCTCAACAAACGCGGCGTTCGCGTGAACTCCGTTTGGCCGACAGGGGTTTACGCCACCACCGTCACCGCGTGCTGCCCCAAGGTGACGGCAAGCCGGAGAGAAAGCGAACGGTCCCACGTTCACCCTCCGTTCTCGGTTGAGCGAGAAGCGCTGGTGCGCATCCCAGGCGCCCGAGATAGCACAGTCACCGTCGGCTAAGGCTGGGGTGGCGCCCTGGTGCGCGCGGTCCTCGGCGGGACACATGCCCGGTCAGGCAAGCAGGGCCAGCAAACGGTCGGCCTGCCGCTCCACCGTGCCGACCGGGTTCTTTGCGTGCGCGCTCTGGCTGTCGAAGTTCAGGAGGAACAGCCAGACCAGGGCGAGGAGCCGGCGACAGTCCTCAAGCCGTGCGGATTCGGTTGCGGTCAAGTTGAAGTGCCGCAGGAATGACGGCACATCGAGCGGGTGCTCCACCCAGCTCCCCACGTGCTCGGTGATTTCCGCGAGCTCGAAAGCGCGGTCACTGCGACCGGAGTCCTCGAAGTCAACCACCCGGACGCGGGAGCCGTCCCAGAGATAGTTGGCAAGGCTGGCATCTCCCGGGCCAAAGACCTGCGGCACGTCCAACGCTGCGTCCGTATCCAGGCCTGAGCGGGCGAGCCAGTCCAGCCCGCGGTCCATGGCCAGCGCCACCGGGCCATCCGAGGCCTTGGGCCGGGCGGCCCCCGCCCAGACGATGAGGTGGCCGATGAGATCGCTCTGTTGTCCGGGCCTGATCGGAACCTCTTGGAGGGTGTCGGCGGGCACCGCGGCATGCAGCTTGCGCGCTGCCTCCGCCAGTGCCTTGACCTGTTCATCTCTCAGTTCCCACCCACGCATGGCAACACCTGCGAGCCGTGACATCACCACCTTTGACCCGGCAGCTGTGAGGTCGCCTCCCGGGGTTCAGGGGCCAGCCCTGGCGCATGAACGGAGAGGAGCGTCAGAGCGCGCCACTCGCGCGCAGCGCGTCCGCCGTCTCCTCCGGGAAAACGCTTGACCACCTGGTCAGCAGCCACCTCCACCGCGCGGGTACTCCATTGACCAGCATCCATAGGGAGCGATCATGCCAGTCAGTCCAGGCTACCGAGCGGGAGTTGGGACACAGGCCCTGAACTTGGCCCTTCATCCGGTGCGGCGTGGTTTGGTGGCGATCTTGTGGTGGGTCGGTCGGCGGTGGAGCGCGCGGGTGATCAGAGGCAGGCCGACGTCGTAGCGTTCGGCGGGGATCTTGGCGTGCAGGTGTCGGAACCCGCGGCGGACCCGTGCAGGGGTGAGCCTGTTCGCGGCGACGGGCCGTTGCCGGTCTCGTACGGGGCCGGTACATCGAAGGATGCAGTGGATTGTCCTTCTCCGTCAGGAGGACCTGCGGTGTACGTGGAGGGGACGATATCGGCGTCCCTGTTCCACGTTCCGGCCGGTCAGCGGCCCTGCTGTGAGGTGAGCCGTATGAAGGAGGCCCGGTGGGCCGCTCGCGTGCCGTCGTGGGGTGCCGTGCTGGGCCGCGCTATGGCCGGCGGGGCGATCATGGCGCTCGCGCTGGGCAGCGGGATGGCGCTCGGCACCCCGCTCGCCGACGCCGTGAACGCGTCGGGCCGAGGCGCTCAACTCGTGGCCGCGATACCGGTCAGCGGGGTGGCGGCCATCCTCGTACTTGTGACCCTGCGCCGGAGGCGACGCACTTGGGCGTCCATCGGATTCGGCGAAATGAATGCGAGCGTAAGGGCGTTGCTGACTGGCGTGGGCATCACCGCCGCGTCCGCCGCGCTCGTCCTGGGTGCGGGAACAGCCGTGGGACTCCTGAGCTGGACCCGCCCCGACCTGTCGGACCTGGCCGGGTTCGTCGCCGTCAACGCACTCGTCGCCCTCCTGCTGGAAGCACTGCCGGAAGAGACCACGCTGCGCGGCCTCACCTGGACGTCACTGCGCGAGCACCGCTCCGCCACGGCAGCCGCCCTGGGAACGACCCTGGTGTTCATGGCGGTTCCAGGTGCGGCGAGCGCGGTCGCGGCCACGATCCGGTGGTTGACCGGAGGCGAGCCCCTGCCCGTGGGCCTCGCACCTCCGGGGCAGCGCACGGCGGACTATCTCATCCTGCTGTTCCTCTTCGGGCTGACACTCGTCGCTGCCCGCACCGCACTGCGTGAGGCGCCGCTCTGGACGGCCATCGGCACTCACCTGACATTCCTCACCGTCAATCGGATCACCCTCGAAGGACAGGACCGGAACGCAGGCTGGTCGGCCGAGCAGGCCGGTCCGGACGCCGTCCTGCTGATCCCGCTGTACCTGCTGGTGGCCGCCGCCGCGTTCGTCGTCTGCGGACGGCTCCTTCGCAGAAGATCTGGGCCGGTATCCACCGCGACGGCAGCCCCCGAGAGCGTCGGGCGATGAACACTGCTCCAGAACGAACCGATGCCCAGTCGGCAGTGACTGTGATCGGTTTGGACGAGATGGACTTCGCACTCGCCGGCGCCATCCTGAATGGCGGACCCCCCGGTCACGCTGTGGAACCTAACGTAAGGGAGGGCCGACCCCCTGATCGCCAGGGGGGCATCCATCGAGGCTGCCTGCCGCATCGTCATCCTCGAAGACCAACTCGAAGAAGCCCAGCGCATCATGCCGAACACCGCCGCGCCACCGGAGCATCCAGCACCCGGGCCGTGACTGAGGTGAGCATGAGCCGGTTTCAGCGGTCGCGTCAGGATTGATCCCGGTGTGCGAAGTGATCATTTCTATGGTGACGTGGAGTGCGGGCGTGTAGCGTCTGCGTCAGCTGTCGTGGTTCGGAGTTCCCTTTTTGCCCACGCTTTTCGGCGTGGGCATTTTGCTGTGCTGTGGCGCAGGAACCAGGGCGATCACCTCTGCCTTCCACATGGAGTGGGAGGCGTTCATCGACTGGAAGGCATGACTATGGCTACGGGGACTGTGAAGTGGTTCAACGCGGAGAAGGGTTTCGGCTTCATCGCTCAGGACGGTGGCGGCCCGGATGTCTTCGCGCACTACTCCGCGATCAACTCCTCCGGCTTTCGTGAGCTCCAGGAGGGCCAGACCGTGACGTTCGACATCACCCAGGGCCAGAAGGGCCCGCAGGCCGAGAACATCAACCCGGCCTGACCTCTCGGCCGTTCCCGAGGAATCACACCCGCCGTGTCCGACGACTGCCACAACCTGCGCGGGGTCCTTTCAGCCGGACCATGGGCCCCGCTCGCGCGCCGGTCGTCGACAGGACTCGTGGCGGGCAGGACCAGGGCCGCGTAGCAATGGCTGCGCGGCCCTGATCTGTTGCGGCGGACCTGGGGACCGACGACCGACCTTGGCTGGCGGTTTCCTGTACTCGGCCGCTTGGGGCGCTGTCTCCGGCTGCGCCGGTCGTCTCACCGTACGATTTTGCCACGAGCTTCGGCACCACCGTGGAGCCGAAGCCCTTGGTGATGCTGCCGACGCGGACCCTGTCGTGCACCGTCACCGGGCCCCGCGACATGACGCGGGCCACGGCCGAGATTCCACGCCAGTCGCCGGCCGTGCCGCCGACTCGCAATTGGGCTGCGGGCGACGGCTGATGCTCCAGATCCTCGGTCGCCACCCGCAGCGCGGCGGCATGCAGTGGCGGGGGAGTGGGAGATGCTGGCGATGCGCTGGCCCGGCGCGTGGGCAGCCCCGTACTTACGTGTTGGGGTCAAGTGCCTCACGCTGTCGGGTGGTGTACGACCGAGCATCGGGGGAGCCCCGCTGCTGGTGACTGCCGCCGACGCTCACCACCAACTGGCCCTCATCTGGAGTGATGGCGGCTACGCCGACGGCCTCATCGAGTACAGCCTGACCGTGCTCGACCTGGTGGTGGTGATCGGCCCGAATGCTGGAGCGCTGGAGCCCTGCCTCTTGACGCCTAGCCGTTTCGTGCGAGCGGGCCACCGCGAGAACGTAGCCAACGCCGCCTTACTTCACATACTTCGCAGTTTCGGGTCGCCCCCGTAGGCCTCGTCGCCCGCTACCCGCGGGGTCAAGTGGCCCGCGTCGATGAGCCGGGCGGGTGGCGAAGGAGATTTCCTCACCGAGCTCACCGGCACGACAGCGGCCCGGGTCCGTACGTCACCGGTCTCATCGACCACCAGGACCGCCTGCTCGTCGTGCAGGTGCTCCACGACGTAGTCCCGCACGTGGTCACGCGCTGCGTCGGCGTCCCACTTGATCCGGCTGAGCAGGTTCTTGCGAGGCAGGTCAAACAGGGGGCCGAGCACCAACCGTTTGACTCGCCGACGGGGTTCCACGTGTGCGAAGCGGTCCGCGATTCGGTCCATCAGGCCCTCGAACGTGTCCTGCCATCGGGCCGGATCTACGCTGTGGCGTGCGGCCACCGCTTGGTCGCCCGTTGTCTTCACAAACCACGATGATCACGGGTGGCCGCAGCCTTTCCGCCCTGGTCCAGACGGCAGAACCGCGTGGTGGCAGCTGAGACGTCAGGCCATCCAGCAGTACAGGCCGTGGCCCTGCCCATGGGCGGTGCGGGCCAGTCCCGCCAGATCGCGCAGGAGTTCCCCCACCATCTCCGGGTCGAAGGCATCGCCCTCAACAGCCCGCTCCTGGATCCACAGCTCGCCGACCTCGGCAAGGCGGGCAGGCGAAGCGGTGGTCAGCGCCCCTTGGAGCACCTCCGAGACGACGAACAGCAGCGGACCGTCCCCCTCCTCGTGCTCTGCCACCGTACGAGGCTCATCGGATGCGACGAGTGCCTCGAAGCTCTGCCCGGTAAACAAGCTCTCCCACTCGAGCACCGCCTCGGAGGCATCAAAGTTGCCGCAGTCCAGCGAGTTGAAGACTCCGTCCGGCCCGCTGTCCACGGAGCTCGCTGCTGAGGTGTCGTCGGGGGCGATGAAGAACTTGATGATGATGCTCACCCGTGCATGGTGCCTGATCAGACCCCCTCGCCGCTTGCTTTCTCAACCGCCAGGTACAACCGCATCTGGTCGCGCCGGTGAAAAAGAAGCCGCACCGCGCGGACCGGGGGCTCGACGAATGACCATGCCAGCGTCCCCAGGAACCTCAAGGAATGATCGTACGGGGTAGCTCGCTCACCTCCACTGCACCAGCAGATGCCGATCTTCTGCCCGCGCCCCGCGTCGTATTCACCGTCGGCGCTGCGCGCGACGTGGGCCCGCCTGCCACCTACGCGGGCTGTACGCGGGCTGTACGTTCTCCGGCCATGCTCAGTGCGAGGCGGCGGCCGGGTATTGGGCGGTAATGTGAACAGATGACTGACGTGATCATCCTTCACGGAGCCTGGCACCAGCCCGCTCACTACGCCCAGCTTGCGGCTCTGTTGCGCGCCCGGGGTCTGTCTGTGGAGGTGCCCGACCTCTACGAGTTGTCGCTCGCCGAGAGCACCGCGAAGGTTGAGGCCATCGTCTCGGGCTCGTCGGATCCGTCGGTCGTGGTGGGGCATTCGTTCGGCGGTGTCACCGCTGGGACGGTGCGTGGTGCTGCCGCGTTGGTCTTCCTCAACAGCTGGATTCTCGACGTCGATGAATCCCCGGCCAAGGTTCTCGCGGAGAGCCCTGGCGAGCCCGGCGAGGGGTTGCTCGCGCTGCCGGACGCGGATGGGCGACTCTGCCTTGACCCGGACGATGCCCGGGCGAAGCTCTTCGGCGACATTGATGAACCGGCGGCCACGCGTGCGGTGGAGTTGCTGCGTCCGGAACCTCCTTCGATATTCAATGCCACGCCTACTCGTGTGAGTTGGCGGGAGACCCCGTCCATCTACCTCCGTGGGCAGCAAGACCGGACCATCGCGACTCCACTTCCGGACCGCTTCGCCGGGCGTTGCTCTCGCTCGGAGGTGTGGGACACGAGCCACTCGCCCTATCTGGGTCGCCCGGCGGCCGTGGCCGACCTGATCCAGCGTCAGCTTGCGGGCAACGGTAGTTGAACCCGAACCGAGGCGACCTTGGCGTGGCCAGGTCGGCACGTCCGCGACGGGATACGTAGCGTCGACCGGTCCCCAGATCCTCGGAGCCAATAACCACGGCTCCTCGGAACCCCGAGTCCTTGGGCCTTACCAACGCCGTGGAATGGGGTTCGGGTTCACGAATGGGTTCTGACTCTGGCGGCACCTGGCTCCGGTCGCGTGTGTCGGGGGCGGAAATGGCATCGAGTCAGAGCCAAGCCTTGACTGAGTGGCCAGTGGGGGCGGGGCGTCCCGATAGCTTGACGGCTGATTCCCGCCAGAACATTGCCACCGGCACACCTACGCTGCGGCTATGTCATATCCCTTCGTCGGCATCATCGACCGCTACCTGCTTTCCGGCCGCGGGTTCACCCGCAGGCTGCGCGCGGTACGGCCCGAGCAGTGGACGGCACCCACCCCCTGCGCGGAGTGGAACGTACGCCGGCTCGTCAACCACATGGTCCGGGGAAACCTCAACTACATCTCCCTGCTGGACGGTGGCACGGCAGCCGATTTCCTCCGGCTCCGGGATGAGGACGCCCTTGGCGGCGATCCGGTGGGTGCCTACATCCAATCGGTGCGGGAGTGCGCCACGGCGTTCCGCAAGCCGGGCGCCCTACAGCAGATCCTTGACTACCCCCTCGGCCCGGTGACCGGAGAGCAGGCCCTCGCCGTTCGCACCACGGACGCGACCGTTCACACCTGGGACCTGGCCCGGGCACTTGGCGCTCCCGAGGAACTAGACCCAGAGCTCGTGGCCTGGATCGAGGATCACCTCGCCGAAATCTACGCCGGCTTGGCGGAGTCACCTGTCTCCGCCGACACCACCCACCGATTCTTCGCTGCTGCTAGGGACCGACCCCTGGCCGAGGAGGCCCGCCAAGCCCGACTGCTGCGGCTGATGGGCCGCTGAGCGACGGTGAAGGCGAGCTCGAACTGCGCCGTCCACGTCGTCACCAGCATCTTTCACCTGGAGCATCCCAGCCGCACGTTGGGTGGCTGGTCTGGATCGGCCTCTCCGCAGGTCCTCGAGGGAAGCGGGAGGGCTGATCTTGGGGTGCCGGGCCACCCCTTCGGGGCATGTAGCTGTCAGGCAGTCTGCATGGCGGATGTTGGGGCGGCAGCCTTGTGGGTCTTGCTGGTCTCGCGGAGGGTGAGCAGGCCCGTGATCGCGATGAGCGCCGAAGTCAGGCCGTGGATGCCGAACGCGGCGGCGATGGAGCCTTGGTGGGCCAAGACGTTGATCATGTCGCCGAACGGGGCGACGGCCTCCATCAGCAGGACCCAGCCCAGGGCGCGGCGGAGGCCCGTCACCAGCAGTATGCCGATGACCAGGCCCATCGCGAATTCGCGGATGCCCTTCATGACGAGGAAGCCGTCGCCGTCGCCGGCGGGCCAGTTGGGGAGGCCGACGCCGGGGGCGGACGTCTCCGGGGTCAGGATGAAGCTCAGGCCGAGGTAGAGGACGAACAGGGTGATGGCGGTGGCCAGGACTGTGTTGACATTCTTCAGTGACACGGTGCTTCTCCTTTGGCGTTCAAGCTGAAGTGGGGCACGGGGCACGGGGCAAGGGGCAGCGGCGGGCGTGGCTGGGGCGCGCAAGGTCGCCATACTCGGGCACCCCTGATCGTGCCTGCCTGGGGAGCGGGCGCTGACGTGGCTGACTGTGCATCGCCGTCTCGCCCGCGACTACGTACGCGATCCTGACGCCACCAGCGGAGCCGTGATCCGCTGGGCCGCCATCGGCCTCACACCCCGGCGCCGCCCTGGGTGAGGATTTCCATGAGGTGTCCGTCGGGGTCGCGGAAGTAGACGCCCCTTCGCCCTTCGATGTGCTTGCTGCGATAGATCTGCCCGATGTCTCGGCAGCCGGGATCGCCGTAGTGGGTGACTCCGCCGTGCTCGATGCGGGCGAGGGCGGCGTCGAACTCCCGCTCGCCGACCAGGAACGCGTAGTGATGCGGCTCGAAGTCGTCCAACTGGTCGTAGTCCAAGCTGACTTGATTGGTCAGCGTGACCGGCGTGAAGTGCGCCACCGGCGGGTCGACGCTCAGGCCGAGGATGTCGGCCAGGAACCGCGCCGACGCTTGCGGGTCACGGGCGGGGACGATGGTGTGATTCAGTTCCACGGTCAAAGTGACTCCTCTTCGGGGCTACAGCTGCCGTGTCATGCGTCGATCTGCTCGAAGATGTGCGGGTAGGACACGATGTCGTCGGGGAACTCGGCGGCGATGCGCTGGAACTCCGGGTTGGCGAACGCCCTGGCGAGAGCCTCGGTCGATTCCCAGACCGCGACGTTCATCAGAAGCCGGCTGTCCGCCGTTCCCTTGTGCATCTGCAGGGAGACGAATCCCGGCTGAGCCTTCATGAACTCGGCCTGTCTGTGAAAGAGGGCCAGGAACGATTCAGTGCTCTCCCTCGGGACGACGAAGGTGTTGCCAAGGACGATGGGCCCGGTCTTCTCCTTGAACTGCGCGTGCATCGGTGTGTTCGGGTCGAGACTCTGCAGCTTGGCCATTTTCGGAACTTCCTCTCGCTATCGGTTCGCTATCGGTGCATGGGCATCGCTGGGGGCTGCGTCCGGGGGAGACCAGAGCGGTTATGGCTGGCGACCGGGCGGGTGGGCCCGCGGGCTCAGGCGAGGGCGGCGACCAGCAGGGTGAAGGCGGCGATGATGACGGCGACGCGGACGTAGTGCCAGCGGCCCCAGCGGTTCAACTGCTGCCTCCAGTCAGCGGGCCTGTTGTCGGGGGTCCACGCCTTGCTCCGGTTGTTGATCGGAACAAGCAGCAGAATCGACATGACCACGCTGAGGAGCAGCAGCGCGCCGGCGGTGACGACGAGGCCGGTGCCGTGGTGGTGCCACCCGGCGACAGCCCAGATGCCGACGAGGATGAGCGAGCCGATGTACCAGAACGGCATCACGGCGCCCAGCATCCGGCCTCCGTGGGCGTGGCCGAGTTGGCTGCTGTCCTCGGGGAGGGCGTTGAGGATCCGGTTCATGATGAAGGCGACGGAGAACTCCACCCCCACCATCAGGCCGACGATCACGGTAGTGACGACCTCGAGCGCTTGGAGCATGACGATCCCTCCGGTATCTAGCATTGCTAGCTGATGAGGCAACGCTAGTACTACTGCCGCTCGATTGTCTAGCGGTGCTAGGATCGAATCATGTCGGTACAGGAACGCAAGCAGCGCGAACGGGCGGACCGCGAGCGCCTCATCGTGGCGACGGCCCGCGAACTCGCCGAGCAGCAGGGCTGGGACGCGGTCACCACCCGCCGGCTCGCCGAGCGCATCGAATACAGCCAGCCCGTCCTCTACAGCCACTTCCGCGGCAAACGGGAGATCATCGGCGCCGTCGCTCTGCAGGGCGCCACAGAGATGGCCCAGGCGGTGCGGGCCGCGGCCTCCGCCGCGGACGGCCCACGCGCCCGGGTCACCGCGCTGGCCCGTGCCTACCTCGCCTTCGCCGCACGCCATCCGGCGGTCTACGACGCCTTGTTCCAGCTCGACGGCGGCCTGGCGTACGCGCAGGAGGACACCCCCGAGCCGTTGAAGGACGCCTTCGCCGCGCTGCTGGAGTGCCTCGGTGAGGTTGCCGGGGACGGCGTCGAACCGGGGCTCTTCACCGAGGTGTTCTGGGCGTCCCTGCACGGGGTGGCGACCCTGACCCGGGCGGGACGGCTACCGCTGGAGGACTCAGAGTCGCGGGTCGAGCTGCTGGTGGACCGGCTCCCCGTGCCCGGAACGCCTGGATAGTAGTGGCTCGCGCTCGAGGATCCGGAGCAATGATGCGGTGACGACTCGCGGGCTGCGGCCGATGCGGAACACGCGGCACGCGAACTGCCCCTGGCGAACCAGGTTTCAGCCCTTCGCTCTGAGAATCCAAACGCTCTGGCCCCTGGCCCCGCCCCAGGTGGCCCGGATGCGCGTGGGGCCGTATCGGGCATCGCGTATCGCGCATCGCGCCGTGGCCGCTCAGTCCGACGTGCTGGTCTCCGGCTCGATCAGGCCCTCGCGATATGCGATGCCGACGGCCTCGGTACGGCTCGCGGCACCCAGCTTGGCGAGGATGTTGGAGACATGGACGCTTGCCGTCTTGCCGCTGATGTACAACTCTTCGCCGATCTGGCGGTTGGTGCGGCCCCGGCCGAGCAGCCGCAGCACCTCGCTCTCCCGGGCGGTCAGGTCGGCGATCCGATCCCCGTCGGCCGGTGCGTCGGCAAGACGGCCGCGTCGTACCAGGGCGTCGAGCGCCTCCCGAAGCGGTACGGCGCCGAGCCGCACAGCCGTGTCCCGGGCCGCATGTGCCTGCTCGGCTGCTTCTTCGCGGCGGCCGGCGATGAGCAGGGCCTCCGCGAGCCGCCGTCGGCAGCGGGCGAGTTCGTACGGTTCGCCGTAGCCGAACGCGGTCACGGCCCGCTCCCAGGTGGCGACGTCCGGGCCGGTGGCGGCGCGTACTCCCTCGGCCTGGGCGCGGGCCAGCCAGGCCAGGCCCTCGGGCCCCTGCTCGGTGCCGTCCTCGCCGTGCGCCGCCGTGGTCCGTGCCAGCTCCACGAGCTCGGCCGCGGTGTCCGACCAGCGACTGGTGCCCGGCGCGTCGCCGGCCAGGCGGGACTCCTCCGCCGCGTCCGCGACGGCCGACAAGGCGAGCGCGGCCAGCCGGACCACGGCGTCGGGCCTCTCGGAGCCCGAGTTCTCCGTGAGTGCCTCGACCGCGGCGCCCATCTGCCGTACACCGTCCTCGGCGTCACCGCGCAGCACCGCGGCGTCGGTGAGCACGATGCTCGCGACGAGCGAGGCCATCCAGTCCGCGGGACCGTCGAGCAGGGCGCGGGAGCCGGCGACCGCCACGTCGAACTCGCCGCGCGCCAGGGCGACGTACAGCGCAGGTGCGGTCGCGAACCCGGACGTGGCCGTGAGGAGGGTGACATCGTCGGCGGCCGTCTCCGCGCACTCGTCCCAGCGACCCAGCGTGTAGAGCAGCAGAGATTGCAGATAGCGCAACTCCACGGCGTACGGCGAGGAGAGCAGGCCGGCTCGGCGGGCGCGGTCGAGTCCGTCGCTGATCCAGGTCAGGCACGGGTCCAGTTCGCCGCTCTCGTAGCAACCGATCGCCAGGTTGTACAGCGCCCGCATCTCCACCTGGAGGTTCCCGGCGGTGCGCGCCTGCTCACGGGCTCCCAGGAGTCGCTCCCGGCCCTGCGGAGTGCGCCGGTTGTGCGCCTCGAGACCGACCAGCGAGATCACCAGATCGGCCTGGGCGTCGATCAGTCGGAGCTGCTCGGCGGTGTCCAGCGCCTGGCGGGCGACGCGTTCGGCGTCCTGATCACGGCCCACGTAACGGGCCGCCATGACGTGGGTCGCGGCCGCCCACACCCAGGTGCGCGAGGGTGGCTCGGCCGGGATCAGGTCGAGCGCCTCGCTGCTGTAGGCGAACGCGGCCTCCAGGTTGTCGATCCGCATCAGGTTGCCCGCGAGGGTGTAGCGCACGCGGGCGGCGAGTTCGGAGTCGGCCTCCGAGCCGGCCCGCGCGAGCGCGGAGCGGGTGAGCTGGACCGCGCGATGGGGGTCCCCGGCGTGTGCGGCGGCGGCCGAGGCACGCAGGGTGAGGGTGACCGGGTCGCTGTGCTCGGGGTGCGCGGATGTGTCCACCACGGCCCACAGTTCGAGCGCGGTCTCCAGGTGGCGCAGTTCTTCGGCGGGTGCGCGGAGGCGCTGGGCGTGGTCGGCGGCTTCGAGGGAGGCCGCCAGCGCGTCGGCCAGGTCGTGGCTCGCGCGTGAGTGATGGGCCCGCTCCGCCGCGCTGTTGGCCGGACGGTCTCCGCCGGCCAGGAGCGCGGCGAACACCCCGTGCAGCCTGACCCGTTCGCCGGGCAGCAGATCCGCGTACACGGCCTCGCGGGTCAGGGCGTGCCGGAAGGAGTACGTCGCGGCGTCGTCGGTGACCAGGAGTTGGTGTCCGACTGCCTCGCGCAGCGCCGACTCCAGCTCCTCCTGCGGCAGTTGCAGGGCGCCCCGCAGCAGGTCGTGCCCGACCCGGCGCCCCGCCACAGCCGCCGTGCGCAGGACCTGCTGGGCAGTCTCGGTCAGCTGCTCGACCCGGATGAGCAGGACGTCGGCCAGACCGCTGGGCATGGCGGCTGGGTCCGCGCCCTCGTCCGGGTCCGCGCCCCCGTCGCCCTCGGGCAGCGCGGCGAGCAACTCCTCGGCGTAGAAGGCGTTTCCCTCGGCCCGCTCGACGATGCGGCGAACGGCACTGTCGGAGACGGGGCCCACGCGTTGCGCGTACACGAGCCGGGTCACGTCCGCGTCGGCCAGCGGCTGCAGTTCGAGCCGGTCGACGGCGGGCAGTCTGACCAGCTCGGCGAGCAGAGGCCGCAGCGGGTGACGGCGGTGCAGGTCGTCCGCGCGGTACGAGGCGAAGACGGCGAGCCGGTGGGGCGGGCCGCCGGGCGTGGGCCGCTGTAGGACACCGCGGCTGAGCAGGAAGCGGAGCAGGTCACGAGACGATTGGTCCGCCCAGTGGAGGTCCTCGATGACCAGGAGAAGCGGAGTCAGGACCGTCAGGTCGGCGAGAAGGCCGGCGATCCCCTCGAAGAGCTGGAGGCGGCTGCCGGCGTCGGGCACGGGTCCTGCCCCCGCCGCGGTGCCGATCAGGCGCTCCACCGCGGGGTACGCGGCGAAGGCCGGGGCGAGCCGTTCGTCGGCGGCGGCCGCGCCGAGGATCTCCGTGAACGGGAGGTAGGGCAGGCCGACGTCCCCGAGGTCCACGCAGTGGCCGGTCAGGACGGTCATGCCGGTGGTGGCGGCGTGCGCCGCGGCCACGGTCAGCGTGCGGGTCTTGCCGACGCCGGCGTCCCCGGCCACGAGGACGGCGCGCGGGTCGCCGGCAGCGGCCCGCTCCAGCACGTCGGTGAGCCGGGTGAGTTCGTTTGACCGGCCGACGAACGGTGTATCGATTGGATGGGCCACAGGCCCATCCAAGCACGCCCGGCCGGTACCGGTCGTGGGTCCCCGCTCTCCGACGTGCGAGGACGCGACGGCGGCACCCTGGGTGGTCGCTGCCGCGGCGCGTGGGCGTTTCAGGGTGACGGCCGTTGTGGCTGCGCCCTGATGCGTCGCCTAAGGCGTTCGGCGGATCTCCTGACAAGGAATGGCCGTGTGGACATCACTACAGCCTGCTAACGTCTGCGACATGAAGCGCGCTGCTATGACGACGACGCCGGAGAGTGTCCCGGCGCGCTGACAGACGACCTGATGCGAAGCCCCGGGGCAAGTGCCCCGGGGCTTCGTCGTAGGCCCGGTCACTTGCTCCGCAACCAGCAAGGAGACCGCGATGACCACCCTGCACGACCACCGCAAGCTCGGCCGTGAACTGGGCCTGTTCGACACCGATCCGCTGATCGGCGCCGGCCTGCCGTACTGGCTGCCGGACGGCGCGGCCGTGAGGCACACCCTGGAGGAATACATCCGTGCCGCCGAGCGGCGGGCGGGCTACCAGCACGTGTACTCACCGGTCCTCGGCAAGCGGGAGCTGTACGAGATCTCGGGGCACTGGGCGCACTACAGCGACGACATGTTCCCCCCGATGGAGCTGGGCGGTGAGCAGGTCGTCCTGCGGCCGAGCCTGTGCCCTCACCACGCGGTGATCTACCGCTCCCGCTCCCACAGCTACCGCGAACTGCCCCTACGCATGGCCGAGCTGGGAGGCATGTACCGCTCCGAACTCTCCGGCGTGCTCGGTGGCCTGACCCGGGTGCGGGCGATCCAGCTCAACGACGCGCACATCTTCTGCACCCTGGACCAGGTCGCCGGGGAGGCACAGGCCGCGCTGGAGTTGATCCGCCGGGCGTACGAGGCACTCGGCATCACCCCGACCCGCTACCGGCTCTCCCTCCCGGGCCCCGGTGGCAAGTACATCGCCGCACCGGAAAAATGGCGGCGGTCCACCGCTCTGCTGACCGATGTCCTCGACCGCTCCGGTCTGCCCTACGAGGCTGCCGAGGGAGAGGCCGCGTTCTACGGCCCCAAGATCGACGTTCAGGTCACCGACAGCGCCGGCCGGGAATCCACCCTGTCCACCGTCCAGATCGACTTCCACCAGCCCGAGCACTTCGACCTGCACTACATCGGCGCGGACGGCGCCAAGCACCGCCCGGTCATGATCCACCGCAGCATCATCGGCAGTGTGGAACGAGCCGTTGCCCATCTCATCGAACAGCACGCCGGCGCGTTCCCCGCCTGGCTCGCCCCCACTCAGCTGGCCATACTCCCGATCTCCGACACCGAACTGCCGAACGCCGCAGCGCTCGCTCAGCGCTGCACCCTTCTTGGACTGCGTGCCGAGATCGCGGGACCGGACCGCGGCAGTCTGGGCGCCCGTGTCCGAGAGGCCCGCCTGGTTCCCTACCAAGCCGTCATCGGCGCCAAAGAGGCCGTTGAAGATCACGTCGCACTGCGCTTGCGTGATGGACGCCGACTCGACCCGCAGCCGGTCAGTGACGCACTCACCCACATCAGCGCTCTCATCGGAGTCCACAGCACCGACCTGTGGGCAGACACCACCGCGTAGCGGTCATCATTCTCGACCGAGGCGGCGGAGCATGCTCGGAGCCGGAGTCGGATCGCGGCCACAACGGCGGGGACGACCATGTGAACGACACCGATGATCAGTGCACACCGGGGTACCCGGACGGTACGTGCAGTCCGGAACCAGCGAGCAAGGAACGCCGCATGACCCGCCTCCCCAGCGTCGACTTCTTGAACGTCATCCACCCTTACACGGGAGATGTCTTTGATGCGCAGCCCACGACGAGAGGTTTCAGCTCCGATGTCTTAGCACTGATCGATGGTGAACAGGGGCAGTTCTTCGTCAAAGGGGTCCAGAACCGGGCCGGGGGGCGCCGGGACTCCATCAACAGAGAACGACTGATCAATGAATCCGTGCGCCCCCTTTCTCCCCGCCTCCTCTGGCACACGGAGAGCGATCAGTGGATCGCACTCGGATTCGAGTGGGTCAACGGTCGCCTGAGTGACCTCACACCAGGCTCCGCCGATCTTCCTGCCGTCATTCAGCTGATGGACAGGATCGGGGAAATCCCTCTTCCGCCGGTGGCCGACCGATGGCCCGAGAGGAGGTGGAACCGCTTTGCGTCACACGAGGATGAGGCAGCACTCTTCAAGGGGGACATGCTCATCCACGGAGACATCAACCCGAGCAACATCCTGGTCGGGGACGCCGGACCGTGGATCGTCGATTGGGCATGGCCCACGAGGGGGAGCGCGCTCATCGACCCTGCGCTCCTGGTCCTGCAGCTCATCGCGGCCGGCCACAGCCCTGAGGGAGCAGAGTCCTTGGCCTCTCAATGCGACGGGTGGTCGACGTCCGATCCTGCGGCAATTGATGCGTTCGCCATGGCCAACCTCCGAATGTTCCGTCAGAGGGCGAAGCGGTTTCCTGAGCAAGAGTGGCTGTGCGCCATGGAGGACACTGCTCAAGCTTGGGTTGCGTACAGGCAGGGGTGAGGCGTGCTGAGCTTGCGCTGATACAGAAATTCGGTGGTGGTAAATACCGCCCGGCCGGTCGTACGCCTTCGATGAGTTCGGTTCGGATCAGATAGCTGAGCCGGCTGACCGAGACGGCAGGGAAACCTGCTGACAGAAGGGCACGATGGTCAGAACATCGAGCCGATTTGCGTCGCTCGTGAGGCCATCATCGTCATCGCGATCCGGGGCGCGCTCGGCGCATACTCGCGCAGATGTCGGAGCCGCTCATGTGTGGTTGCCCCCCGAAGGGGAACTCAAAGTGCACGGCGCTGGTCAGTGATCAACCTCCGGAGGTCTGCCGCGCCCAGGCTCTCCGGTTCAGACAAGAGCCGGGAGAGCCGCCCTAACCTACAAGACGCCCCGCTTGCACAGGTTTTCAGCTATATCGCGCAGTTTGACGTTTCTCTCCTGTGAGTGGCGCCGCAGCACGTCGAAGGCGGCTTGCTGATTCAGGTTGTGCTGGGCCATGAGAATGCCCATGGCCTGCCCGATGACGTTGCGGGTCTCGACCGCGTGTTGCAGCGTGGCGTGGTCGCGGGCGCTGGAAAAGGCGACTGCCGCGTGGGAGGCAAACATCCATCCGGCGGTCTCGCTGACGTCCGTGAATGCTCCGGGCTCCCTGGAATAGAAGTTGAGGGCGCCGAGGTCATGAAGGTCGTCGGTGTACAGCAGGAAGCCCATCATGCTGCCGATTCCCAGCGCATGGGCCCGGGGTGCGTACGCGCTCCATCGCACGGACTCGACGCTCAAGTCCGCGATGCGGAAGGACGGATCTCCTGCGCGGGCAGCGTCGAAGCACGGCCCTTCCCGGAGCTGCTCATGCAGCCGGTCACTGTCCTCGACGAGTTGTTCCGTGGGGGCCAGTGAGTTCGCCCGTCCTTTGCGCAGAACGAGAATGCCCGCCGCGTCGCATCCCTCGACCAAATGGACTGCCGACGACGTGATCTTGCTCAAGGTGTGGGCAACGGAGTCCTGGGCCAGGAGCTCACGCGCCATCGACGCCATGTGCAGGGAGAACGCACGCCAGTCCATCAGGCTCCTCACCTCGGATGTACAGGCCGGCACAGCGACAGCCTGCTTCGAACGACCACACCATAAAACCGTATTTGAGCCACACCGGGGCCGCTTCTCGCACTGGGAGCGAGCATCAAACTCCCGTAGCGATGGCGATGGCCCCAACCGACCGGCGCTGTCGGACGGTCGCTTCTGGCCGCGTCCCGTTGTCGATGTTGAAGACAACGGAGCCAATCTTCCTGACCTGGTCGAAGTCAGGCCAAGACCCTAGTCGCGGACCGAGCGGTAAGCCGTCAAACCGGAGAGGGCCAGGGCGAGCAGACAGCCGAGGACGACTCTGCGATGGGTCCGGGTATGTCCAGGGTGCGCCTGCCCCGTCGATGGTGCAGCCTCGACGTGCTCTCGCCGATACCCGCCAGGTTTGGCGAGGTGGGTGTGCGAGGCGGGTGTGGCTCCTTCCGTCCCGCGCGGCCCTCTCGTGATGTCAGGCGGCGCGTTTTACGTGGTGGACCAGCCACATCAGTAGGGCGTCCAGGTCGGAGGCGGCTGAGAGGACCCGGTCGAGCGCCTCGGGGGTGTTCAGCCACTCCTCGCAGCCGAGGGGACGGGCGGCGATCAGCGAGCGGTGGCGCAGCAGGTTCGTGCGGGGGTGGTCCGTCGGATAGCCGCGCGGGGGGCGTTTCATCACGTCTCCGGAGATGTCGTAGCCCTTCCCGCGCAGGTCCTCGACGATGGCGGACAGTTCGCGGCCGCTCCCTTCGGAGACCACGGCTTTGCGGAACATGTCCACCTGGCCGGGATCGGGGTACCACCAGGCGCCCTGGATCCGCAGGCCGTCCAGGGCGAACCGGAGACCGATCTCGATCTTGCGGCCGAGCCGGATCACCGCGCTCTGGTGCTGCCACCACCAGGAGTCGGTGCGGTAGTGCCAGACGGAGAAGTCCTCGTATCGGGGGTCGGTGTCCGCGATCGCGTTGAGCAGGGCGATCATCGGCTGCCGGACCAGGCGTTCGCGGTCGGCGCGATAGCGTTCGCGGGTCGCGTGGGTCGGTTCGCCCTGGAGCTCCCACAACACGTCCATGGCCTGTTCCGGCCAGCCGGTGAACTGTCGGCGCATGCGGGCAGGTTAGCTCACCCATAGTCTGTGGCCTCGGCCCGCCGTACCGGTTGAGCGGGCACCCGTGATGCGTGGGTCTGCCGTCCCCGGGATCGCACGGATAGGAAGTGCTGTCGCGAGGGTGTCCAGCTCGTTCGTCGCTCAACGATCTTGGATGCCCTCGTTCTCGTCTCCGCAGACACGTGACTGAGCACCACACACTGGCTGGCTGAACACCCTCTGGTAACTCCCTTGATCGCAAGGAAGATACCGCCGGTAGAGTCGGCTTGATGACGATGTCACCTGGGGGGACTGATGACAGCAGCGGATGCAGTGCCCATAGTCTTCGTTCACGGGACGCGCTTCAGCGCGGGACAGTGGAGTACGCAGCTCGCCGCGCTCCGGGACGAATTCCCGGTAGTCGCCATCGACCTGCCCGGCCACGGAGATCGATCGGCGCAGCCCTGGAGCCTGAGCGCCGCGACGGAGATCATCGCTTCCGCGGTGGACTCGCTCAACCAGGGGCCGGCTCTGGTCGTCGGGCACTCGCTCGGCGGATACGCCTCGCTGGAGTTCGCGCGGCGCCGTCCGGAGCAACTGCGCGGGCTGGTCCTGGCCGGAGCCAGCGCCTCAACCCGCGGCCTCCGGGCAACGCCATATCGATGGGTCGCCCGGCTGGTGCCTCGCATGCCGGCGGAGCGCCTGACCCGATGGAACGACCGGTTGCTGCGGCGGCTCTACCCACGGGAAGTTGTGGAGGCGACCATCCATGCCGGCTACGCCTTCCATACCCTGCCAGCAGCCTGGGACGAAGTACTCGGACGCTTCGACGCGGGTGCGATGCGTTATGTGAAGGCTCCGGTTCTCATCCTGAATGGCGAGAAGGACGCTGTCTTCCGCGCCGGGGAGGCGGACTTCACCCGCGCACATCCGCACGCTCGCGTCGAATTGATCCCGCGGGCACGACACCTCGCGAACTTCGACGACCCCGGTGCCTTCACTGATGCCGTCCGCCGCTTCGCCCGTCAACTCCCTGCTGCCAGTTGAGCGCACCGCCGCCGGGATCACCTGGCGCCCCTGAACAGAGCGCCGTACCTGGCTGCCAGTATGCGACCGCCGACGCCGTCACGGGGGCCCCGGCCGTACTCAGCTCACTCGTGAAAAGTTGCCGGCCGCCGCGTTGCGGCGGCCGGGAGTCACGCGTCTACCGGGATCTCAGAGCCCCGGCACCTCGCGTAGGGGCAGGCTCAGAGCCAGCCCGGCCCGCAAGCGGAGCCGCCGCACGAGCCTCGGATGGCGCGGCTTTCGACCACGACGTTCCCGACCACGATGCGCTCTTCGGAGTTGTCGACTACCTGCAGGGTGTCGTCACCCTCCATGTCCATGGACTGTACGTGGCCGGGCTGCAGGGGAGCCGACTCGGCGTAGGCGGTACCTGCACTGCCGGCGAGCGTGATGGCGGCCGTGACGGCCAGAAGTCCGAGCGAACGACGCATGCGCATAAGAGGAATCCGTTCTGAAGCAGGGATCTTTCCTGGGACAGAATGGCTGCACCCGTTCACTCTGTGTTAGTGCCGGGCGGTGTTCTGATCAAGATTCACTCGGTTGCGGAATGCTCGTCCTGCAATTGCGGGGAGCAGCAGGATCCTGCTGGCCGTACTGGCTCTTCGATGCCAACCGGGAACGGATCAGGAGTCGATAGGAACACCTCTGTCCCACAATTCCTCGGCCGACCGTCGCGGCGGCGACCTCGTGCATGACTTCGACCGCCGTCACGGTGCACTCGTACCGCGGCGCGGAGTTGGGGCGTCCTCTCGGAACAGGACGCGGCCGAGCCGGCCGCGTTCACCGCATCCCTGCACACCGCCCCGGACGGTTTCGCCATCGGCCATGTGTGGTGCGGGTCCGCGGCGATTCGCCTTCCGTCAGCGACCTGCCGTCGTGCGGGCACCGGCCCCTTCGTTCTGATGCGCCCCGGACGCCTGCACGCCTCCCTGATGGTCAGCCCGTGACGGCCGATGTCCGCGGGCGGTGAGTCGTGGTGCTTCGGCGGGAGCGCAACTCCAGTGCGCGCAGGACCAGTTCGGTGGCGAAGCGGGCGTCCGGTGAGGCCAGCAGGTCGCCGAAGACCTTCTCCAGGTTGCGCAGCCGGTAGCGCACCGTCTGCGGGTGCAGATGGAGCGCGTCGGCCATCTGCAGGACGTTTCCGCGGGTGTCGAGCCACGCGCGCAGGGTGCTGATGAGCCGGTCGCGCTGATTGGCCGTGAGGCCCGCCAGCGGGGTCAGCTGCTGCTTGGCGAGCGCCGAGATGAGGCCGGGGTCGGCGAAGAGGGAGAGGGCTACCAGGTGGTCCTCGCAGTGGATGTATGCGGCTCCCTCCAGGATGCCCGCCTCGGCAAGGCTCAGGGCTCTTCGGGCCCAGCGCAAGGACTCCGCCGCGTCCGCCAGCGGCACGGTCAGTCCCACGGCCGCGCGGATGGTGTGCGGGGCCGCGTCCATGAAGGCGCGGCGGTGCTCGTCGACGGGCCCGGGGATCAGGGCGTGCGGCAGCGAGGAGCTCAGGTCGACCAGGAGGTCCTCGGCGATGGCGCCCCGGTCCGGCCGTCCGTCCGTGCTGAACGCGATCGGTGTCACCTCGTCGGGCAGCTGCCACTTGGCGCGCTCGGCGAGTTCGACGAGGTTGGCCCTGGGGAGGGACACATCCGAGAGGAGGTGCTTCAGGAGGCGCTGGCGCTGGATGTCCTGGCCCTGCTCCATCTCGGCGCGGGCTTCCTGGTAGCCCTCGCGGGAGACCTCCATGAGGTTGTCCACGTAGGCCAGCAGGGCGTCGGCGAAGGAGAGCATCAGGCCGGCCGGCAGGTTGAGCCGTCGCAGTACCCCCTTGGCCCGGTTGAGGGCAAGCCGGGCGCCGAGCCGGAAGATCGCCTGCATGGTGTCCAGGCTGCGGCCCTCGTAGGCCTCGAAGCGGCCGAACATGCGGCACACCTTGTCGCGTTGGACCGTGGAGGTGTCCGGGGCGGCGACCTGGTCCACGAAGCTCGTCAGATTGTGCTCGACAATGAGATGTACGGCCCGGGAATAGGGGCCGTCGAGAACTTCCGCGTACTCGGGGTAGGAGCGGCGGATCTCGTCGATGACTTCCTGGATGAGGCCGGGCAGTTCTGGGCGCATGATTGCGGCGAACTCGCGAGGGAGAGCAGACGCCGGATGCCCCGCATCCCCCGCCTTTAATGCAGTAGTCATGGAACTCCCCTTACTCCGCCCGTGATCGAAACTGCTGACCGGCAGTGGCTGGGGACGGAACCAATCCCCAGCGCCCCCGGTGGTCGCCGGCTGGCGGCGGGTCACAACTGATCTTGGCGCTTTGGAGCCAGTCGCACGCTAGACCATGGACAGCCGGTGTGCATCCTGCTCATCACCCTCTTTCGGTCAACCCTGTTGCGCTGGTGAGGTGTTCAGGTCGCCCTGCCTGAGCATGGTCCGTCAAGAGGTCGGAAGAGGAGTACTCACCGCAGGATGAACCTCTTCCGCATGTTGTTGTCCTGATGACAAATGCGAGTACCTGCTTCCGGTTGTGCTCGCGCGAGGAGAGCTGGATGCGCTCTTCGTCAAGAGGGCGGACGCGGAGTACTCACCTGGGGACGAATCCGCTCTCGGATTTGCTGTGCCGAGGACAAGGAAATGCCTGGTGATTTCCGTCCCGGGTGCTTTTCCGATGCGGCCGTTGCGCCGCTGAGTTACCCGTGCGTAAGGTCCGGATCGCAACTGAACGGGAAGCGGGTCGGGCCTTTTCGGAAGGTATTTCCCGATGTCTGCTTCGGTCCTCCGGGTGCGGATGCCCCTTCGCGCAAAAGGTCCCGGGTCTCCTGGGGACTACGTGAGGACCACTCCATCGGACCCCGCGGCGGCCCCCCTGCTGCGGGGTCCGCCTCTGATCGGAGAGCAGCGATGACTGGTGCCCTGAGTGGCGGGCGCACCGCACGACTGGCCGCGGTGGTCGTCGCGGCCTGTGTGCTCGGCCTGCTGCCGGGCTCGGGTTCGGCCGCGCGGGATCTGCGCGAGGCGCGGCTCGCGGCTGCGTACGACTGCACGCTGCCCTCGGGCACCCGGCAGGTCGAGGTCGCCGTCGGCGCCACGTTTCCCGACCGCGGCGCGATCGGGAAGCCGATCAGGCCCACCGCGGTGAGCGTACGGGCGAGCCTGCCGCGCCAGGTCGTGGCCGAGCTGCTGCCCCAGGGGACGGCTTCGGTCGCGGGGACGGCCGTGCTGGCCACGTCGGTCGCCCAGGGGCGGGAGCGGGCAGGGGCCCAGTGGGCGGACCTGACGTCCGCGGACGTGGAGCTGCCCGCCCGGGGCGCGGTGGAAATCGGCTTCAGCGGCCGCGTGCCGTATGTGACCGTCGGCTCCGCAGGCGATGTCACCTTCACGGCAGGGAAGTTGGACCTCGTACTCACGGCATCGGTCCCTGGCGAACCAGGCGCGCGCCCCGCCCCGGTCAAGCTGGCCTGCACCCCGGCCAGGGGCGCGGACACCCTGCTGGCCGCAGTGCCCGTCGAGGCGCCCGCCTCGACGGGGACGCCCCCGGAGCCGGCCACCGGCTCCGGGGACACGGACAGCAGTGCCCCGCACGACAGCCCCAAGGGCATCGACGCAGGGACGCAGCCTCGCGCCGCCACGGACGCCTGCCCCGCACAGCCGCCCGCGGGCAAGCTCGACCCCCAGCGGCTGCCGCCGGTGCCGCGGGGCGGGGAAGCCAGTGAGCTGGAGCCGACCTCGATGTGCGCGGTGCCGGCGGGCTTTGCGACCCTGCGCAAACTCAAGAGCTCGGCCCTGGTCAACGACCCGCGCGGGCAGCAGGTCGGGCTCATGCACCTGGCCATGCGGATGCGCGAGGTCAGGGCGCCCGATTACGTGGAGTACGACCACCTGGGCATCATGCAACTGCCCGACACCGAGGGCACGTTCCTCACCTTCGGGTTCCAGCCGACCACTGCCAGGGTCCGCTTCGAGCCCGAGCCGGCGACCATCGTCAACATCATCCGTCCGGGCAAGCCGCCGGTGACCAGGGTGGGCTATCGCCAGCATCTGCGCCTGTACGACGTACGGGTCAACGGGGTGCCCCTCGACGTCGGGCCCCGCTGCCGTACCTCGCGGCCCGTCGAGACGGAACTGACCGGCAGCTATCCGGTCAGCGAAGGCGGGCTGCTTGAAGGCGAATTGGACATCCCGGCGCTCTCGGGGTGCGGCGCCGACGGCGAAGACCTGGACGGGCTCCTGTCCGGAGCGGTCTCCGGGTCCGGCAACGCACTGAAGATCCGCCAGGGGCGCGTCTGCGGCGCCGTATCGACGACCTGCAAGATCCCGGAGCTTCCCGGCCTCTGATCGCCGGGCGAAGTCCCGATCGCCGCGCGAGCCGCGGCCACAAAGCGCGAGACCGAGACCTGAACCGTGAGCAACCCCGAACTCTGAGCGAGGAGGTGCGATGGGAGTCGAAGTGGTCGTCGAAGGACTGACCAAGTCGTTCGGCAAGCAGAACATCTGGCAGAACGTGACCCTGACCCTGCCGCGCGGCGAGGTCAGCGTGATGCTCGGCCCGTCCGGCACCGGCAAGACGGTCTTCTTGAAGTCGATCGTCGGCCTGGTCCGCCCCGAGCAGGGGCACGTCCTCATCGACGGCGTGGACATGGTCAACAGCCGCGAACGGGACGTGTACGAGGCCCGCAAGCTGTTCGGCCTCATGTTTCAGGACGGTGCGCTCTTCGGCTCGCTCAGCCTCTTCGACAACGTCGCCTTCCCGCTGCGCGAGCACACCCGCAAGAAGGAATCGGAGATCCGCCGCACCGTCATGGAGCGGCTCGATCTGGTCGGTCTGGCCGGGGCCGAGAAGAAGCTGCCCGGCGAGATATCGGGCGGCATGCGCAAACGGGTGGGCCTGGCCCGGGCGCTGGTGCTCGACCCGCAGATCATCCTGTGCGACGAGCCGGACTCGGGGCTCGACCCGGTGCGCACGTCGTATCTCTCCCAGCTGCTCATCGACATCAACGCGGAGATCGACGCGACGATGCTCATCGTCACCCACAACCTCGACATCGCGGCGACCGTCCCGGACAACATGGGGATGCTTTTCCGCCGCAACCTCGTGACGTTCGGGCCGCGCGAAGTGCTCCTGACCAGCGAGGAGCCGGTGGTCGAGCAGTTCCTCAGCGCCCGCAGGGCAGGCCCCATCGGCATGTCCGAGGAGAAGGACCAGGCCACCCTGGACCTGGAGGCCGCGCACGGCATCGTCGCCGGACCCGCCACCGAGCGCACCATCGTGCCGCAGCTCGCGCCCACTCCCGGACTGCCCGAGCGCCAGGCGGTGCGCCGTCGCCGGGAGCGGGTCCAGGCCATGCTGCACGAGCTGCCGCCCGCGGCCCGCCGCGCCATCGAGGCGAGCCTTCGCGAGGAAGACGCCCCCACGCTCGCCGCGCCCCGAGTGGTCAGGGGAGCGGCCACATGAGCGCACCCCCCGCACCACGTCAGCCCCTGCCGGGTCTGGGCGTGCTGCGCGAGATCGGCCACCTGTTCGCGCTGGCCATCAGCGTGCTCCGCCTGATCTTCAAACGGCCCTTCCAGTGGCGCGAGTTCGTCGAGCAGTTCTGGTTCATCGCGAGCGTCACGATCCTGCCCGCGATGCTGGTGACCATCCCCTTCGGCGCGGTCATCGCCCTCCAAGTGGGCTCCCTGATCGAGCAGTTCGGCGCCCAGTCCTTCACCGGCGGCGCCAGCGTCCTGGTCATCATCCAGCAGGCCAGCCCGCTGATCGTGTCCCTGCTCATCTCGGGCGTCGCCGGATCCGCGATCTGCGCGGATCTCGCCTCGCGCACCATCCGCGAGGAGCTGGACGCCATGCGGGTCATGGGCGTCTCGCCCATCCAGCGCCTGGTCGTGCCCCGGGTGCTCGCCGTGATGCTGGTGGGGCTGCTCCTCAACGGCCTGGTCTCCGTGGTCGGCACCCTGGGCGGCTACTTCTTCAACGTCGTGATGCAAAACGGCACCCCGGGCGCGTACGTGGCCAGCTTCTCCGCGCTGGCCCAGCTGCCCGACCTCTACATCAGCGAGCTCAAAGCGCTGATCTTCGGCTTCATCGCCGGTGTCGTCGCCGCCTACCGCGGACTCAACCCCAAGGGCGGACCCAAGGGCGTGGGCGACGTGGTCAACCAGTCCGTCGTCTTCACCTTCCTCATCCTCTTCTTCGTCAACATGGTCATGACGGGCGTCTATCTGCAGCTCGTCCCCCCGAAGGGGTTGTGAGCCATGGCCCTCATGGAACGCGGCGGCAAGAGCCGCGCCTTCGCCTGGCTGGACCGGCCCGGCGACGAGCTCCTCTTCTACCTGCGGGCGCTGTTCTGGATCCCGCGCGCCGTGCGCCGCTACCCCAAGGAGATCCAGCGCCTGCTGGCCGAGGTCGCCTTCGGCAGCGGCGGGCTCGGCGTGATCGGCGGCACCGTCGGCGTGATGATCGGCATCACCGTCTTCACCGGCACGGTCGTGGGCCTTCAGGGGTACGCGGCGCTCAGCCAGATCGGCACCGACGCGTTCACCGGCTTCGTCTCCGCCTACTTCAACACCCGCGAGATCGGCCCGCTCGTCGCCGCTCTGTCCCTGTCCACCACGGTCGGCGCGGGCTTCACCGCGCAACTCGGCGCGATGCGCATCAACGAAGAGGTCGACGCCCTGGAGAGCATGGGCGTGCGCTCGACCCCCTTCCTGGTCAGCACCCGCATCGTGGCCGGGGCCATCGCCGTCATCCCGCTGTACGGCATCGGGCTGCTCGGCTCCTACCTGGCCTCACGGGCGACGACCGTGCTGTTCAACGCGCAGTCCACGGGCACCTACGACCACTACTTCCACCTCTTCCTGGTCCCGACGGACGTACTCCTGTCCTTCCTCAAAGTGCTGATCTTCAGCGTGCTCGTGATCCTCGCGCACTGCTACTACGGCTTCCGTGCCTCGGGCGGCCCCGCCGGAGTAGGGGTGGCCGTCGGCCGCTCGGTGCGCACCGCCATCGTCCTCATCAGCGTCACCGACTTCTTCCTCAGCCTGGCGCTGTGGGGCGCCACGACCACCGTGAAGGTCGCCGGATGAGCGCCCCGCCGAAGACTCCGACCCGTCCGGTGGCGATGCCCGCGGCGCGCACGCGCCCCAGCCAGGGCGCCCTCGCCCGCCGCAGACGGCTTGCCGGAGTGGTCTACCTCGTGGTGCCCGCCCTGCTGGTGTGGCTCTCGATCGCCGTCTACGAGAAGGAGTTCACCGACACGGCGACCGTCGTCGTCGAGACGGGGCGGGCCGGCAGCGAGATGCACCCCAGCGCCGAGGTCAAGCTGCGCGGCGTCGTCGTCGGCGAGGTCGAGAAGATCGACACCGGCGGCCGCACCGCACGGCTCACCCTCGCCCTGCAGCCCGACAAGATCGGTCGGGTTCCGTCCGACGTGCGGGCCCAGCTGCTGCCGACGACCCTGTTCGGACAGCGGTACGTGGCCCTCGTACCGCCCGAAAACCCTTCGTCGCGTCCGCTCGCCGCAGGCAGCGTCATCCCGCAGGACCGCAGCCGCAGCGCCGTCGAGCTGGAGCAGGTCCTGGACAATCTGCTACCCCTGCTGACCGCCGTACAGCCGCAGAAGCTGTCGGCCACGCTGTCCGCCCTCGCCCGGGCCCTCGAAGGACGGGGCGAGGAGATCGGCGACGCGCTGGTGGAGCTGAACGGCTACCTGAAGGACTTCAACCCCCATCTGCCCTCCCTCAACCGCGACATCACGGCACTGGCCGAGCTGAGCGACACCTACGCCGACGCGGCCCCCGACCTGGTCGACGCGCTGCACGATGCCACCACCACGAGCGCCACCATCGCCGCCCGGCGAGCCGAACTGTCCACGCTGTACGCGTCCGTCACCAGCAGCTCCCAGGAGACCGGCAGCTGGCTGCGCGGCAACCGGGCCAACCTCATCCGGCTGACCGCCACCAGCCGCCCCACCCTGGAGATCCTCGCCCGGTACGCGCCCGCCTTCCCCTGCACCCTGAGCACGGTCGCCGACTTCGTGCCGGAGATGGACGCCGCCCTGGGCAAGGGCACCGACCGGCCCGGCCTGCGGGTCGACGTGCGGGTCGTGCCCTCGCGGGGCGCCTATGCGCCGGGCCGGGACGCGCCCCGCTACGACGTGGGCGGCGGGCCACGCTGCTACCCCGTCCCCTACACGGGCGGCTCGTACGCCGCGCGGCAGAGCACGGCCACCACCCTGAGCGGGGTGTCCGGCGGGCTCGGAGTGGCCAACTCGCCCCAGGAGAACACGCTGGTCACCGAACTTCTCGCCGCACCGGACCACGACCGGCACGGCTCCCTGCCCGACTGGTCCAGTGTGCTCGCCGGAGCGGCCTTCCGCGGGGCGGAGGTGAAGCTGAAGTGAGCGGACAGCGCAGCCTTGCCGGACCCGTCGTCAAATCACTGATCTTCATCGTGGTGACCGCCCTGGCCACCACCGTCCTGGCCCTGAGCGTCGCGGGCACCGATGTCGGCGGGAGTCGCAGCTACAAGGCCTGGTTCACCGATGCCACCGGGCTCAACGAGGGCGACTCGGTGCGCATCGCCGGGGTGAAGGTGGGCCAGGTGTCATCGGTCGAGGTCGTCCAACGCCGCTACGCACAGGTTGAGTTCACGCTGGAGGGCCGGCGGCGGATGCCTGCCTCCGCGACGGCGTCCATCAAGTACCTGAACATGCTCGGGCAGCGCTTCGTCGATCTGCGCCGCGGGGCCGGACCGGTCGGGCGCACCCTGGAGCCGGGGCAGAGCATCCCGCTGAGCCGCACCACCCCGGCGCTGGACCTGACCCAGCTGTTCAACGGGTTCCAGCCGCTGATGCAGGGCCTGTCCCCGCAGGACACCAATGAGCTCGCGGGGTCGATCGTGCAGGTCCTTCAGGGCGAGGGCGGCACGGTCGAGAGCCTGCTGTCGACCGTCGGTTCGCTGACCACCACGGTCGCCGCCAAGGACCGGGTGATCGGGGAGGTCATCACCAACCTCAACCGCGTCCTCACCGCGGTCAACACCCGCCAGAAGGGCTTCACCGAACTCATCGGCACGGTCGAGAAACTGGTCTCCGGGTTCACCGACGACCGCAAGAGTGTCGGCCGGTCCGTCGATTCGCTGGCCAGGCTCAGCGTGAGCACAGCGGACCTGTTCGGCAAGAGCCGGGCACCCCTGAAGGACGGCATCCGTGATCTGGGGCGGGTGTCCAAGACCCTTGCCGACCACGAGCCCCTGGTCGAGAACTTCCTGGAGAAGACACCACAGAAGATGGCCGCAATCTCCCGCATGGCTTCCTACGGCTCCTGGTTGAACCTCTATCTCTGCGAGGCGAAGGTCAGCGGTGTCTCGACCTACGACGACAGCCCGCCGCCGACCGGCCTCGCGATCAAGGATGCGAGGTGTCGCGCATGAAGCGACCCGGCAGGAAGCCTTCAGGTGTGAAGCGGCCGGGCCCGAAGCTGCCCCGGCTGCGGCGCCCCCGCATCAAACCCGTCAACGAGCGCAACCCGGTGTCCGTCGCCCTGGCCGGGCTCCTTGCCATGACCCTCATCGGGCTGCTCGCCTACAACGCCCCATCGCTGCCCGTGATCGGCGCCGGCACCCGCTACAGCGCCGACTTCCGCGATTCGGTGGGACTCAAGGCGGGCGACGAGGTGCGGATCGCGGGCGTACGTGTCGGCAAGGTGCAGGACGTCGCCCTGGACGGCCCCAAGGTGAAGGTCACCTTCGAGGTGAAGGACGCCTGGATCGGTGACCGCAGCACCATCGGCATCGCCATCAAGACCCTCCTGGGCGCCAAATACCTCGCCGTCGACCCGCTCGGCAGCCGCCGCCAGGACCCCGGCAAGCGCATCCCCACCCGCCGCACCACCTCCCCGTACGACGTGATGGAAGCGTTCAACGGCCTGAGCCGCACGAGTGGTGCGCTGGACGAGGACCAGCTCGCCAAGAGCTTCCAGGCCCTCTCCGCGACCTTCAAGAACACCCCGCCGCACGTCCGCAAGGCCATGAAGGGCCTGAGCGCACTCTCCAAGACGGTCTCCACGCGCAACGACGAACTGTCCGAACTCCTGGATGGATCAGCCCAGTTCACCACCACCGTGAACAGCAAGAAGAAGCAGTTCGAGCGGCTGCTCGACAACGGCAATCTACTGCTTGAGGAGGTACGCCACCGCCGCAAGTCCCTCCACGCACTGTTCACCGGCGCCCGCGACCTCGGCACCGAGATCGGCGGCCTCGTCGACGACAACGAGCGCGAACTGGGCCCCGCGCTCGCCGCGCTCGACCGCGTCACCGGCGTGCTGAGCAAGAACCAGAAGAACCTGGACAAGGCCCTCGCCGCCGCCGGACCGTACTACCGGCTCGTCGGCAACACGCTGGGCAATGGGCGCTGGATGGACGGCTACCTCTGCGGGCTCGTCCCCAAGGAGTATCTGCCCGCGGGCACGGACCCGGCCACCGGATGCATGCCGCCGAAACAGGGAGGCGGACGCTGATGGCCCGCACCCGGGCGGGGGCCCGCACCCCAGCGCAGGCCCGCGCACACCACCGCGCGAGAGTCGGGTTCGGCGAGCGGATCGCGGACGCGACCGGCGCCCTGTGGGGCGGACGGCTCGTGGCCATCCTCCTCGCCCTCACGCTCCTTGCCGCGGGCGGGATCGCCGGAGTCAGGACCCTGGCGCGCGGCGGGGACGGCAAGCACATCACCGCCTACTTCGACCGGGCCGTCGCCGTCCACGAAGGATCCGACCTCAAAGTGCTCGGGGTCCGCGTCGGCAGCGTCCAGGAGATCCGGCCGCAGGGCAGACAGGTACGGGTGCGGCTCACCCTCGACGAAGGAGTCAAGGTGCCCGCCCACGTACAGGCCGTCGTGGTCGCCCCCAGCGTGGTGTCAGGGCGGTTCGTACAGCTCAGCCCCGCCTACAGCAGCGGACCGCAGATCCGCGACGGGGATGTCATCGGCGCCGAGCACACCGCCACCCCCGTCGAGGTCGACGAACTCCTCAAGAGCGTCACGCAGTTGAGCGACGCGCTGGGGCCCGACGGGGCGAACAAGGACGGCGCCCTGGCCGGGCTCGTCGAGACCGGAGCGAAGAACCTCCACGGCAACGGCAAGGACATCGGCGACACCATCCACCAGCTCGGCGGCGCCTCCGCCGTCCTCAACGGCAACAGCGGCGACCTCGTCAAGACCGTCGAGCAGCTGCAGGAGTTCATCAGCATGCTCAAGCGCAAGGACGGCCAAGTGGCCCGCGCCGAAACGCAGTTGTCGGAAGTGGCGGGCTTCCTCGCCGCGGACAAGGACGACCTCGCGGGCGCCCTCAAGGAGCTCGGCACGGCGCTGGGCCAGGTCAAGGGCTTCATCAAGGACAACCGGGGCCGCCTGAAGTCGAACGTGGACAAGCTGGCAGGCCTGACCCGCTCCGTCGTCGAGCAGCGGGCCTCGGTGGCCGAAGCCCTGGACGTCCTGCCGCTGGCCGCCGCCAACCTCGACCAGGCGTACAACCCGCGCACCCGCACCATCGACGGCCGCGCCAACATCAACGAACTGGCCGCAGCGAACGGCGCCCAGCGCAGCGGCACGGAGGATCTCGTCGCCCTCCCCGACAAGCGGGCCAAGAAGCTGCCCATGCTGCCGCTGCCGCCGGTCGGCACCGTATACGCCACGGCCAAGAACGCCGGGGGAGGACGGCCATGAAGCGCCGTAGCGCACGCATCGCGATGGGCCTCTCCCTGAGCGTGTCCCTGGTCGGCCTGGTACTGGGCGCCGGCGGCCTGCCGGACTTCGAGGGCCTGCAGGATCTGCCGCTGCCGGGCGGAGCCGACCTCGGCGACCACCCCTACGAGATCACCGCCGAGTTCCGCGACGTCGTCAGTCTCTTCCCGCACTCCGCGGTCAAGGTCAACGACGTGGACGTCGGCCGGGTGACCCGGGTATCGCTGGCCGACAACGGCTGGGCCGCCCGCGTCACCCTCAAGGTCAACGGCGGCGTACGGCTGCCCGCCAACGCCTACGCCAATCTCGAGCAATCCAGCGTCCTGGGCGAGAAGTACGTCCAGCTCGTCGCCCCCAAGGACATGCGCGCCCGCCCCGACCTCCAGGACACCAAGGCCGGCACCACGGCGGCGTACGCAGCCAACCGGGGCCGACTGCGCGACGGGGACGTCATCCCGCTTGCCCGCACCAACCGCAACCCTGAGATCGAGGAAGTCTTCGGCGCCCTGTCCATGGTGCTCAGCGGAGGCGGCGTACAGCAGATCCAGACCATCTCCCGCGAACTCAACAAGGCACTGGGCGGCAAGGAAGGCGACATCCGCTCCCTGCTGCGGCAGGTCAACACCACCGCGAAGAGCCTGAACAAGAACAAGAAACACATCACCGCCGCCCTCGACGGCATGAACCGGCTCTCCACCACCCTCGCCACCCGCGACCGCAAGATCGGCGACATCCTGCGGGACCTGCCGCCCGGCCTGAAGGTCCTCAGTGACCAGCGCTCCTCCCTCGTCGGCATGCTGCGCGCCCTGGACTCGCTCTCCACGGTCGCCGTCGACACCGTCGACCGCACCAAGGACGACCTGGTGGCCGACCTCAAGGCCCTGGCCCCGGTCCTGAAGAACCTCGCCGACTCGGGCGCCGACCTGCCCCAGTCGCTCCAGGTCATGTTCACCTATCCCTTCACGGACGAGGTGCTCACCGGAGTCAAGGGCGACTACCTCAACGTCTACCTGAAGATCGCCGCGGCCCCCGGCACGGAGATCGTGCCACCGGTCCGCGGGGGCGGCGGCAGTGCCACGCGCTCGTCCCTGCCGCTGCCCGCGGTCACCGCAACCTCAGGAGGCGACTCCTAGTGCTCACCCGCTCCACCCACCTCAAGAACATCGCCTTCCTCGTTCTCGGCGTATTCGTCCTCGCCTACATCGCGACGACGTACGCCGATCTCGGGCGGTACGTGGGCGCCCGCAACTACTACACGGTCAAGGTCCAACTAGCCGAGACCGGCGGCCTGTTCAGCCACGGCAACGTCACCTACCGGGGCGTCGACGTCGGCCGGGTGGAAGGTGTCGAGCTGACCTCCGACGGAGTCGAGGCCCGCATCCGCATCAAGAAATCGGCGCCGAAGATCCCCAGTGACCTGGAGGCCAAGGTCGCCAACCTCTCGGCGGTCGGCGAGCAGTACCTCGACCTGAGCCCGCGCACCGATGAGGGGCCCTATCTCGCCGACGGCTCGGTGGTCCCGCGCGCGGCCACGCAAACTCCCGCACCGGTCACCGACGTACTCACCAGCGTCGACCGGCTCGCCTCCTCGGTGAACACCGCCGCCCTGCGCACCCTCGTCGACGAACTCGGCAAGAGCTTCGAGGGGCGCGGGCAGGACCTGCAGATCCTCATCGACACCAGCAGCGAATTCATCCGCGCGGCCAAGAAGTCACTGCCTGCCACCACCAAGCTCCTCATCGACGGCGAGACAGTGCTGCGCACCCAGAACGAGCAGTCCAACGCCCTCAAATCCTTCGCGAGCGGCGCCGCCGAGCTGGCCGCCCAGCTCAAGAAGTCCGACCCCGACCTGCGCCGACTCATCGCACAGACCCCGGACGCGGCAACCCAGTTCACCGCGCTGCTGCAAGACACCGATCCCGGTCTGAGCGTCGTGCTCGCCAACCTCGTCACCACCTCCGAACTCCTGGTGACCCGCCAGCGCGGCACCCAAGAACTGATGGTGCGCATCCCCCAGGTCGCCTCCACCGGAGCCAGTGCCATCGGCCCCGACGGCGTGCGCTTCGGCATGACCACCACCTTCTTCAAGCCGCTGCCGTGCACCGCCGGATACGGCGGCACCACCTACCGCAACGGCCTGGACACCTCACCGGCCCCCGCCAACACCAAGGCGGCCTGCACCGCTGACCCCGCCGGCGGTCAGAACGTACGCGGCTCGGGGAACGCACCGCGCGGCGGCGTGCCCGAACCCGCCCGGCCGGGCTCAGGGGGTCTTGGACGGAGCCGGGCGCCGTCCAACAGCCCGCACGACCTGGGCGGGCTGCTCGGGATGGGGGAGTCGTGACCGACAGGAAAGTCATGAGGCGACGGAGCGCATGGTCGGCCGCACTCCTGGCAGGAGCGCTGTTCTGCGGGTTCTCGGGATGGACGTACGCGCACACGCGGGCCGACGACGACCTGGCTCACGCCCGCGCCCGCGACAGCGCACTGGACGCCGCCCGCGAGCACATCGCGGTGCTCAACACCATGGACGGCACACACGTACGCACCTCGTTGCGCGCCTGGACGAAGGCGGCGGACGGGCCGCTCGCGGACGAACTGCGGCGCACCGGCGACGACAGCGCCAAGGCCCTCGAACAGGAGGGCACAAGCACCCGCGGCACGGTCACCGACGCGGCCGTCATCGCCCTGGACAGCCGGGCGGGCACGGCGAAGGTCATCGCCACCGTCCGGGTCGAGATGACCGAACGCACCGGCAAGTCCACCACCGACCGCAAACGCTTCGAGGCGGGCCTCGACGACACGGGGGCGGGCTGGAAACTCAGCTCGCTCAGCGCGGTCCCGGCCGCAGCGGAATGAGCGCAATGAGGGGAATGAGGGGATACAGATGGGCGCCGGACTGAGACCCCAGCGTGCGGCGCCAGCCGGCACATCCGATACGGGCACAGCAGGTGCGGACGCGCACAGCCAGGTGCAGCCGGCGCCCCATCGTCACGAGGGCCGCAGGAACCAGGTGCTGCTCGCCCTCGTCCTGGCCGCCCTGCTCCTGAGCGGCGGCACACTCCTGGTCCTCACCGACCGCACCGCCAACACACCGGGCGCCGCCAACCAGGCCCTGACCGACAGCGAGCGGACCCGCCGGGTCATCGCAGACGTCAGCGACGCACTCACCACGATCTTCACCTACACACCCGATGCCCTGGCCACCACCGAGCGACGCGCGCACGACGTGCTGCGCGGCAAGGCGGCCAAGGACTACCGGGCCCTGTTCGGCACCCTCCGCAGGCAAGTCACCGAGCAGCAGCTGTCGCTCACCACTCAGGTCGTACGGGCAGGAGCCGTCGAGCTCACCGGCGACCAGGCGCGGCTGCTGGTCTTCCTCGACCAGCGGGCAAAGCGGGAGGGCGCCAAGGCGACCACCGCGGCCGCCCAGCTCTCGATCACCGCGCGCCTGCACGACGGCCACTGGACGATCACCGACATCAAGGCCCGCTAGAACACCACCGGAGAGAGACATGGCACGTACGACGACATCCCGACACCGTACGAAACTCTCGCTAGCCTCCGCCGCGGGCGCGCTCGCCCTGGGCTTCGCCGGCTGGACGGGCTCGACCTGGTACGCGGCGGCCCACGACGACTCCGTACGTTTCGCAACGACCCGCGACGAGGTGCTCGCGGCGGGCGAACAGGCCGCCTTGAACATGAACACCCTCGACCACCGCGACCTCGAGCGCGGACTCGACGCCTGGGAGCAGTCCGCGACCGGAAGCCTCCTGGACGAACTGCGCGAAGGCAGGCCCGAGTTCGAGAAACAGGTGCGCGCCGCCCGCACGGTCACCACGGCCCAGGTGCTGTCCGGCGCCGTGACCGAACTGGACGAGCGCGAGGGCCGGGCAGGGGTCCTGATCGCGATGCGGATCACGGTCGACCCGCCGAAGAAGAAGCCGAGCACCAAGGAGAGCCGGCTGCTCGGCGAGCTCACCCGCACCGGCGACGGCTGGAAGCTCAGCGGCCTGGGCCAGGCCCCCGCGGGCGAGACGCCCACCGACACTCCGTCCGACTGAGGGGCCCATCCATGTCGACGACACGCCATATGGTCAACCGGCAGCGGCGGCTGGCCGCGGTCAAGGCCCGGGAGACACCCACGCCCGCACCGCGGGTCCCGCGCCCGCGCCCGAAGCCCCGGAAACGGCCTGCCCGCAGCGAGCGCAGACGGGTGCCCTGGCCCCTGCTGCTCGCGCTGCTCGCCGTTCTGGCCGCGGCCTTCGCGGTCTTGGCCCACACGCGGGCCGAAGGTGAGCGCGACGTGCCCGCCCTGCGCAACGCGGCGCTCACCGACACCGCCCGGACCAGCGAGGTCAAGGGCACGGTCGGCCAGGCTATCGACGCGGTCTTCTCCTACGACCACGCCAACCCCGGCCGGACCGAGAAGGCCGCGGACAAGTACCTCACCGGCAAGGCAGTCGGTCAGCACCGGGAGATGCTCGCGCAGGTCCGGGCCGGGGGAGAGCGGCAGAAGCTCGTTCTGAGCACCACCGTCACGCACAGCGGGGTCGAGGTCATCGACGGAGACCGGGCCCGGGTCCTGGTGTTCGCCGACCAGAGCAACACCAGTACCGCCAAGGGGGGTTCGGCCACCCACGCGGCAGCGATGTTCGCCGTGGACGTGGTCCACCGGGGTGGGACCTGGCAGATCGCGAACATCGACACGTTCAGCCGATGAAGGGGAGTCAGGCATGAAGAACACCAGACGCACGCGGCGCACCACCGCGCTCCTGTCCGCCACTCTCGGGGTCGTGCTCGCGGCGGTGATGTCGGGGTGCAGTTCACGGGTGGACGACGGCCCGCAGGTCGACTGGGCTTCGGACGTCTGCGACAGCGTGCAGGACGTCGGGTCCAAGCTGGCGCTGCCCGCCTCGGACCAGAAGGATGCCAAGAAGTACCACGCGGAGGTCGTCACCTTCATGGAAGCGCTCGACCGGCAACTCGGCGCGCTGGACAAGAAGATGCGCCAGGACGGCGCACCACCCGTCGACGGCGGCGACGCCACGTACAAGAAGGCACTCAAGAACCTCCGTGGCGCCCGCAGCAGCCTCGCCGACACCACATCCCAACTCAAGAAGGCCAAGGTCACCGACGAGAAGTCGCTGAAGGCGGCGCTGGAGAAGGCCGGCGAAGGCATGGGCAAGACGGGCGGCTACCAGGGTCCTGCCCACGACTTCCGTGCCGACCCCGCACTCAAGCAGGCCTTCGACAAGGCGCCGGAGTGCGAGAACCTGCCTGGTGTCGGACCCTCGGCACCCTCGGCGGGGTAAGGGCGGCCCCCGTGGACGGCACGGAGCGCACGCCCCTCCTGATCGAGCCGCCCGATCCGCTGGCCCCCCGGGGCGCCCCGCTCGGCGGCCCGCTGCGCGCAGCGGGACGGGGCGCCGCCCTGCTGGTCATGGCCCTCGCGCTGACCCATATGGCGCTCCTGGTCCTGCACTTGAGCCCCGCCCTCTCCTCCGGCTCCTCGGGCAGAGCCCGTCCGGCGCAGCCCGACGCGTGGCTGCGGCCGCTCTTCCCCCAGGACTGGAACATCTTCGCGCCCGACCCGCCCCGCGCCAACACCCATCTGGAGGCCCGCAGTTGGCGCGCGGACCGCCCCGGCCGGTGGATCGACCTGACCGCCCACGACATCGCCGCCCACCGGGGCAACCCGCTGCCCAGCCGGGAGGATCAGACTGTGCTGCGCAAGGCGGTCAACGCCCACCTCGCGGGCTCACCGCACACCCAGCTCAGGGCGCCGCTGACCCCCGCCGCGCGGTACCTGCGCAATGCCGTCGTCGTACGCCTCGAAGACCTCGGCGAGCCCCGCCCGGACGCCGTCGAGCTGCGCCTGCGCACCGTGCCCATCGCCCCGCCCGGCCGGCCCGCCCCCGCTGCCAGCCGTCAGCCCCTGGGCATCTGGGAGGCCTTCCCGTGACCCTGCGCCCGGCCCTTGGCCCGCGGGCCGCCGTGACCGAGGACGGCACCCGGCGCGTGCGGGAGCGACTGCGCGCCGGCAGCCTCACCCCGTTCGGGCTGTACGGTGCCGCGGTCCTCCGCATCGGTGTCGCGGGCCTCTTCCTGCTCAACCTGCTCCGTGAGGCGGGCCACGCCGACCGCCTCTGGGGCCCCGGATCCCCCTACACCCCCGAACTCTTCCGCGCCTCGGTCCAGGCACGCGGCGCCGACGGCCGCCTGTCCTGGTGGTACACCTGGCTGGGCACCCCAAGCCCTGACTTCTTCTGGGCCGCCTATGTGCTGGCCATCGCGGTCAGCGCGCTGTACCTGCTGGGCTGGCACACCCGCCTCATGGCTGTCCTGTTCGCCTTCGTCGTCGCGGGCTTCTACATGCGCTCGGCGGTCGCCGCCAGCGGGTTCGAGCTGCTGAGCCTGCTGTTCGCCAACTATCTGGTGCTGTGCGCGTCGGGTCGCCGCTGGTCCCTGGACGCCCGCCGCGCCGCGCGCGCGACTCCCGGGCCGGTGACGCCGTACGAGGAACTGCGGCGCCGGGTCGTGACCGTGCTGCACAACGCGGGCATGGCGCTGATCACCTTCCAGGTGATGGCGGTCTATGCCACCGCGGCTCTCTACAAGATCCGCGGCTCGACGTGGCGGGACGGCAGCGCGCTGCACTACGCCCTGCGCCTGGACGACTTCGCGACCTTCCCCGAGCTCTCCCACTGGCTGGCGGCGCAGGGGAGTGGCATGGCGCTGCTCGCCTACGTGACCGTCGCTTCCCAACTTCTCTTCCCCGTCCTCGTGTTCATCCCGCGGCTCAAGTACGCGGTCCTGGTCGTGATGCTCGGCACGCATCTGGGCATCGGTGTGCTGATGGCGCTGCCGATGTTCTCGGCGATCACCGTCGTGGGAGATCTGGTGTTCCTGCCGACGTCGTTCTGGCTGGGCGCGGTCCGGAGGGTCCGGCTGCTGCGCTCGCCCCTCTCGCAGCGGCAGTAATTCGGTGGAGACGCCGATCCGGGATCTCTACACTCATCGGCTCAAGATCCATGCGTGCGAACGAGGTGTGTTGATGACGGTCCGAGCCACGGCTGCCGACTCCGGTCGGCTGTCTCCCGCAGACGCCACGACCCCAACAAACCGAAGGAACACCTCTCGTGGATCTTCCACGCATCTTCGCCATTCGCGAAAATAGCCACCGCCTCCACAACCCGATCACCCCTGGCAAGCTCGCGGACCTGGGCCAGGCACTGCACTTGGCTCCCGGAACGCGTGTGCTCGACCTGGCCAGTGGGTCGGGCGAGTTGCTGTGCACTTGGGCCCGTGACCACGGCGTCACCGGGACCGGTGTGGACATCAGCACGGTGTTCACCGGAAAGGCGCGCGCCCGTGCCGCCGAACTCGGTGTCGCCGACCGGGTCGCCTTCGTGCACGACGACGCCGTCGGCTTCGTCGCGGACGAGCCGGTCGATCTCGCCGCATGCGTCGGCGCCACCTGGATCGGGGGCGGCGTGGCCGGCACCGTCGATCTCCTTGACAAGAGTCTGCATCCCGGCGGCCTGATGCTGATCGGTGAGCCGTACTGGCGTCAGGAAGTGCCGGACCAGGCAACCGCCGAAGCCTGCCACGCGGGGAGCAGGGACGACTTCCTGCTGCTGCCGGAGCTGATGGAACAGTTCGGCGATCTCGGGTACGACGTCGTGGAAATGGTGCTGGCCGATCAGGACAGCTGGGACCGGTACCAGGCGGCACAGTGGCTCAACATGCGCCGCTGGCTCGACGGGAACCCCGATGACGAGCTGGCCGCCGAGGTACGGGCCGAGCTCACCACCGGTCCCGCCAACTACGCGCGGTACCAGCGTGAGTACGTCGGCTGGGGGGTCTTCGCACTGATGGCCCGCTGACGGCCCGATGAGCGCGGGTCCGGGCAGCACGGCGGCTGCCCGGGCCCGCGTGTGCGTGCTACTTGCGCTACTTCTCGTAAGTGAGGTCCAGGTCGATGGTGTTGCCGGGACCGGCTATGAAGGTGCTGATGATGTCGTTGAGGGCGCCGCAGTCCTTCAGCCCGGGCAGGGTGTAGGTGCCCTTGAGCTTGCCGCCCTTGTGGGGCTGGAAGCGGCCCTCGCTGGCGAGGTCGACCTTGGTGGGCTCGACGGTCTTGCAGTTCGGCCCGCCGCCGATGGGCAGGCCGAGCGCGCTCACGCCGGTGAGCTTGACGTACATCTCGGAGTGGGCCTTGAGACTGCCCGCGGTGTCGAGGGTTCCCGTCGCCTTTCCGCTCTGCTCGAAGGCGATGTCTGCGCTCGTCGGCAGGAAGCCGAGCAGGGTGAACTGGCTCCTGGTCGGGTCGAGTTCCAGGTCGGCGTTGAAGGTGCCTTTGTCCGGGTCGTAGCGGGTGCCGATGCCCCCGTCCAGTGGGGCGCTGCCCTTGGCCGCCTTGATGAACGTGCTGCCGTTGATGCCGAAGTTCAGCGGCACCGGCTCGCCGCCCGGATCCGGCGGGTCGGTCGGATCCGCCGTGCCCGGTTCGACCTGGACGGTGTGCAGGGTCTTGTTCTGGTCGCCGGGATCGAGGGTGCACTCGGTCTCGAAGGTGTCGAGGGCCGTCTTGGCACCTGTGGTGTCCCGTGGCGTCATCGTCAGGAGCAGGCGGTTGACGTCGATCTTCACGCTGCCGGGCTGCCGGAACGTGAGCGCCGGTGCCTGGCCGGTCGCGGTCACCTCGAAGGCGGCGGGCGGCTGCGGCAGCGGTGTCTTGGGGATGGTGTTGTCGAGGCCGATGTTCAGCGGGCCCTCCGGCATGTGGACGGTGACATCCGCCGTGGCGACCCCTTCGAGGGTGGCGCCGCCGACCGTGCGCAGGGCCGTGGCCGCCGTCTTGCTGACCTTTGATACCGAGGTGACCCGGAAGGCCGGGATCTGTTCGCCGACCTTCACCTTGGCCGGCAGATCCGCCGTGATGACGACCGTGAGCGGATCCTCCTCCATGATGGGGAACACGCACTGGTACGTCTGTGTCAGGGACGCCGGGTCCGCGGCGGCCGGATGGCTGGGAGTGAAGCCGATCAGCCCGGCAAGCAGCACGGTGGCGGGCGCGGCCCGCCACCCTGTGGCGCGCAATCTCAGCACTGCCTCTCCAAGTACTGGGGAACGGGTCCGGCCCCCTGCCTCGAGGGGCGGGGGGCCGGATCGGGATGCGGACTCTCACCGCTGCGGTGTGATGTGGCGTCAGCTCTTGTAGGTCAGGTCCATGTCGATGGTGTTGCCGGGACCGGCCATGAAGGTGCTGATGATGTCGTTGAGGGCGCCGCAGCCCTTGAGGCCGGGCAGGGTGTAGGTGCCCTTGAGCTTGCCGCCCTTGTAGGGCTGGAAGCGGCCCTCGCTGGCGAGGTCGATCTTGGCGGGCGAGGAGGTCTTGCAGTCGGCGCCGCCGCCGATGGGCAGGCCGAAGGCGTTGACGCTGGCGAGCTTGACGAACATCTCGGACTTCGACTTCAGGACCCCGGCGGTGTCCAGGGTGCCGGTGGTCTTGCCGGTCTGCTCGAAGGCGATGTCCGCGGTCGTGGGCAGGAAGCCCATGATGGTGAACTTGCCCTTGGTCGGGTCGAGCTTCAGGTCGGCGTCGAAGGTGCCCTTGGCCAGGTCGTAGCGGGTGTCGATGCCGCCCGTGAGCGGGGCGCTGCCGTTGGCCGCCTTGATGAACGAGTTGCCCTTGATGCCGAAGTTGAGCTTCACCGGGTCATCGCCCGGAGGGTCGGTGGGCGGGTCCGTCGGAGGGTCGGTGGGCGGGTCCGTCGGAGGGTCGGTCGGGGGATCGGTGGGCGGATCGGTCGGCGGGTCCGTGGGATCGGTGCTGCCGCCGCTGATGGTCATGGTGTGGAGCGCGGTGGGCTGGCCCGCGTCCAGGGTGCAGTCCGCGGGGAACTCGTCGCCGTTGGGCGGGAGCTGGACCGGCGCGCCGGCCGCGTCACGGGCGATCATGTTGTGCAGCTTGAGGCCCGTGACGTCGAACTTGGCCGTGCCCTCCTTCTCCCAGGTCAGCAGGGAGCCGGGGGACTTGCCGGTGGCCGTGAGGGTGAATCCGGCAGCCGGGTTGGGGATGTCGCCCTTGGCGACGTTGTTGACGACCTTGATGGGGAGGTTGCCGGTGCCGCCGGGGAGGGTCACGTTGACGTCGGCGGTGGCTTTGCCTTCGAGGGTCACGGCTCCCATGACGCCCAGGCCCTGTGCGGCGCGTGCGCTGACCTTGGTGACGGCCTTGATGTCGTACTCGGGGACCGTCTCGCCCACCTTCATGGTGGCGGGCATGTCGGCGCTGATCTCGACTTCGATCGGGTCGTTGCTGATGATCGGGAACTTGCAGGTGTACTTCTGCGTGAGCTTGACCGGGTCGGCGGAGGCTGAACCGCCGCTCAGGGTGACCAGGCCGGTGACGAGGCCGGCGGCCGCCACCGCGCTCAGAGCACTGCGTGCCCTGGCTTGTCTCTTGTGCGCTCCCATGAGCTACCTCTCGGACTACGTGAATGGGCACGAACGAACGTCGGTGCCACCTCTGCGATTCCGGACTCGCCGGCCCAGCTGTCCCGGGGGAATCGGAGATGTGAAATCCGCCGCCGCGAGGGAATCTGCCGACTGAATTGCTGCAGACGCTACGGCGGTGTTTCGAATACGCAAACTACTGATGAGTAGTTGGGCGGTCAAGGTCTGTTCCGGGCCGATGGCGAAAGGAAGTTGAGGGCCGCGCAGTTTTGTGGCTCCGGTGAGTACGGGATGGTGCGCGGATGACAAATTGTGCGACCCGTGCCGTCTGCCCGTGCCGAACCGAGCCGATCGGGTTGACGGGCACCTTACCTGCCAGTACTCCTTTCTGGATTGTGTCAATTCTCAGAAGTGGGGCCACACATGGGAGACCGCATGGGAGTCCGCAGCGGAGAGCAACCGGGAAAAGTCGTGGCCAGGCTGGTACGGGGATCGGCCCTGACCGGAGTTGCCGGGGTGTTAATCGCGCTGACCGGTGGTGGCGGCAGTGCATGGGCCGATCCGGCGTCGCTCGCGCAGAAATACACCTGCAAGTTCCCGATCATCAACAATGACGGCATCGAAGTCGCGATCACCACGGATATGCCCGCCACCATGAAGGTGGGCGAGACGGTCCCCGAGTACGACATCAAGGCCGTCACCAAGGTCAGCGCGCGCGCCGCGCAGGGCCTGGGTGTGCTCGGCTCGGTCACGCTGGAGGGCAAGGCGACAGCCGACGTCGTGGTCACCCAGCCAGGTAGCGACGGCACTTTGCCCATCAAGGTCGCCAACACCGTGGCCAAGGCAGCCATCCCCGATCCCCCCGCGGCCTTCGAGGTCACCGCGACGGGGAAGTCGCCCGGTGGGCTGCTGACCTGGGGCACGGCGGGCAAAGCGGCCTTCGACGTGAAGGGCATCAAGCTGCACAACATGATCGCCAGGGACGCGTCGGGCAAGCCCGTCCCACTTCCGCCCAACGGGGATGAGTTCACGGCGGAGTGCACGCTCGACGCCGGTCAGAAGACGCTCCTGCACACGATGACGATCACGGGCGACGGCGGGACGGACCCGACGGATCCGCCCACGGACCCGCCGACCGACCCGCCCACCGATCCGCCGACGGATCCGCCCACCGACCCGCCGACCGACCCCACTGACCCCACCGGCCCAGCCGATCCTGGCATCACGACCGGCGGCTCCTCGGGCGGCGCATCCGGTACCGCGGGCAGCTCGGGCTCGAGCGGCGGCTCCGGGTCCTCCGGCACCCAGCTGGGGACCCAGGTGGCCGGCGGCTCGGGCAGCCTCGCGGCGACCGGCATGTCCGGCGTCGGCCTGATGCTGGCCGCGGCAGGAGGCCTCGGCGCCGCCGGCACAGCGGCCTTCCACTATCTGCCGCGGCGCATCCGGAGGGACGAGGAAGCGGTCTGAGGCTACTGCGACGAGGAGGTGGTCTGCGGCTACGGCGACGAGCAGGCCATCTGAGGCTGCTGCGGTACGGCACCCCGGGGCCCCGCGTTCCCGGGGCCTCCCCGCCGTACGGCAGCGCAGAGAGCGGGCCCGGAGCAGCGACGGCGCTCCGGGCCCGCGGCCATGCCGTACGCCATCAGCTCCGCACGGCGGAGCGAGCTCGGTGACGTCGCACCACCACGCCCACGATCAGCACAAGCACCACCAAGACCAGCGTCACGAGGACACCCCAGTTCACCGTGCGATAGGCGGTGCTCCCGCTCTCCACCAGTTCACCGCCCTTGTCGCTCGCCGTCAGCTCGACGTTGCCCCAGTCCAGCGGTGGCGGCGCGGCCCACTTCTGAGTGATCCGCACCCGCTGTCCCGGCATCAGCTCGGCAGGCAACTTGTTGCCCGCGCTGTCGAAGGACGTCCGGCCGAACAGGCCCTTCGCCTTGAGGTCGACCCTCGGCTCGAGCTGCACATTGCCGTTGTTGACGAGCGTGTACGTGACCGTGGCGTCCTTGCCGAAGCCGGGCAGCAGCGGAACCTCGTAGTCGAAGTGGACGTCCTGGACGCTTAGGCCGGGCCTGCGTTCGCCGTTGACCTGGAGATAGATCCGGGCGCCGACCGCCTGACGGATGCCGACGCCGGTTCCCTTGGCGCGGGCGACGCGCTTGTCCAGGGCGATGACGGCTCCGGGGTGGTCGCCCGGCGATGCGGTGCGCGGAACGGCGACGGTGAAGGGGACCGTGGTCCTGCCGCCCGCCGGCACCGTGACCTCGGAGCGTGCGAGGCGCGTCCACACTCCGACGGACCGCTGCTTCTCCGTGGGTTCGCGCACCGCGAAGCCGCCGTCGCGCGGGGTGTTGTACGCGTCGGCGGCATAGAGCAGGAAGGTCACCGGCTCCTTGGCGAGATTGGAGACGGTGACCTTGTCGCGCACGGTGCGGCCTGGATCCGCCTTCATCTGGAAGTACGCGCGGTGCGCCTTGCCGTTGGCGGCCTTCTTGCCCGCCTTGCCGTCCCTGCCGTCCTTACCCGTCTTGGCGGGAAAGACGGACCAGCGGCCGTTGTCGGCGGCGTACGCGTCCGGCGGCGGGCCCGCGGTGAGCAGGCCGAGCGCCAGGGCCAGGGCGGTGATGAGCACGGCGGCGTATCGGTGATGCGTGAGCTGCGTACGAAAGAGGTGCATGCGGCCCCCAGAGCGAGCGGAGAAGGGAGGGGAGGGAAGGGCGGCGAGTGAAGGGCGGAGCAACGCCGAAGAGGTGGACCGGCCGTCGTGCGACGGCCGGTCCACCAAGGCGCGGCCCCGGATCAGGTCAGCGTCAGCGTGAGCACGGCCGCGTAGTCACCGGCGGCCGCGGTCGCCGGCACGTCCAGCGCGAGGCCCGCGCCGACCGTGAACTCGCCGCCGGTCTGCGCCGCGTCGGGCGCACTGGCGAGCGTGGCGCCCGCCCCGCCGACCGTGCCCTGTGTGCCGGGCACACAGGTGCTTGCCGACCCGGCCGCCGTCTCGCAGGACGGCGTCCAGCCGAGCTTGTCCGCGCCGATGGTGCCGGCGCCCGTGAAGTCGGTGACCTTCCCGGTGAGCGACCAGCCGGTGGCACCGTTACGGGCGTCCTTGACGGTCACCTTCTGCAGGTCGCCGGTCGAGCTGCCGCCCGCGCCCTCCTCGACCGGGGACAGCGCGACGGTGTCGCCCGCCTGGGCCATGGTGAGCTGGCCTCCGCCCTGCTTGGGGGTGACCTTGGTGTTCACGTTCTGCTTGCCCGTCGAGGGCTCCGGGCCCGGGTCGGGATCGGGGCCGGGGTCAGGATCAGGCCCAGGGTCGGTGCTGCCGCCCTGGATCTCCATCGTGTGCAGGAGCGTCGGCTGGCCCGCGTCGAGCGTGCAGGCAGTCTCGAACTCGTCGCCGAACGGCGGGAGCTGGACCGGGGCGCCGGCCGCGTCGCGGGCGATCATGTTGTGCAGCTTGAGGCCCGTGACGTCGAACTTGGCGGTGCCGGGGTCGGCCCAGGTCAGCAGGGAACCGGGCGACTTGCCGGTGGCGTCGACGGTGAACGCTGCCGCGGGGTTGGGGATGTTGGCCTTGGCGACGTTGTTGACGACCTTGATGGGGAGGTTGCCGGTGCCGCCGGGCAGGGTCACGTTGACGTCGGCGGTGGCTTTGCCTTCGAGGGTCACCGCTCCCATGACGCCCAGGCCCTGTGCGGCGCGTGCGCTGACCTTGGTGACGGCCTTGATGTCGTACTCGGGGACCGTCTCGCCCACCTTCATGGTGGCGGGCATGTCGGCGGTGATCTCAATTTCGATCGGGTCGTTGTTGATGATCGGGAACTTACAGGTGTACTTCTGATTCAGCTTCAGCGGGACGGCGGAGGCGGTACCTCCGGTGACGGTGATCAGGCCGGTGACCAGACCTGCGGTCGCGACAGCGGCCAGGGCGCCACGCACCCCGGCTCTCTTTCGATTAGCTCTCATGAGCTGCCTCTCGTACTGCGTGAAGGAGCAGAACGGATGAAGGAAGAATGGCCGTACATGTCGTTATCTTCGCCAGATACGGTCCTGTTTCGGATCGGTAAACTACTGACGGGTAGTTGGGCGGTCAAGATGTCAATTACCAGCAGAATTCCGCTGCCTGGATTTGAGGGCTGGTTCATCCCGGGGTGAGTAATCAGCAATCGGGACTTGTGCTTTGATGCCAAAATCCCGGGGTGAGTCGGGGTGACAACTGATCCCGGCTCCGTACTCATCCCGCAACAGATCTTCGGTACGCAGTGAAACTGCTCTTGACCAGTTTCTTGAGGCGCGACTAGCTTCCGCTTTCGGCTCGATTCTCAAATCAACGCATTTTCTCGCCTACCTGCCTGCCTGTGCCTGTACTTGTGTCGCCGAGCGGTCGGAGTTCTGATGCTGTCTTGTGAGGCAATCCCGGACGCGGTCCCGGGGTTGAGCCCTTCCGGCCACGCGAGCGGGAGACCGGTGAGCAGGGTGTGCCGGGCCGGCGCCTGCGGCAGGCCTGGCCCGAAGACCGGCGACCTGGACACCCGCAATGCCCAACCGGCCCTGGGCATTGCGGGGTACGTCGCGCTGTGCGGCGGCGGTGCCCGATGAGCCGCTTCCTCTTCGTGGTGCCGCCGCTGGCCGGTCACGTCAATCCGGTCTCGGCCGTCGCCGCCGAACTCGCCGGCCGGGAGCACGAGGTGGCCTGGGCCGGGCAGCCCGCCGCCCTGGAGGGCCTGGTGGCCGCCGACACCCCTGTATTCCCTTGCGCGGGCGCACCCGGCATCGACGACATGCCCCGCGATCTGCGCGGCACGGCGGCCCTGAAGTGTCAGTGGGACGACTTCTTCGCGCCGCTCGCGTACGCCATGGCGCCCGGAGTGACGGCCGCAGTGCTGGAGTTCGGGCCCGACCTGCTCGTCGTCGACCAGCAGACGGTCGCGGGCGCACTGGTAGCCGAGCGGCTCGGCGTTCCCTACGTCACTTCCTCGACCACCTCCGCGGAGCTGTCGGGCAGCCCCGTGGACACTCCGCAGTTCGACCAGTGGATCGCCGATCTCCTCGACGGGTTACGGCTGCGCCTGGGCGACCCCTCGGCCCGCTACGACCCACGCTTCTCGCCACGGCTCACACTGGTCTTCTCCACGACCGAACTCACCGGCCCGCAGGCGCCGGACCGCGGCCCGGTGTGCTTCGTCGGCCCGGCGCTCGGCCAGGCTCCCGACGCGCGCATCGAGGCCGCCGACTTCCCCTGGGGGTGGGTCGACCGGGACGACGGCCGGGCGCTGGTCCTGGTCTCGCTCGACACCGGCGACACCACGGTGGGCGCCCACTTCCTGGCCCAGTGCGTCGACGGCGTACGCGCCCGATCACACGTACTGCGCGCCGTGGTCGTCGACCCCGACGGTGTCCTCGGGCCGCCGCGCGACGACGACAACCTCCTGATCTGCCCGGCCGTGCCCCAACTCGCTCTTCTGGCCCGCACGGACGCCGTCGTCTGCCACGCCGGGCACAGCACCGTCACCGAGGCTCTGTGGCATGGCGTCCCCCTGGTGGTGGCCCCGGTCCGCGGCGACCAGCCCGTGGTCGCCGCCCAGGTCACCGCCGCGGGCGCGGGAGTGCGGGTGCGGTTCGGCCGGACCGATGCCAAGGCCGTCGGATCGGCTCTGGACGTCGTGCTCGGCCAGCCCCGCTTCGCCGCGGCCGCCCGCCGCGTGAGCCACTCCTTCCGCGAGGCGGGCGGAGCTCCCACCGCGGCCGCACATCTCGAAGAGCTCGCCATCGCAGACCAGGAGAACCCGCGCCAGGGGTTGCAGATCTAGCCGAGCGCAGGCTTGCCGGCCAGCCGCAACCGGCTTCGTCAACGCGCTGTTCCACCAGCCACCAGCCACCAGCCACCAGCCACCACACGCCACCGGCCCCCAAGGGGACTGACATGCCGACACGGATATCCCGCCGGGCAGGACGGCTCACCACCGCCCTCACCCTGATCCTCGCGGCCTGCACGCTCTTTGCGGGCACGGAGCGCACGGCGGGCAGCGAGCCCCGCCAGACTCCCGCCAGCGCGAACGCGAGCGCCGCCGCGCCGCTGCCGCCCGACGACTTCTACGTACCGCCGTCCGCCCTGCCCGACGGAAAGCCCGGCGACGTCATCCGCTCCCGCAAGGTCGAGCCCGGCACCCCCACACCGCGCGCCCTGGCCGACACCTGGCAGGTGATGTACCGGTCGACCGACGCGCTCGGCAAGCCGCACGCGGTGACCGCCACCGTCCTGGTGCCCAAGGGCGGCACCCCCGCCTCGCGGCCCATCGTCGGTTGGGGGCCAGGCACCCAGGGCCCCGCCTTCCGCTGCACCCCCTCCCGGATGATCACCAAGGGCGCCCTGTACGAGCAGTGGGTCATCAACGCCATGCTCAGGGCGGGTTACGCGGTCGCCGTCCCCGACTACGAGGGCTACCGGCCAGGACCGAAGACGACGTACATGGTCGGCAAGTCCCTCGGCCCCGCCCTCATCGACGCGGTCCGCGCCGCCCAGCGGTTGCCCGCCACCGGGCTCTCCGCCGCCGCGCCGGTCGCCTTCCGCGGCTACTCGCAGGGCGGCGGTGCCGCGCTGTGGGCGGGCGAGTTCCAGCCCGACTACGCGCCCGAACTCAATCTCAAGGGCATCGTCGCGGGGGGAGTCCCCGCCAACCTGATGGAGGTGGCCCTGCCGCTCAACGGCCGCCCCGGCTCCGGCTTCCTCTTCTACGCCCTGATCGGCCTCAACAATGCCTATCCGGAGCTCAAGTTCGGCGACGTACTCAACGACGCGGGACGGGCGATGGTCGCCGATCTCGAAGCGGGCGGCTGCGCCCTCGAGATGATCAACAAGTACGGCAACAAAGCACTGTCGGCGTACGTCACCCGTAGCCCGCTCGTGGATGCGCCCTGGGTCGCCCGCTACACGGAGAACGCCCTCGGCAGCAGCCCGAAGATCAAGGTGCCGGTACTCCAGTACCACGCGACCCAGGACGCCCTCGTCGAACCGAACCAGGCCGACGCCCTGCACAAGCAGTACTGCGCCCAAGGCGTGCCGCTGACCTGGAAGACGTACGACACCTCGAGCCACCCCCCGGTCGCCGACCACCTCTGGCCGATCCAGGCGGCGAACGCCGAGGCCATGGCGTATCTCGCCGACCGCTTCGCGGACCGGCCCGCCACCCCCAACTGCTGAGCGCCGCAACTTCGAGAGGTGAGCCATGGCGACGAACAACAAGCACCGCAAGAAGGCCAGCGGCCGTATGCGCCGGGGCATGGCCGGCACCGTCGTCGCGGCCGTCGCGGTGGCCGGACTCACCGCATCGGGCGCGCCCGGCGACCCATTGGGCGCACCCCGTCGTGGCGCCGCCCCGGACAGCGGTAGCGGGGACGGCGGTTGGATCCCACCGGCGGGCCCCTCGGCCGACGCGTACCACACCGAACTCCCGCCCCTGCGTGGCAGTAAAGGAACAGGCGGCGGAGGGAGCGAGGCCCCCGCGGTGCGAACCCAGTCCGGCATCCCGGCCACGGTCCTCGCCGCCTACCGGCACGCCGAGGACGCTCTCGCAGACACCGACCCCGGTTGCCGCCTGCCCTGGCAACTCCTCGCAGCCATCGGCAAGGTGGAGTCCGGACAGGCCCGCGGCGGGCGGGTCGACGAGAACGGCACGACACTCACCCCCATCCTGGGCCCCGTCCTCAACGGCAGCGGCTTCGCCCGGATCTCCGACACGGACAACGGGGAGTACGACGGCGACGCGACCTACGACAGGGCGGTGGGGCCGATGCAGTTCATCCCCTCCACCTGGGCCCGTTGGGGCGCAGACGGCAACGAGGACGGCCGCGCCGACCCCAACAACATCCACGACGCCGCGCTCGCGGCGGGCCGTTATCTGTGTGCGGGCAACCGCAACCTGGCCCACAAAGCCGACCTGGACCAAGCGATCCTCAGCTACAACCACTCATCGGCCTACCTGCGCACGGTCCTTGCTTGGCTGGACTTCTTCCGCCGCGGCACCCACGAGGTCCCCGACGGCCAAGGCCCACTGCCGACCAGCCCCGGCCCGGGCGGCAAAACCCCGGCGACCCGCCCGAACGGCGGCGGCCTGAACATCGGCCCCCAGCCATCGAACCCGACGAATCCCCGCCCGGGCGACCCCTCCTCCCCGGACCCGACCCGCCCGCACCCACGCCCCACCCCCACCGACCCACACCCCAGCCCCACCACTCCCGGCCCCTCCGCCCCTGACCCAACGGCCCCGGAGTGCCCTACCCCGACCCCCTCCGACGACCCGACCCCCACAGACGAACCGTCCCCCTCCGACACCCCGACACCTTCGGCCCCCTCTTCTCCTTCACCTACGCCCTCACCGACGAGATCGCCCTCGCCCTCGCCGACGGACTCGACGCCCCCCGACTCCTGCACCCCGTAAGAGGTGGTTTGCTGCTCCTCGGAGTTGGACCTCGGACGACGCTGAGTTGGGTATGCGAGATGTCGTTGCCGCGGTTTCGCGTGCAGAGCGGAGTCCACGCGGATGGTTCCGGTTCCGGTTCACCTGTTCGGACACCACTGGATGGTGGGGCACCTTCTGGGCTGGCCGCGCGAGTGGATGGCCATGACGCCGCGGGCGCGCGTGGAGGTCCGTGCGCCGGTGGATGATTCCATGTGACTGCTTTTTCATCAGATACAGGCATTTGGGTGATCTAGGCGCGAATAGCGAGTTTGACCTCCTTAGGATCTGGCCTCGTGACAGACGGGAAGAGTCGGCCGCGTGCGGTTGACCATGCGACAGGTGTGATCGTTCTGGGGGCGGGTCCGGCCGGGCTTGTGCTCGGCAACATCCTCATGGACCACGGGATCGACTGCGTCGTCCTGGAGCGGGCCGAGCGCGCCCATGTCGAGACGCGGTCACGGGCAGGGTTTCTGGCCGCCAACACCGTGCGGATCCTCGACGAGCATGGTCTTGCCGACGGCCTGCACCGGCGCGGACAGATGCACGACACCTGTGAGTTCCGCACCGGGGACGGCCGCTTCCGGCTGGACTACAGCGGGCTCGGTCAAGGAGAGCGCCACACCGTCTACCCGCAACAGGACTTGGTGTCCGACCTGCTGACGCGCTTCCTGGCACGCGGCGGGCAGATTCGTTTCGCCGCCGAGGCCGTGGCCGTGCACGATGCCGACAGCGAACGGCCTGCGGTAGCGGTACGTGAAGCCGACGGGCGGCCCGGTCTGTGGCGTGCCCGGTACGTGGCCGGTTGCGACGGGCGTCACGGCGCGGCCCGGCGCTCCCTGCCTGCCAAAACGGTCCGTCACCACCGCGATCACGGCGTGACCTGGCTGGGGCTGCTCGCCCAGGCGCCGCCCAGCCTGGACGCCGTCGGGTACGCGGTGCACGAGCGCGGCTTCGCCGGGCACATGGCCCGCACCAGCGAGGTCACCCGCTACTACCTGCAGTGCGAGCGCGGCACCTCGGCCGACGCCTGGTCCCAGGAGCGGATCTGGGACGAACTGGAACTGCGCATGCGGGCGCGCGAGTACGGCCCGCTGCACCGCGGGCCCATCCTGCAGCGGTCAGTACTCGACCTGGAGTCCGACGTGGTCGAACCGCTGCGTCACGGCGCGCTGTTCCTCGCGGGCGACGCCGCCGGGCTGATCAGTCCGTCCGCGGCGAAGGGCGCCAATCTCGCGGTGCTCGAAGCGGCGCTCCTGGCCCATGCCCTGATCGACGCCCGCACTTCCGGGGACCTGGCCGGCCTCGACGCCTACTCGGCGCGATGCCTGACACACATCTGGCGTGCACAGGAGTTCTCCCACTGGATGATCGGCCTGTTGCACGGCCCGTCCGGTACGGACGGCGAATCGCTGTTCCACAACTCCCTGCGACGCTCGCGTCTTGCCTCATTGCGTACTTCGCGCAGCCAGCAGGACTGGTTCGCGGAGCACTACGTGGGCGTGTAGCCCGTCTCTTCCCCGAGCCCCTTCACTCGCGTACGTCCGTACGCGTATGTCCGTGTGCGTACGTCCGTATGCATGCGTTGAACCCGGAATGAGGAACCTCCCGCAATGATCACGACATTGTCGGGCGATACGTCTCGCCTGCGCGCGGCGGTCGACTTCGTCAAGGTGCAGGACACCGCCGCACTGCTTCCGCTCCTGCTGCCCGGGCTCGACGGCCCGGAGCTGCGGGCGTTGGCCGAACGCTGCGACTTCTCCCACGCCGCGCTCCTGGTCTTCCCGCAGGACGAGGCCGCACTGCACGCCATGATCACCGACTGCGGTCTCGTCGTGGAGGCGCCGCCACAGCCGAGCGTCATCGTGCGCGAACGTCTGGCCGTACGGCACCAGCGGTGTGCGGCGGACCTCACCGTCGAAATCCTGCGCCCCGGGGTGGACTGCCTGGACGGCACGCGGCGCATGGTCGAGGTGTTCGCGCTGACCGTGCCGCCGGGTTCGTCCCTTGAAGCGCTCGCCACGCACGAGCGAGACCAGCAGCATGAGGCGCATGTCGCCTTCGAGGTCAAGGCAGCGGACCCGTTGGTCCTGCGCGGCCTGTGCGCGGCCTTGGGACGGTACGGCGCCACGCCCGACGGCGGTGGTTACAACCCGCACGAGAACGGCACGGTGTTCTACTTCGTCGCGCCCGCGGAGGCCAAGGCAGGCTACCGGCGCGTAGAGCTGTATGTCCCCGGTGACCACCGTGACCTCCTTGACGCCCACCTCGACCAATACCGCAGGCGGCAGCCCGCCGAGAGCCTGCTGCGCCTGCTGACAGGGGCGTGGACGACGCAGGCGCTGGCCACGTTCGCACGGTTGGAGGTGGCCGACGCGATGGACGCGGAGCGGAGCGTGTCCATCGCGGAGCTGGCGCGGGAGGTCGATGCGTTCGAGACGAACCTGGCCACCCTGCTGCGCTACCTCACGATGCTCGGTGTGGTCAGCGAGGAGGATGACGGTTACCGGCTGACGGAAACCGGCCGACTGCTGCGTACGGACACCGAAGGGTCGATGCGGGCTCTGGCACTGATGTACGGAGGAGTGTTCTACGAGTCCTTCGCCGGGCTCGACCACACCGTGCGCACCGGGCAGGTCGCCTTCGAGCAGCGATTTGGCGAGAATCACTTCGACCACTTCGCCCGTGATCCACGACTCGCGGAACTCTTCGACCAGTCGATGTCCGCTGGTTCAAGGATGTTCGACCCGCTGCCGGCCCACCCGGTCCTGACCGCGGCGGTCGACGGGGCCACCGTGGTCGACATCGCGGGCGGCAACGGCGAACTGCTCTGCCGAATCCTTTCCGCTCATCCCCGCCTGCAGGGCCTCCTGCTGGAACGCCCGCACACGGTCGAAGCCGCCCGCCGCCTCCTCGGCGCGGCCGGGCACACGCAGCGGTGCGATTTCCGGGCGGGCGACTTCGCCGACGTACCCGCGGGCGGCGAGGTGTACGTACTGTCCCGCGTCCTGCATGACTGGGACGACGAGCGCTGCCGCGAGATCCTTCGCCACTGTGCCCGTGCCATGCCCGCCACCGCCGACCTGCTCGTCGTCGAACGTGTCCTGCCCGCCGACGGCTCGGCTTCGTTGGCCACGGCCTGGGACCTGCACATGATGTGCAACGTCGGCGGCCGAGAAAGGCGGACCGACCACTACGCCCGGCTGTTCGCCGACGCGGGCCTCACCCTGGTCGACGTGGCATCGCTGCCCCTGGACGGAAGCGTGCTGCACGTCCGCAGGGCCGGGCCGTCGCACATCTGATCCACGCTGGGGCCGCCGCTGTCACGTCACGCCCTGGCCAGGGACATCGACCTCACCAGGCCCGCTCCAACTGCTCGAAGGCGGCAGAAGGGCAAAAGAGCCGCGGATCCGGGCGACTGTCCGGACCCGGGGCCCGGGCCGGGGGAGTGGTCGTCGTCGCTTGCTCGCGGTGAACCTCAGGCCGGGGACGAGGCCGGGCTCCCTGAGCGCTGGCCGGGAATGCGGCCGCACACCTGGTTGCCGGGTTCTGCGGCGTCGTCGCTGATCCAGAACTGGGTCCACAGGGTCGCGAACTCGGCGCGGGTGAGGTAGCCGTCCCCGTCGTGGTCGAGAAGGGGGAAGATTTCACGCGTGTCGAGGGGCTGCCCGTGCCATGTCTCGACCAGTAGCTGGTGCTCGGTCGGTGAGATGCGGCCGTCCTTGTCGGTGTCGACGGCGTCGAAGATGGTGTCGGCGGTGGCCGCGACCTCCTCTCGCATGGTGGGCAGCTGGTCGACCACCGCGAGGAGTTCGCTCATGTTCACCGTGTCATCGCGGTTGGTGTCGGCGGCGGCCAGCAGCGTGCGCCACCAGCCCCTGCAGACCTCCTCGACCCGGGCTCGCAACTCGGTGCCCGGCTCCACGCCGGACAGTTGGCCCCAGCGGGCTGCGAGCGCCTCGAAGTCGTCGGCTCGGAGGTAGCCGTCGGAATCCGCGTCGAAAGCCGCAAACATGGCCTGGAGCTTGTCGTGTTGGAACTGGCTGGCCACAGATGAGCCTCCTTGAGGTTGCACCGGCCACCCTGGGCGCCTGACCACCGGGCAGTCGGCTTGGTGTGTGCCGATGGATGATGTCTGTCCGCGCAAAGAGCATTCAGAACGACACGATCGGATGGCCTCAACCGGCCCCTGGAGGGGAAGGGCGGGGGCGCCGACGTAGCCGCTGTCCGGATTCCCCGCGCGGACTGCGCCGCGCGAAGCCGTCATGATGGTGGCGGACGTGTTACTGACTACCGAGGGGCAATCGATGGCGAGCCGAGTGCATCAGCCAAGGGAAAACGAAGAATTCGATTTCATCCTCACCGCATCCCAAGCACCGGTGCTCGCCTACTTCTCCGGAACCTGGCCCAAAGCAATGAAGCAGTGCAAGGAAATGGACTCCGTCGTAGGAGAGATGGCCGACGTGTACGGCGATCGCCTGACGGCAGTCAAGACCGACATGACCCGCTGTCCGGAGCCGACACGACGATACGGGGTCACCGGAGCACCGTCCTTGCTCCTGATCAAGCAGGGAGAAGTGACAGCGACGTGGGAGGGGCCGATGAGCAGGGAAGAACTCAGGGCGTTCCTGGCAGCGCACGTCTGATCATGCACAGCGGGATCCGAATTCCCTGTCCCGGCTTGTAGCGGCCCAGGGCCGCGATCGAGATGCGGCGACGGGAGCGGCTCCTGGCCCCCGATCGCCGGCCTCGGATGGTCGGGTCAGGTCGTCAGGTCGAGGAAGCTCCACCGGGCGTCCGGCTGGGCACCGCTCAGCCACTTGCCGCAGTTCTGGAGCACGACAGGGCTCGACGTCATGTGCTGCGCGCCCGTGCCGAGGTCGCGCAGGAAGCGGTCGACCGGGCCCCGGCGGATCGCCGCCGAGCCGGCCCAGCGGTGTACGGTGCCGCCCACCTCGTACACGGTCGAGGTCGTGTGGTTCAGGGCGAGACGGATCAGAGTCTCCTGCTCCGTACTGGGCAACTCGCCCTGATCCAGGGTCTGTTCGACGTCCTGCCAGAGGTCGTTCACCCAGGCCCGCGCTGCCCGAAGCTTGGCTTCCGCCGTGGCGTACTCGGCGTGGAACTGGGAGGTGTCGACCGCGGCGCCCCGCGAACCAGTGCGCGCCGCAGCGACCCGCTTCAGCTCGTCCAGGAGCCGCCGGCCGACGCCGAGGGCCCAGCCCGTGTGCCCGATCGCGGACATGTTGACCAGGCCGAGGCGGTAGACGGCTCCGCCGCTGACCGGGGTGTGCGTGGTCGCGACGTAGGTGTACTCGTACGGGACGTACACATCGGTGCAGTGGTAGTCGATGCTGTGTGTCGCGCGCAGCCCGAGCACGTCCCAGTTGCCGTCCAGGGTCACCTGCGACTTCGGCATCGCCAGAACCCGCAGCTCACCGGTGCCCTCGACCTGGATCGCGCTGTGGATGTGGGTGGCGTGCGCCATCCCGGAGGCGAACTGCCACTGGCCGCTGACGCGGTAGCCGCCCTCCACGGGCACCGCCCACCCGGGGCGCGTGCCGTGCCCGGAGAGCAACGCGTACTTCCCGTTCGGCACGTCCGGGAACAGTTCGGCCGCCGCGTCCCCGGCGAGGTACGCCGAGGTGGTCGCGGTCATCAACTGCAGCGCGAACATGGTCCACCCGGCCGAGGCGTCGTGGTAGCTCAACCGCTCCACCGTCTCGATCAGCTGCCGCGGCGCGAACTCGTATCCGCCGAGACACAGCGGGAGCTCGGCGCGTACGATTCCAGCGTCCAGCAGGGCCCGTGCCGTGTCCTCCGGCAGTCTGCCCAACTCCTCGGCAGTGTCGGCCCGTTCATCGAGCATCCCGCCGAGCGCGTCGATCCGCTCCAGCACCTCTGCCAGTTCCGCACTGACATGCAGCCGACCCTTGTCCCCCATGAACTTCCTCTCCTGGTGGTCTCTTTCCCGATCGTCTCACGCACCGCCCGGCGGTCCGGAGGCAGTTGGCGTGCGATCGGCCCCTCGTGTGTGCAGCGCCAGGTGACGTTGAGTTGTCAAGGAGCTCCAGCAACGCCGCTCCTTCTGAACGGGGTTGCTCGGCCGTCTTCTGGGCGGTGTGTCGCCGGCGGGTAGCGCGACCACAAGGCTTCGGCAACCGCGTCTCTGGTTGTCGAACCGGGTGAAGACCATCACGCCTGCGTCTATGTGGGGCGATGCGGCGACCAACCGAGAAGGCGGCGGTGCCGCTTGCTCTGGCGTCGAGAGGTCAGGCGCGGAGCAGGTCGGTCGAGACCGTCCAGAGGTGCTCGGCGGTGGCGGGATCGAGCGCCCATTCCTTGACCCCGTGCGGGTGCTGCGCGAGGTCGGCGTCGTTCGGCACGGTGTAGGCCTCCTGTGAATCGTCGAGGTAGTGGCCTCCGGAGTGCGCGAACTCCGAGGCGACGGCCGCGACGATGCTGGTGGCAGCCCCCTGCTCGACCGTTTTGTACGTGAACACTCCAGCGGCTTCGGCCGCGTCGAGCGACTCCTTCTGCCGCGTTGTGAAGTTCCGCTGCAGTCCCGTCGCGACACCTCCGGGGTTCACCGCATTGGCCACGATGCCGTCAGACGCCCAGAGGCGGGTCGCTTCGACGGCGAAGAGAGAGTTCACCGTCTTCGACTGGGCGTAGGCAATCTGCGGGTCGTAGCTGCGACGCTCGAAGTGGAGGTCGTCGAATGCGATGCCAGAACGCATGTGCGCCGGGCATGCCGATGAGGAGTTGGGGTTCATCGGCATGTTCGCTGCGCTCGTAGAAGGTGGGGCCCTTGTCCTCGGTCGCGGCGGGCAGCGTGCTGCTGACCCTGTCTACGGTGCCGATCAGCGGGTCTTGGTCGCGGGAGACTGCGGTGTGCCAGCGGCGTGAACCCGAGGCGCGCTCCAGCTGGCGGGCGAAGGTGCGCAGGTCTGTATCGGTGGGGTCCGGGGGGAGGTTGCGTACCAGTGAGTCGACCTGGAGGCGCAGGTCGTGCACGAGTGCAGCGGTGATGAGCGCGCTGAGTGCGGCGACGAGTATGAAAGCGACGACCAAGCGGGGGCGCAGGCCGCGGGGGACGCCGGGTCTCATGACGGCAGAGGGCCGAAGCGGTAGCCGGAACCGCGCACGGTCTGGACGTACACAGGGCAGCGCGGGTATTCCTCGATCTTGGCGCGCAGCCGCCTGACGCAGGCGTCGACGAGGCGCGCGTCCCCGTAGTGGCTGTGCTCCCAGATGTCCTCCAGTAGCTGTCGGCGGCTGAAGCTCTGCTCCGGTGCGGCGCTGAGGAACAGCAGGAGCTTCAATTCCGAGGGTGCAAGCGGAAGTTCTTCATCCTGCTTGCGGACGATGAGCGCGCCGCGGTCGATCTCCAGATCACCGAGCGTGGCGGGCCCGCTGTCCGCGGCGCTGGCGGGCTTGACGACGTAGTCGTCGGCCCCAGGCCCTGCCCGCCGCACTGGCAGCGGAGGAGTCGGCTTCGCCTCACCCGAAGTGCGGGGGCCCGGGACTGTGGCCGGTGCGAGGTTGAGGCGGGCGGCCATGTCGAGGTTCACCTCGCCGCGATCGCAAGTCGAGAGACCTCCACCCTTGCGACGCACCAACACTTTAGTTACGGTGTATAACGTAAGCGTTCGTCAGTAACGGCGAAGGTTCTTCGCTCTGCTCCTCCCGTCCCGAAAGGACTCCGTCATGGCTGCAGTACAGGGTTCGCTCCACACCGTTCTGGGAGCCGGTCCCGCCGGCACCTCCATCGCCCTGGAGCTTGCGCGCCGCGGGCACGCGGTGCGGCTCGTGGACCGGGCCGGCTCCGGCGAGCCGCTGGAGGGCGTCGAGCGGGTCGCCGGCGACGTCGGCACCATGGAGGGGGCGCTCACCGCGATCGAGGGCGCGGACGTCGTCTACCACTGCGTCAACGTCGCCTACCACCTCCAGGTCGACGTGATGCCGGGCATCCAGGAGGCCGTCCTGGGCGCGGTGGAGCGCACGGGTGCGCGCCTGGTCGTGCTGGACACGCTGTACCCGTACGGCGAGACCCACGGCGAGGTCATGACGGAGGACACCCCGTGGCGGGCGACCACCACCAAGGGCAAGATGCGCGCCGCACTGGACGAGAACTACCTCACCGCACACAGGGAAGGCCGCGCGAAGGTGGCCCTTGGCCGCTCGTCGGACTTCGTGGGCCCCCGCGTGCTGAACTCCACGATGGGCGGAACCGTCTTCCCCGCCGCCCTGATGGGCGGCGAGGTACTGGCGCTGGGCGATATCGACCTCCCGCACAGCTACACCAACATCCTCGACGTCGCCCGCGGGCTGGCCACGCTGGGCGAAAACCCCGAGGGCGACGGCCGGGTCTGGCACCTGCCCACCGCTACGGCCCGTACGACGCGCGAGATCTTCGGAGTGTTGGGCGACCTGGTCGGCCACCCTCTGAAGACCGTCACGATGGAGAAGCCGCAGCCCTTCGGTCCGTTCGACGAGACGTTCATGAACTCCTACGCCGAGCTGTTCTACCAGCACACCGAGCCGCAGATCATGGACTCCACCGCCTTCCAGCAGAAGTTCGGCGTCGAGCCCACGCCGATCGAGACCACCCTCGAGGAGACCCTGGAGTGGTACCGGGGCTTCCTCGCCGCCCAGTCACGGGGCTGAGCCGCCTGTGCGCAGGCCGATAACGACGCCGCCCCCTCCCGGCAAGGCTGGAAGGGGGCATGGTGTATAGCAAAAGCGATAGAATGAAACATTCGCGAGACCAGAATTGGTCCGGCGGACCAACGGTCGGGAAGCCGCATACGCGATGTCCCGGGAGATCAATAAGAGGTGAGGGGATGGCTGCGCGCGTGAGCAGTCCGCGTGAGCGGTACCGGGAGCAGACCCGCTCAGAGATCAAGGCAGCAGCAGTCCGTCAGCTCGCCGCCGGCGGCGTCGAGAGCGTGGCACTGCTGCGGATCGCCAAGGAGATCGGGATGTCCGGCCCGGCGCTCTACCGCTACTTCGCCAGCCGCGACGACCTGCTGGCAGACATGGTGCTCGACGCCTTCCGAGGCGCCGCCGAGGCCATCCACGCAGTGGACACCACAACGCCAGGGCGCGCCGCTCTCCACGCCCTGACCAGGGCCTATCGTGCATGGGCCCTAGCGCAGCCACACTTGTACCTGCTGATCCAGGGCACCCCGGTGGCGGGCTTCACCGCCCCGGCTGAAACCTTGCTGCAGGCACGTTCCGTCCTGGGGCCGTTCCTGTCCGTCTTTGTCCAGGGGCGACCACTGGCCGCGGTGGACCCACTGCTGGACGGCCCGCGGGCGTGGCTGTCCGGGGAGGCGGAGGTAGCAGCCTGGGTCAGGCAGTGGACAGACCTGTCCGCCGATACCCCCGCAGCGGCCGTCACACTGACCGGGGCGATCATGGCCTGGTCACAGATGCACGGCACGGTGAGTCTGGAAGTTTCGGGCCAGTTCACGGGCATGGGCCACGACCCGGCCGGTCTCCTCGACGTGCAGACCACGCTCCTGGCCGACGCCTTTCAGCTCCGCTGAAGTCCTCACGCTGACCGCCAGACAGGGCTGGCTCGACATCGACACGCGTCGCTCTCACCCAGAGCTTGATCGGAAGTGGACCGCCAGAGGGCCGTTGATCTCGACGCCGCCGAACTCACCGCGCTTGCCGACCCCCTGACGGAACCGCTCCCGGTCCTGCTGGACCTGCTCGCCTCAAACACGGCCGCTGACAGACGATCAAGACCGAAGGCAGCCGCTCACGACCAGCACGAGCACCCATGAACCCCGCCGCACCAGCAGTCGCACCAACAGCCGCATCAGCGCAATCCAAGCGGGTGGATCTTCAGTGAGGATCCGACTGGACCTCGGTCAGTCGATGCCTTCGACGATGCGGAAGTCGCGCTCGACGCCGTCGGCGAGGGCGACCAGCGCTTCCTGGTAGGCCGCACTCTCGTGTGCCGCGACGGCCTGCTCGAAGCTGTCGAACTCGATCAGGACGGTGCGCTCGGCGATTCCGGCGTCATGCGCCACGACCCGACCGCCACGGACGAGGGTCCGACCGCCCCCGGCCTGGACGGCCGGGGCGGCCAGCTTGTTGTAAGCGGCCAGCTTCTCAGGGTCTGAAATGGTGCGGTAGGCGCTGACCCAGTAGCCCTTGGGCATGGAACCTCCAGTGTTGGGATGAGTGCATCTGACTTACGGGTTGGTCTCGGACGAGCGTCGGCGGGCGAGAGCGAGGCTTGTCAGCGTCGTGATCGCCATGGCGCCGATGCCGACGAGCGCCGCGGTGGTGTAGGCGCTGTCGTCGGGGAAGAGGTGGCCGGGGCCGGTGCCCGCGGTGAGGATCAGGCCGCCGATGGCGCTGCCCAGGCAGTACCCGACGCTGCGGACGACGTAGTTGAAGCTCATGGCGCTCGACGTCTCGCTCTTGGGGGTGACGGCCAAGATGACGCCGGGCATCACTGCCGAGAAGGCGCCGACGCCGAAGCCGAGCACGCCCATCGCCGCGAACAGTTCGGCCAGGTCCGACCGGGCCGCCGCGAACAGGGCGAACCCGCCGCCGACCACGACGGCGCCGCCGGCCAGGAGCAGGGGGTCGGCGATCCGCGTCCGGACCCGCGGCGTGAGCTTGCCGGCGACGAAGCCCATCACCGAGAACGGGACGAGGACCAGCCCGGCGACGAAGGTCGTCAGCCCGAAGCCGTAGCCGGCGCCGTGCGGCGTCTGCGCGTAGCGGGTGATGAGCGTGAGGAGGAGGTACATGCCGATCCCGCCGACGAACATGGCGAGGTTCGCCCCGGCGACCGCAGGGTGCCGCACCGCCCGTACATCGACCAGGGGCGTCGTACTGCGCAGCTCGATGACGGCCCAGACGCAGAGCAGCACCACCGCGACGACGGCGAGGCCCGCCGCCAGGGTGAGGTGCCGGCTCCACAGATTCCGTTCGCCTGCGAGGAACAGCACCAGGAGCAGCGCGCAGGCCAGGACGACCGCGCCTGCCACGTCCACGTGGGCGCAGCGGCCTTCGGGGGCTTCGGGCATGGAGCGCCACGCGGTCAGGAGGGCGGCGGTGGTCACGGCCAGACCGAGGCCGTAGGCGGCCCGTACCCCGCCGAGCTCGGCGAGCAGTGCGGCAAGCGGGTAGCCGACGCCGGCCCCGATGATCGAGACCACCGAGATCAGGGCGATCACGGCCGCGCTGCGCTCCTCGGGGAGGTGGTCCCGGGCCACGCCCATCATCAGCGCCGTCAGCCCGAGCCCGACGCCCTGGGCCGCCCGGCCGGCCAGCAGCCACGCGAACGGCAGCGGCAGCACGGTGAGCGCGCTGCCGGCGACGACGACCGCCAGCGTGGCGAGGATCGTGGCCCGGCGGTGCGGGCCGGCTCCGAGCCGGCCCAGGACCGGCGTGGCGACGGCGCCGCTGACCAGCGAGATGGTCAGCGTCCACTGCGCGCTGCCGAGCGAGACGTGGAACGAGGTCGCCACGCTGGTGATGAGCGGCGTCCCGAGGCTGGCGACCGCCGCCACGACCAGAGCGATGAACATCAGGGCGGGAGCCAGCAGCCGTGCCTCGGAACGCGCCACCGGGAAGCCCTTCACCGTGACCCCGCCGCCCGGCTGCCCGGTCACCGCTTCGGCTCTTCGCGGTCCTGGCTTTCGAGCTCTGTCAGATGCTTCAGCGCCGGAAGGGCCGCCACCAGCGCCTCGACCTCGTCGCCGGTGAGCTCGCCGATCAACCGCTCGAACGCGTGGACGCCTGCCTGGCGTCGCGTCCGGACATAGGAGGCGCCGGCCTCGGTCAGGCACACCAGCGTGACCCGCTTGTCGGACGCGTCGCCCCGCCGCTCGACCAGGCCGGACTCCTCCATCACCCGGACCAGGGTGGTCATCGCGGGCTGGGTGACGCCCTCGACCGCGGCCAGATCGGTGATGCGCCGCGGGCCGGTCCGGTCCAGGGTGGCCAGGGTGGCGGCGGACGTCAGGCTCATGTCCCGGGGCAAGCGTCTCGCGGCCCTGGTGGCCAGGCCGTACAGGGCTGTCCCGATGGCGGTGGACGCGCCGGGAGCGGTGTCGTGACGACTCATGCTCGAAGCATAGCGTTTTTATATTCATGGTTTATGGAAATGGTGAACTGGCTTGGGCGGCACGCCTGTTGCGGAAGGCCGACGACCCGAGCAGCACGGTCGCCGAGGCTGAGAGCGCATCCGGCTGCAACTGCGGCTGGTGTCACGTAGCGAACCAAGTGACAAGTAGCCCTCCGCAGTCAACGTGTCGGTCAGTCGCTGCCTCGGAGTGAGGGCAAGTCGGGCAGCGGGCGGGAGCTGCTGTGCTCTGCCGGCCCGCCAGGGTGTCGCCGCGCCCGTCACAGCGTCATCCACCGGATGCGTGCGGATTCGACGCCGCGCGCGAATCGGACTGATACAGATCGTCAACTGATTGGTTCTCACGGGGCTGTTCGCTGTGTTGGTGCTGCGTAGGGTTTCAAGGAGGCGGCAGCGCTGCATTCGCGCACTGCCGCCTCTGTCGCTCGCGCCGAGTGTTCAGGCGCATCCACGAGGGAAGGAAACACACCCATGCGCGCCCTTGTGGTCGATCATGGCGAGGCCGGACCCGTCCGGTTCGCCGATGTCGATGAGCCCGTGCCGTCCAGCGACGAGGCGTTGGTCGAGATACGGCATATCGGTCTCAACTTCGGTGAGTTGAATTACGTGCGCCAGTGGCCGATCGGCGCTGTGCACGGTCACGACGCGGCCGGCGTCGTGGTGCGCGCCGCATCCGACGGCTCGGGGCCACCCGAAGGTACGCGCGTCGCGCTGGGGATGTCCGCCCACGCGTGGGCGGAGCGGGTGGCAGTCAGCCCCGCCTCGCTCGGCACCGTCCCCGAGGGCGTGGATCTGGCCGACGGTGCCGCGCTGGGTATCGCGGGAGTCACCGCGCTGCGGGTGCTGCGCAAGCGATCCCTGCTGGCGCGCGACGTGCTGGTCACCGGCGCCAGCGGGGGCGTTGGGCACTTCGCCGTCCAGTTGGCGGCGCTGGCGGGCGCCCGGGTGACGGCACTGGTGGGTTCGCCGGACCGCACCGTCGGGCTCCGCGAACTCGGGGCCGACAAGGTCCTGACCGACCTGACCGACCTGGCTGAGACCGAGTGCCGGTTCGACCTCGTCCTGGACACGGTCGGTGGGCCGCTGATGGCCCAGGCGTGGACTTTCCTCGCCGAGGGCGGCACCATCCACGTGGTCGGTTACTCCTCGGGGCAGGACACCACGTTTGCGTCAGGGGCCTTGTTCGGCTTCGGCGAACCCCGCAGCATCGCCACCTACGGCGACATGACGCCGACCAGCGGGGAGCTGACGGACCTGCTGGGCCTCATGGCCGCCGGGAGGCTCTCGGCACCGGTCGGACTGCGAGGCAGCTGGCGGGACGTGGACGACGCCGTCCAGGCACTGTTCGCGCGGAAGGTGCACGGAAAGATCGTTCTTGACGTGGTCTGACGCCCGTCATGGTCCGACGCCCGCCGAGGAGAATGGAACGATGGACGTACTCACGGAGGCCTTGCGTATATCGGGTGCGCGAGGGGCACTTGGGGTCGTGCTGAAGGCGGGAGGAACCTGGGGCCTGTGGCTGGACTCCTCTCCGGGAGCGGCACTGCACGTGGTGTCCCGCGGCACGATGTGGCTGCGCGTCCCCGGCGGGAAACCCCTGGAGGTCCAGGCAGGAGACGCCGTCCTGCTGCCGCCGGGCACCTCCCACGGGATAGCCGGCGGGTCCAGTACGACGATGGGCCCCTGCGACCGCAAGGCGACGGACCAGGCCCTCACCGACGGCAGCCCTCTGCACCTGGGCTCGACGCCGACGCGGACGGAAGTGCTCGTCCTGCGCTATGAGCAGGACCCGGAGGTGAGCACGCCGGTGCTCACCTCTCTCCTCCGGCCGATGCACGTCACGAGCCGGGAGAACACCCAGCTCAGAAAGACCGTCGAGCTTCTTACGGCGGAGCTCGCACAGCCGCAGATCGGCACCACCGCCGCCGTCAACAGCATCGTCGACCTTCTGCTCATCCAGTTCGTACGCGTCTGGCTGGCCCGCCACCCGCGGGAGCAGTCCGGCTCATGGCTGGGCGCGATGCGTGATCCGGTCGTGCGCGACGCCCTGGCATGTGTCCACGCCCGGCCGGAACACCCCTGGACCACCGAGTCCCTGGCGGTGGCGACAGCAGTCTCCCGAACGACGCTGTCCAGGCACTTCCGGTCCGCTCTCGGACAGACGCCCGGCGCATACGTGACGCAGTGGCGCATGGACCTGGCGTCCGTCCGGCTCCGCGACACCGACGAGCCGGTCGAGTCGATCTCCGGCGCGGTCGGCTACGCCTCGCCACACGCTTTCAGCCGTGCCTTCCGACGTGCCCGAGGCATGCCCCCGGGCGAGTACCGTTCTCGACTTCGCAAGTGATCGTAGGCAGGCGACCCCCAGCGAATGCCGGGAAGCTGGTTAACTCCGGTGCCCTGCTCCAGCTTTCCCGCTCCCGCCGGCCTCCCGCCCGGCTGCGATCCGGGCCCCCCACACATCTGGGGGCCATGCGCCGCACCACCACCGTCGCCGTACTCGCCGCTTCACCGCTGCTGACGCTCACCGCCTGCGGAGGAGGCGACGACAGCGAGGTCGAGCTGAAGGCCAGCAAGAGCACCGAGTGCAAGCTGCGCCCCGACGACGCGATCGGCGAGTACTGGGGTACGGAGAAGGGCGTCGGGCGAGTACTGACCCGGCGGGGTCCAGCCCTGCCTGCTGCATCCGGGCGCGGCTTCGCCGGGCAAGCCACGGAGGCGGTGCCCCTGCCCGGCAGCAACCCCCGGCCGGGGGGCCCCCCCGGGGGGCCCCAAACCGCCCCCCCCCCGGGGA
>NZ_JBHUZJ010000033.1:16391-95501 GCF_042667685.1 Streptomyces sp. NPDC057302 | reverse complement strand
GCACTGAAGCCGGGGCCCTCCCTCGTTGCTGCCTGCTGCAGTACTGCTTACCGCTTACTGCTTGGCTCAGGCTCAGACGGTCTCGATGACCTGGTCGAACTCAAGGCGCGGGGAGCGCGGGAACCAGGCGTTCTCGGCGGGCTTGCCGATGTTGACGACCATCAGCGGGGTGTGGTCGCCGTCCAGGAACTCCTTCTGGACGGCGGCGGCGTCGAAGCCGGTCATCGGGCCGGCGGCCAGGCCCGCGGCGCGGACGCCGATGATGAAGTAGGCGGCCTGCAGCGCGGCGTTGAGGTGCGCGGCGCCTTCGCGGGCGGGGCGCTCCGAGAAGAACACGTCCTTGGCCTGCGGGAAGTGCGGGAACAGCGCCGGGAGCTCCTCGTGGAACTCGTTGTCCGCGGAGAGGATCGCGACGAGCGGGGCGGACGCGGTCTTCGGCTGGTTGCCCTCGGCCATGTGCTGGACCAGGCGCTCGCGGGCCTCGGGGGAGCGGACCAGGGTGATGCGGAGCGACGACAGGTTGAAGGCGGTCGGACCGAACTTGACCAGGTCGTAGATCGCCTGCACCTGCTCCTCGGTGACCGGCTCATCGGTGAAGGAGTTCGCGGTGCGGGCCTCGCGGAAGAGCAGGTCCTGCGCGGCGGGGTCAAGGACGAGAGACATGGATCAACCTTCTCGGTGCGTTGCGTGCTGTGCGTGGAGCGTGGATCAGCTTCCGGGATCGACCGTACGACGTTGCGGTTTAAGTTTCAACCAAATCGGCCGCTTGGTGATCCGCTTCACAACGAACCAGGTCACGCGCGCGCGGAGGCGCGTCAGTCGCTGTCCCCGCCGCCCTCGTCGCCGTCGTCGCCGTCCTCGCCGGACCCCGCGAGGGCCGCGTCCAGGCGGGCGCGGGCGCCGTCCAGCCAGCGGCGGCAGATCTTCGCCAGCTCCTCGCCGCGCTCCCACAGGGCGAGCGACTCCTCGAGCGTGGTGCCGCCCGTCTCCAGGCGGCGTACGACCTCGATGAGCTCGTCCCGTGCCTGCTCGTAGCCGAGCGCGTCCGCCGGGGCGTCCGCGGGGCTCGTGGCCTCGTCCGTCTTGCTGGTCATGTGCCCCACCCTAAATGTCGGTTCGTACGGCTTGTGCGGCTCGCTCGGCCGGTTCGTCTTCCGTGCCCCGCGGCACGTCCGTGGCCCGTACGGTGAACTCGCCCTCGGCGACCCGGGCCCGCAGCTCCTCGCCGACGGCCACTTCCTGCGCGGCCCGCACCACAGCGCCGTCAGCCTTCTGCAGTACCGCGTACCCCCGCTGGAGCGTCGCGGCGGGGGAGAGGCCCACCACGCGCGCGTGGGTGTGCGTCAGCTCCGACTCGGCGCGGTCGAGGAGGTGCCCGAGCGTGCGGCGGCTGCGGTCGACGAGCGCCGAGACCTGCTCCTCGCGCTCCTCGATCATGCGGTGCGGATTCTCCATGGAGGGGCGGGCGAGGGCATGGGCCAGGCCGCGGTCCTCGCGGTCGAGGAAGGCGTCCATGCAGCGCCTGGCCCGGTCCCGCAGCCACCGCACGCGCTCGTGCTCCTCGCCGACGTCCGGCACCACCTTCTTGGCTGCGTCGGTGGGGGTGGAGGCGCGCAGGTCCGCCACGTAGTCGAGCAGGGGGTTGTCCGGCTCGTGGCCGATCGCGGAGACGACCGGCGTACGGCAGGAGGCGACGGCCCGCACGAGCTGCTCGTCGGAGAACGGCAGCAAATCCTCCACGCTGCCGCCGCCCCGCGCCACGATGATCACGTCCACGGCGTCGAGCGCGTCGAGATCCTTCACGGCCTGCACGACCTGCGGCACCGCGTGCACGCCCTGGACGGGGACGTTGCGCACCTCGAAGCGGACGGCGGGCCAGCGGTGCCGGGCGTTCTCCAGGACGTCGCGCTCGGCGGCGGAGGCGCGGCCGGTGACGAGGCCGATGAGCTGGGGAAGGAAGGGCAGCGCCTTCTTCCGGTCGGCGGCGAAGAGGCCCTCCCCGGCCAGGCTCTTCTTCAACTGCTCGATCCGCGCGAGCAGTTCTCCCACGCCGACGGGCTTTATCTCGACGGCCCGCAGGGACAGCTGCCCCCGGGGCGCGTACCACTCGGGCTTGGCGTGGACGACGACTCGGGCGCCCTCGGAGACGACGTCCGCGACGGCGTCGAACACCTGGCGGTAACAGGTGACGCTGACGGAGATGTCGTGCGAGGGGTCGCGCAGCGTCATGAAGACCACGCCGGCGCCGGGCCTGCGGGACAGCTGGGTGATCTGCCCCTCGACCCACACGGCACCGAGCCGGTCGATCCACCCACCGATGAGCCGCGACACCTCGCCGACGGGCAGCGGGGCGTCCGCGGACGTGTTCAAAGCCATGCGCCGAGCGTATCGGCAGGCTCTGACACGACGGGGCTCCCGCTTACCCCCGAGGGCCGCCTTCCGCACCCTGGCCGGCCTTTCCCGCCCCGGCTTTCCCTCCTGGCCCCGGCTCCTACGTTGCGCGTCGGACGCTGAGTGCCGGGTGGGCGGGCAGGAGACATCCGCCGCGAAGCGGCGGCTCAGGACTCCCCACGACGAGCCCGCTGGCCAAGAAGCACGGCAAGCCCCACAACGAACCACGCCGCACCCACCACCTGCGCGGACCCCGCGGCCTCAACGATGACCGCAATGGTGATCGCCGCCCCGAGCACCGGGACAAGCACATGCCGCCACCAGCTGACGGGGCCCCCTTGCCGCTTGACGGCGAACCACCCCACCACGCTCGCGTGCAGCAGCACGAACGCCGTCAGAGCACCGACATTCACCACCGAGACCAGGTGGTCCATCCCGTCGTCCCGCCGAGCTGCCCACACCGCGGCCACCATCGTGATGACAGCCGCACACAGCAGAGCGATCCGCGGCGTCCCGGATTCCGTCCGGGACAGCGCCCCCGGCAGCCGCCGGTCACGCGCCATGGCGTACAGCAGACGACCCGCGGCGGCCTGCCCCGCCAGCGCGGCGAACGCCGCACCGATCGCCTTGCTGACGGCCACCAGGTCGTGCAGCCAGTCCCCGACCGCCGAGTCCACCGCATCGTAGAAAGCCGACCCCTGCTTGCCCGGCTCGGCGGCCAGCTGCGCCGACGACATCGGCTCCAGGAGCGCCACCAGATACGTCTGGGCGATGAACAGCACACCGGCGAGCGCCAGACAGAACAGCACCGCCCGCGCCACCTTCGCCGAGCCCCCCGTCACCTCCTCCGCGAACGAGGCGATCGCGTCGAAGCCCAGATACGAGAGCACCGCCACCGACACCGCCCCCACCACGGCGCCCAGCGCGAACGCCCCCTGCGAGCCGTCCCCGCTCAGCGGCGAGAGCCAGTCACGCTGCGCCCCGTCCTGCGCGAGGACGACGATCGCCGACACCACGAAGACCAGCAGGACCACGATCTCCATGGCGAGCACGAGGAACCCGACCCGCGCGGCCGCCCGTACGCCCCACAGGTTCAGCGCGGTCGTCACCAGGACCGCGATCGCCGTCCACACCCACCGGGAGACGGAGGGCACCAGGGCCTCCATCGCGATCCCGGAGAAGAGATAGGCGACGGCCGGGATGAGGAGGTAGTCGAGCATCGCCATCCACCCGGCGATGAACCCGGGGCCGTTACCGAGCCCCACGCGCGCGTAGGCGAAGACCGAGCCCGCCTGGGGGACCACCCGCACCATCTGGGCGTAGCTGAACGCGGTGAACGCCATCGCGATCGTGGCGATGATGTAGACGAGCGCCACGGCGCCGTGCGACTTGGCGTCGAGCGTCCCGAAGACCCCGACCGGCGCCATGGGGGCGATGAACAGCAACCCGTAGACGACAAGATCACGGAAGCCGAGACTGCGCCGAAGGCCCGCGCCATCGCGTCCGCCGTCGCCACGGCCCTCGGCAGGGGTGCCGGGATGGGCACCGGCCGTCGTGTCTGAGTTGTCGGAGTAACCGGACATCGTGCCTCCGTAAGTGAACGCAGGCCTCCAGTCTCCCCAAGAAGCCGATCTTTGACGCGCTGGGCTCGGCCTTACGATGGGGGGCATGACTGCTTCGACTCCTGCCCGCCGAGTCCTGCTCGCCGCCCCCCGCGGCTATTGCGCGGGTGTGGACCGTGCCGTGATCGCCGTCGAGAAGGCCCTTGAGCAGTACGGGGCCCCGATCTATGTCCGCCACGAGATCGTCCACAACAAGTACGTGGTGCAGACCCTGGAGAAGAAGGGCGCCATCTTCGTCGACCAGACGGCGGAGGTCCCCGAGGGCTCCATCGTCATGTTCTCCGCCCACGGAGTGGCCCCCACGGTCCACGCGGAGGCCGCCGAGCGGAAACTGGCGACGATCGACGCGACGTGCCCCCTGGTCACGAAGGTCCACAAGGAAGCCGTCCGGTTCGCCAAGGACGACTTCGACATCCTCCTGATCGGCCACGAGGGCCACGAGGAAGTCATCGGCACGTCCGGCGAGGCGCCCGACCACATCACGCTGGTCGACGGCCCCGACGACGTGGCGAACGTCGAGGTCCGCGACCCGGACAAGGTCGTCTGGCTCTCCCAGACCACGCTCTCGGTCGACGAGACCATGGAGACGGTCGACGCCCTCAAGACCAAGTTCCCCGGCCTGATCTCGCCTCCGAGCGACGACATCTGCTACGCCACGCAGAACCGCCAGGTCGCGGTGAAGAAGCTGGCGGAGGACGCCGAGCTCGTCATCGTCGTCGGCTCCAAGAACTCCTCGAACTCGATCCGCATGGTCGAGGTCGCCCTCGACGCCGGCGCCCCCGCCTCGCACCTCGTCGACGGCGCCGACGAGATCGACGAGGCCTGGCTGGAGGGCGTGAGCACGGTCGGCCTGACCTCGGGCGCCTCCGTGCCCGACGTGCTGGTGGACGGCGTCATCGAGTGGCTGGCCGAGCGGGGCTACGGGGACGTGGAGACGGTGAAGACGGCCGACGAGTCGATCACCTTCTCGCTGCCCAAGGAGCTCCGCCGCGACCTGCGCGCCGAGGCCGCTGAGCTGTCACAGAAGTAACGCGAGGGCCAGGCACTGCCCGTAACGTGGGTCGCATGCAGATCTTCGGTGTGGACATCGGCGGATCAGGGATCAAGGGTGCTCCCGTTGACCTGGACCGCGGAGACCTGGCACAAGAACGGCACAAGGTACTGACCCCGCAGCCGGCCACGCCCGACGGCGTGGCCGACAAGGTGCGCGAGGTCGTCGAGCACTTCGGCTGGACGGGCCCCATCGGTGCCACGTTCCCCGGTGTGATCACCGGCGGTACGGCGCGTACGGCGGCCAACGTGGACAAGAGCTGGATCGGCACGGACATCCAGAGCCTGGTCGCCGACCGGCTGGGCACCGGCGCCCCCGTCACCGTCCTGAACGACGCGGACGCGGCGGGCGTGGCCGAGATGCACTTCGGCGCCGGGCGCGACCGCAAGGGCACGGTCATCCTGCTCACCCTGGGCACCGGCATCGGCAGCGCCCTCTTCACCGGTGGCCGCCTCGTCCCGAACACGGAGCTCGGCCATCTGGAGCTGCACGGACACGACGCGGAGAAGCGCGCCTCGTCCAAGGCCAAGGAGGACGAGGACCTCACCTGGGAGCACTGGGCACGCCGCGTCCAGAAGTATCTGGCGCACGTGGAGATGCTCTTCTCGCCCGAGCTGTTCATCATCGGCGGCGGTGTGAGCCGCAAGTCCCACAAGTTCCTGCCGCTGATCGAGGGCATCAAGGCGGAGGTGGTCCCCGCGGAGCTGCAGAACAACGCGGGGATCGTGGGAGCGGCGATGGCGGCGGCGGAGCAGGCGTAGTCCGGGGCGGAGAAGGGGTAGCCCGGCGGCGGAGACGGCGTAACCCCGCCGCCCCGCGCCCGCGCCCCCGCCCCAGCGCCGCCCTCTTCAGCGGCTCACGCGGTGGGCATGCGCCTCTTCGGCTTGGGCCCCCGCGGCCCGGCGGAGGCGACCGCACCCGCACCGGCCCGTGCCCGCCGCCGCTGCCCCATGAGCTTGATCCTGCGTACGGCCACGATGAGACCGGCGATCAGCGTCCCGGCGTACAGCCAGCCCGCGTGCAGCGCGAGCGAGGTGATCAGCCCCATGAAGTGCGCGCCGAAGCCTCCTCCGTTGCCCCCGGAGATCGGCACCAGGCCCACGGCGAAGGCGATCGGCACGGCCACCGGCGCGGTCACCAGGTCGGCGGGCCGCACCCAGAACGCGGTCAGCACGCTCACGGGCACGAAGAGCACGCCGTACGCGACGACCGAACTGCCGAAGAGCAGCCACAGCAGGCAGGCCAGCAGGAACATCGTCGCGGCACAGAAGAGCCCGCTGCCGAGCCCGGTGAGGCGGGGGTTCGGCATGCCGCGCAGGGTGCGGTAGAGCGGCAGCGCGCGCAGGTTGCGGAGGATGGGCGGGAGGGGGCGGCGGGGGCCGGGCGCGGCCCGGTAGACCGTCGCCGAATCGGCGGGCGTGCCCTGCGGGGACGCCGGTCTGCCCTGCGGGGGCAGGGGGGCGGTGCGTCGCGGCCGGGCCGGAGGCTGAGGGGGACGCGTCCTGTGTTGCTCCACCGGACCAACCTAGGTCGAGCCGTACCGATAATCCGGCATGGGACACGCGCTTTGGCCGACCTTGGCCATGCGTTCGATAGCAGAGCGATACGCCGACGAGCGCGGGGCACGCACGCCGTAGACTGGGGGATCGCCCTACGGTCGCTCCGGCCTCCCGGGCCGTCCACCCAAAGACTCACGTACGGGAAGTCGCAACGTGTCGCTCACGATCGGAATCGTCGGTCTGCCCAATGTCGGCAAGTCGACCCTGTTCAACGCCCTGACCAAGAACGACGTCCTTGCGGCCAACTACCCGTTCGCCACGATCGAGCCGAATGTCGGCGTGGTCGGCGTCCCGGACCCCCGCCTCACGAAACTGGCCGAGATCTTCTCCTCCCAGAAGGTCCTCCCGGCGACGGTCGACTTCGTCGACATCGCGGGCATCGTGCGCGGCGCGAGCGAGGGCGAGGGCCTGGGCAACAAGTTCCTCGCGAACATCCGCGAGTCGGACGCGATCTGCCAGGTCATCCGCGCCTTCAAGGACGAGAACGTCGTGCACGTGGACGGCAAGGTCTCGCCCAAGGACGACATCGAGACGATCAACACCGAGCTGATCCTCGCCGACCTCCAGACGATCGAGAAGGTCCTCCCGCGCCTCCAGCGGGAGTCGCGCATCAAGAAGGACGTCGCGCCCAAGGTGAAGGCGGTCGAGGAGGCCCAGGCGATCCTGGAGAAGGGCGACACGCTCTCCTCGGCGGGCATCGTCCAGGGCTCCGGCCGGGACGAACTCCTCCACGACCTGCACCTCCTCACGACGAAGCCCTTCCTCTACGTCTTCAACGTGGACGAGGACGAGCTGACGGACGACGAGTTCAAGGCCGCGCAGAGCGCCCTGGTCGCCCCCGCGGAGGCGATCTTCCTCAACGCCAAGCTGGAGTCGGAGCTGGTGGAGCTGGAGGAGGACGAGGCCCTGGAGCTCCTCCAGTCGGTGGGCCAGGAAGAGCCCGGCCTCGCGACCCTGGCCCACGTGGGCTTCCGCACCCTGGGCCTGCAGACCTACCTGACGGCAGGCCCCAAGGAGTCCCGCGCCTGGACGATCCCCAAGGGCGCGACGGCCCCCGAGGCGGCCGGCGTGATCCACACGGACTTCCAGAAGGGCTTCATCAAGGCCGAGGTCATCTCGTTCGCGGACCTGGTCGAAACGGGCTCGGTCGCCGAAGCGCGAGCGAAGGGGAAGGCGCGCATGGAGGGCAAGGAGTATGTGATGCAGGACGGGGATGTGGTGGAGTTCCGCTTCAACAACTGAACTCCACCACGTCGCTGATGTGGTGGAGTTCAGTCCGAAAGTACAAGTGACTGATGAGGCCGGGATGACCTCGTTCCGGCCTCATCAGACATGCCTGCCATCTTTGATGGTGCACGAAGGGCCCAAGCCGCCCTCCTCGGTTCTGCGTCACTGCCAGTGGCGGGGCGCCTGCCGGGAGCGCCGACTATGAGCGGCTGGTGCTCCTCGCCGTCAGCACGAGCTGTGACGCGGTCTCATGCGTTCAGTCCCGCTGGCCCACGCTTCTCGTAGCATATGAGAAGTTCAAACGCGTGGTCGTGACTGGGGGCAGGGATGAGCAAGAGCGGGCAGGCAATGCCGCTGGAAGTCCGGCATGTTCGCGATGCGTTGAAGCGCGAGTTCGATCCGCTGATCTCGCTCGCTGACTACGAGAAACGTCAGCCGTTGGAACGTGAGAATGCCTTCAACTCGCGCGCTTTGTCCGCCAGGGCGGCTCGCATGCTCACGGACTGTACGTCCGAGGAAGCTGCCGAGTCCGTGATCGACGGCCGGGACGACTTCGGTATCGACGCCGTCGCCTTCTCCGCCTCCGCTCCTGAACTGTGGCTGATCCAGGCCAAATGGAGCGACAAAGGCAAGGCCGGCTTTGACACGAGTGCCGCACACAAGCTGGTGCACGGCCTGAAGAAGCTCGATAACCGGGACTTCGATCAGTTCAACGAACGGTTCCGCCGTCTCGCTGACCGTGTGCGGTCAGTGCTTGACGTGCCTACCTGCAAGGTGGTCCTCGTCATCGCTGTCATGGGCGAAGGGCGCCTGTCTACGGAGACCGAGGCCATACTCGTCGAAGCGGCTGAGGAGTTCGGTGGCTACACGCGCTCCATCGAGCACCGGGTGTTGAACCAGACGGACTTCCACCGTGCCGTCCGCGAGGACCTCACCCCAGAGCCGATCACCCTCACCGCCACCATGACGCAGGGCTGGCATTCCCGGGAAACCCCATTTCAGGCATATTCGGGGCTGGTAGCGGCCGACGAACTCGCTCAGTGGTACGACGACAACGGCGAGCGGTTGTACGACCGGAACGTCCGCAGGTCGCTGGGCTTGACCGGAGTCAACCAGACACTTGTCGAGAGTCTCATCCGGGATCCGCAGGGCTTCTGGTACCGCCACAACGGCATCACGGTGCAGTGCGACAAGATCGAGCCGCATTTCTTCGCCAAGCACAAACCCAGTGAACCCGTGAAGCTGGTCCTCGAAAATGCGAGTGTCGTCAATGGTGCGCAGACCGTAACCTCTGCCCACCGAGCGTTCCAGCAGAACGAGGAAGCGGTGGGCGAGGCGTACGTCACCGTCCGAATCATCTCGGTTTCCGGCGCCCGGGAAGGGTTCGCAGGTGAGATCACCGAGGCGACGAACACGCAGAACCACATGGAGCGGTCCGATTTCATCGCGATCAAGCCAGTACAGAGCCTGATCCGCGAGGACTTCCGGCTCTCTCTTGACAAGGACTACGTATTCAAGCGCGGTGAGATCGAGCCGTCGCCAGCGTTCGGATGCTCGGTCCGCGAGGCCGCCACTGCCCTTGCATGCGCCCACCCGGACCCGGCCCTGGCGGTACGGGTGAAGGGCTCAGCCGACGCGCTCTGGGAGGACGGTCCCGGCGGCATCTACACCCGACTGTTCGGCCGCAGGCCCAGTGCCTATCAGATCTGGCGTAGCGTCTTGCTGATGCGGCGCGTGCGGGAGTCCCTGCACGAGGTGCGCTCCACGCTGACCGGGCGGGCGGGTTCGATCGCTGACAGCGGCGCTTTGCTTGTGGCGCACATGGTCGCCCAGCAGGTCGGCTCGGAGGGGATTGACGAACCGGACTCAGGTTGGGAATCCGCCCTTGAGGATGTACCGGCGCGGGTCAGCGCGACGCTTGCTCAGCTCATTCCGCTGGTGAACCACCTTTTTGGAGGTGGGAGTTACGTCACCAGCACCTTCGCCAGCGAGGAACGCTCCCGGAAACTGGTCGCAGCCGTCCTTCGAGCGCTCGCCGACGGTACGGACGCCGGAGACCTCGCGGCGTACCAACAGCGGGACGCATCGAAGCCACCTAGGCGCCCCAACACCGTTACCCTGCTCATCGACCACGACCGTATTTCAGCTGGCACCAGGCTCATGTACCACCCCAGCGCTACGGAGGAGGAGGCCATCGGGGACTGGCTGAACGCCGACCCGCGTCGGGCCTACGCAACCTGGGTCAACGACCGACGAAAGCCCTTGCTCTGGGAGGCTGACGGGAAGCGTTACTCACCGAGCGGCCTGGTCACGCACATCTGGCAGCAGGCCGAGTGGCGCGAGGCATGGAGCGCGGTCCAGGGGCCGAAACAGTGGGGCGTGCTGGGCGAGGCTGGAACGCTTGTGGACCTCGCCGAGCAGCTCTGGCAGCGACTCCTGACGGAATCCCTGCCGGAGGAGGAGCAGTTCGACTTCGCATAAGGGCTGATCGTCAGCAGCCCCGACCCGATTCGGCTTTGGGCGGCGACCCCGCAGCTGACACCTGTGGCGGGGCTGGCCTCCTGGTTCAGGCGCTGGGCGGGGACCGTGGAGAAGACGATCAGCCCTTTCGCCTACAGATTCTGGTTGATTCTTGGGATGTCGCAACCGGATGCCTACGTACCACATCAGCTGGAAAGTGTTCCCGGCGTGCGCGGTGAACCGGCCCGCACCGCTGAAATCGTCCTGTCCTGAAGCCGTTTCGAACTCGAGACAGAAGTTTTTCAGGTCCCCTCCGCGAACCGGGGCCGAGCCGTGTGCCGTGAGACGCGCGGCATCGTCTCGCCCGGTGAACGACGGAGCAGCTTCATGTCGCGGCCCTCGACCCAGGCGTTCCAGGACTTGAGGTAGTAGAGCAGGTGCTCCCGCGAGTCGTCGCGCCTGCGGTGGGTCTTGCCGGCCGCCAGGTTCAGCAGCGTATTGCGCAAGGTCAGCCGCGGGTCACCGATGCGCAGCCCCGCACCGGTGACCAGGGCCTCGTGCCAGAGGTGCTGATCGAGCTCGGGACGGGCGTCGGTGGTCGCGTACCAGCCGACCGCGGCAGCCGTCACGGTGATGCGGAAAGCCTTGTTCATCGGGATCGCCGCCCGGACAGCGTCCCGCATACCGGGGTGCTGGTCGAGGACGGTGAGCAGCAGATCGTTACTGACGGCGGCGCTCTGCCCGCTCCACGCTGAGTCCGGGGCGGTCAAATAGAGATACAGCCCGCGCAGGGCCGCCGCCAGGTGGGTACTGTGCTCCTCGCCCGCGAGGGCCAGCGCGTCGCGCCCGCTGCGTTTGCGGCCGGTGTCCATCACGGTGAACGCGGACTGCGCCACCCCGCGTGTCACCACGCACTGCACGGGGACGCCCGCCTTCGCCACCGCCTCCAACCGGTGTTGGCCGTCGATCAGTGCGCCGTGGTCATCGAAGGCGATTCCCTGGTGGGTGAGCTGCCACTCGCCGCGCTCGATCTGCTGGGTGAGCTGTTGGACGAACGCTTTGCTCAGCGGGCGGTTCTTGGTGTTGAGAAGCAGCCAGTCGCGGGCCAACTCGGGCGTGATCACTTCTACGTTGCTCTGCATGACGTCCCCTCCATTGCCACCACCGGCAGCACTCGTCGATAGCAACGATGACAACATCGCCTGAAAGCATTGTCAAACAGCATCTTGCCGTGCTGTACTGTTCGTGCGTGTTCGATGAAGACGAAGGGGGCTCCTGATGGCCGCACCGACCACGGTGAGTACCTCCGATATCGCCCGTATCGCGGACGTCGGCCGCGCGACCGTGACCAACTGGCGGCGCCGCCACTCCGATTTCCCCGCTCCCACGGGCGGTACGGAATCGCGCCCCACATTCACGCTGGAGGATGTGGAGGGGTGGCTGGCCGAGCATGGCCGTCTCCCGCAGTTCACCGAGCAGCAGCAGTTGTGGCGTGAGCTGCTGCGAGAAGCCGAGGGGTCGGGGCTGGCTGAAGCGATGGCCCGGGCCGCGCTCTTCCTCGCCTTCCTGGAACGCGAAGGTCACACCTCAAGAGAGACGCCTTACGTTCACTACGCCGAAGGGCCGGACCTGGACGACGAGGGTCTCGGTGACGGCATGCTGGACGAGATAGGCAAAGCACTTCAGGACATGCCTGAGCCGCTCGCCCTGCTGCGTTCCGCATCGCTGATGCGTGAGCTCGCGACTGCCGCGACACGGCAGACGCCTGACGAGGTCCTGTCGGACATGCTCGACCGCTACGCGAGCGAGTCGCGAAGGCGCGGGCCGGGGACCCCGGCGGCGGTGGCCAACTTCATGGCGACACTGGCCAAGGCCGCCTCGCCGGACGGCGCGCTGAGCGCCGTACTCGACCCGGCATGCGGGACGGGGGACCTACTGGAGGCGGCCCGGATCCAGGGGGCTACGCAGCTTGACGGCCAGGACCGGGAGCTGCATTTGGCCCAGCTGGCCGCGTCCCGGCTCTCCCTCCGACTGGGCGGGAGAGGGCACTGCTCTGTCGATGCCGAGGACGCTCTCGCCCGATCCCGGCATACGGGTGGGGAGTTCGACGCGGTCCTGTGCAATCCCCCGTACAACGAACGCGATTGGGGCGCGGACGAGTTGGCGTACGACTCCCGCTGGGAGTACGGCCTGCCGTCCCGGTCCGAGTCCGAGCTCGCCTGGGTGCAGCACAGCCTGTCGCGGGTGCGGCCGGGTGGTGTGGTGGTCATGCTGCTGCCGCCGTCCGTCGCCTCCCGGAGTTCTGGGCGGCGGATCCGGGCGGCGCTCGTACGGCACGGCGCGCTGCGGGCTGTGTTGGCACTGCCTGCCGGGGCCGCTCCGCCGGCGCACATCGGGCTGCATTTGTGGGTGCTCCGGAGGCCGGACGGGGGCAACGGCGCAGAGGCCAGCCATGTGCTGTTCATGAACTGCAAGTCGTTGCCGGACATAAACAGCCGTGGCGGGCACCCCTCCGTCACCTACCGAGAACTGCTTGCAGCGCCTGAGAAGTGCCCTGCCATGCCAGGCGCGTACCGTGCCGTCCCGATCACGGATCTGCTCGACGACACAGTCGACCTCACGCCCGCGCCACGACTCGCGGGAGAGCGCGGCATGCCGCAGGTAGACGATCTCCGCCGTACCCTGAGCGGCCGTCGCGACAGCCTCGGCTCCGTGCTGTCGCAGGCATCGGCACTCGCCCCGAGCGACGATTGGGGCGTCTCCCGGACGGGCGGGCAATGGACGATGGCCCCGCTCGCCGATCTGATCCGTACGGGGGCGCTGACCCTGATCAGGCCCAAGGCTAAGGGCGGCAAAGGGGATTCGGATGGCAACGATCCCGTCCTCACAGCTGCGGATGTGAACGAAGGGCGCTCCCCGTCCGGGCGCGGTCCGGCAGGGGACGAGGACCCGGTGCGGATCAAGGTCGGGGACGTGATCATCCTTGGAACCTTGCTGTCCACGGACAGGACCGCCGCGCGGGTTGCGGACGGCACCGACGCGGGGGCGCTGCTCGGCAGGAACCTGCACCTGCTGCGCCCGGACGAGGCGCGGCTCGACCCATGGTTCCTGGCTGGCTTCCTCGCCGACCCGGCCAATATGCAGCGGGCGAGCCAGGGGACGTCGATCGTTCGGGTGGACGCGCGCAGGCTCCAAGTGCCCTTGCTGCCGCTGGAGGAGCAGCAGACATACGGGGCGGCGTTCCGGCGGCTGCACACCTTTACGAAGGCTCTGCGCCGGGCTGCGCTCCAGGGCGAGGAGACGGCCGGGAAGTTGCGGGCCGCGCTCACGACGGGCGCTTTGCGGCCACCGCCACCGGCCTGAACCCGTGCGAGCCTCCCCGCACACACGACACACTGACCGCGTACGTACCGCACTGAAGTAATCGCCGCCCCGGCGGCCCGGAAGGACAACGGTGGAGCAGGACCACAGCAGGCACTCGGAGATGATCAACTTCATCTGGAAGGTTGCCGACTTGTTGCGCGGCGACTTCCGGGCGCATGACTACGGGAAGATCATTCTTCCGTTCACCGTGCTGCGGCGACTTGACAGTGTGCTGGAGCCGACGAAGGCCGAAGTGCTCGCGGAAGTTGCGGAGATGGAAGTGCGGGGGCGACCGCTGGCCTACCGGGAGATGAAGCTCCGTGAGGTCGCCGGGCACGGGTTCTACAACACCAGTGAGCTCACCTTCAAGCGCATCGGCCGGGACCATTCACAGGCGAAGGCGCTACTGAAGTCGTACTACAGCGCCTTCTCGGAGAACGCCCGGGAGATCCTCGACCGGTACAACTTCGAGCAGCACATCTCCGATCTTCAGGAGAAGGGACTGCTGTATCAGGTCGTCGGCGAATTCGCCAAGATCGATCTGCGGCTGCCGAAGGGGCCGGATGACAAGGACGGCATCGACAACCACCAGATGGGCTACATCTTCGAGGAGCTCATCCGGAAGTTCTCCGAAGACAACCCCGCCGGTGAGCACTTCACGCCCCGCGAGGTAGTCCGGTTGATGGTGAACTTGCTGCTGGCCCCGGACGAGGGGACGCTAGGTGCGGGCAAGACGCGGACGGTTCTCGACCCGGCCTGCGGGACGGGCGGCATCCTCAGCGAGACCGAGGACCACATCAAGCGCAAGGCCCCGCATACGACAGTCGGGCTGTACGGGCAGGAACTGAACCCTGAGTCACACGCCATCTGCCAGTCTGACCTGCTGATCAAGGAGCAGGAACCGGACAACATCAAGTACGGGAACTCCTTCACCCAGGATGGCCACAAGGAGCAGAAGTTCGACTATTTGGTCGCGAACCCGCCCTTCGGAGTGGAGTGGAAGAAGGTCAAGCAGGATGTGGAGCGGTTCGCTAGAAACGGGGATCGTTTCCACGCGGGGCTGCCGAGGATCAGTGACGGTTCCTTCCTCTTCCTCCAGCACATGATCTCGAAGATGAAGCCGGCGCATCCCGACGGGAAGGGCGGCTTCGAGGGCGGAAGCCGTATCGCGATTGTCTTCAACGGGTCGCCGTTGTTCAGCGGTGGGGCGGGCTCCGGCGAGTCCGACATCCGGCGGTGGATCCTGGAGGAAGAGGACCTGCTGGAGGCCATTGTGGCTCTGCCGGACCAGCTCTTCTACAACACCGGAATCTTCACCTACTTCTGGATCCTGTCGAACAGGAAGCACCGGAGCCTCAAGGACAAGGTCATCCTGCTGGACGCGCGAGGCCAGTGGACGAAGATGCGGAAGTCGCTCGGGGACAAGCGCAAGGTCATCTCCGATGCTCAGATTGCCGCGGTGACGGACATGTACATGCAGGCGGTGGCTGCCGCGGCCGACGAAGAACAGTCGCTTCCGGAGAAAGCGAAGATCTTTGAAACGAAGGAGTTCGGTTACCAGCGGATCACCGTGGAGCGGCCGTTGAAGCTGCGCTTCGAGGTCACGGAGGAGACGCTAACTGCGCTCCGGGCTTCCGCTGCAATCGATAAGGCGGTGGATGCAGGGGCGTTCGCGGATGCGCTGAAGTCGCTGGTGGGTGAGCGATGGGCGACAAAGGCGGAGGCGTGGGACGCGATTCGTCAGGCGATGGTGCCGACGGGCCTGATGATGCCGACGGGCAAACCCTTCCAGAAGGCGCTACGGGATGTGGTGGGGGTGCGCGACCCCAAGGGCGAGGAACAGTACGTCAAAAAGAGCGACCCGCACCCGGAACCGGACCCCGACCTTCGTGACAACGAGAACGTGCCGCTGGAAGAGGACATCGACGCGTATATGAAGCGCGAGGTGTTGGAGCACGTGCCGGACGCGTGGGTGGACCACACGAAGACGAAGATCGGATACGAGATCCCGTTCACGCGGCAGTTCTACGTGCATGAGCCGCCGAGGCCGTTGGAGGAGATTGACGCGGAGTTGAGGTCGCTGGAGGCCGAGATTCAGCGGCTGCTCGGGGAGGTGACGAAGTGACCGAAGTGCTTGGAACTGCGCTGCCGGGGAACTGGACTACTTCCCGTCTGAAACGCGTCACGTCCCTGCTGAACCGGGGATCTGCTCCGGACTACGTTGACGATGGCCCCGTGCGTGCAATCAGCCAGGCGGCTAATCAGCCTGGGGGATTGGACTGGGCTCGGACTCGGTTTCACGATGCAACTGGAAATCCCCGCAGACTTAAGGGCTACTTGCTGCCGGAAGATATCCTCATCAATTCAACCGGGACCGGCACTCTGGGGCGAATCGGATACTTCCAAGGGGGGCCGGATGAGGTTCCCTGCATGGCAGACACTCATGTGACCGTGGCGCGGGCGATCCCGCCCGAAATTGACTCCCGATTTCTGTACTATTGGCTTTCATCGATTCCATTTCAGGAATACATCTATGCGGCACTAGTAGTGGGCGCAACGAATCAGATCGAGTTGAATCGTGATCGACTCGGCGATGCACCAGTACCCCTTCCGCCGACTGAGGAACAGCGCAGGATCTCCGGGTTCCTTGATTCAGAGGTCGCTCGTATTGATGCAGTTGTGGGCGTCAGGCGTAATCAACAGAGTTCTCTGCTCCACGTGCGTCGCGCGGGAGCCTTGGCGAAGGTATTTGGTCAGGCTGCCTCGTCTGCGCCGACCCGTTTGAAGTACCTCATGCGTAACAAACCGCGTTATGGAGTCCTGGTTCCGGAATTCGCAGACGCTGGGGTGCCCTTCGTGCGTGTCAATGACTTGCTGGACTTGCAGGGCCGAGCAGCGAATCTTGTGCGAATCCCTGAGGCTCTGTCGCGGCAGTACGCCCGTACTCGTGTCCAGCCGAACGACATTCTGCTCAGCGTTGTCGGAACTCTAGGCCGCGCCGCATTGGCACCAGCCGAGTTGGAAGGAGCCAATGTCGCGCGTGCGGTCGCTTCGCTGCGGGTGCGGCATGACGTGGATCCAGGCTTGTTCATCCGCTGGATCGAGACCGCTGACTTCATGCGTCAAGCCCTCGACGCGACGGGCAGTGACACAGCACAGCCGACGCTGGGTATGGAAGATCTAGCGAACTTCAAGCTCCGGTGGCCGACAGACGCTCACGAGCAGCGGCGACTGGCCGAAGAGGTGGAAGAGGTGGCTAAGCATCACGACGAACTGGCTGCTTGTTACGAGAAGCAAATCCGTCTGCTCGCCGAGCGCCGCCGCGCCCTGATCACCGCCGCAGTGACCGGCCAAATTGACGTAACAACCGCACGGGGGGTGCAAGTTCCGTGATTCACAGCAATCCGTTCAGCAACAAAGGCCCGAAGGGACCCCAGTACAAGGTCCACCACGAAGAGGCGTTCCGCGTCGCGATCACTGAGAAGCTCCTCGCCCACGGCTGGGAGATGGGCCTCAGCTCCGACTACCGCTGCGACCTCGCCCTCGACACCGCACAGGTCTTCGCGTTCATCGGGGCCACCCAGAACAAGGCATGGCTGAGCTACGCCGGCTACTACGACAACGACCTCGACACCGCCCAGCGCGCGTTCGCCGAGCACCTCGCCAAGTGGATCGACAAGCGGGGTACCCTCCAGACCCTCCGCCAAGGGGTCAAGGCACATGGCATCCACTTCGACCTCGCCTACTTCAAGCCGTCACAGACGATCGACCCCAGCGCCCTCACCTCGTACAGCAAGAACCGGCTCACCGTCGTCCGTGATCTCGTCTACGCCACCCGCCGTGCGCAAGACGACGCGACCAGCAAGGACGAGGGCAACAAGCCCGACCTCACCCTCTTCGTCAACGGCATCCCCGTCGCCACCGCAGAGTTGAAGAACCCGTTCACCGGCACCGGTACCGCCGAGGCCATGCACCAGTACCGGACCACCCGGGACCACAGGGAACCGCTCTTCGCGAAGCGCGCGATCGCGCACTTCGCGGTCGATCCGGACGCTGTGTTCCTCACCACCCAGGTAAAGGGCAGGGACACCGTCTTTCTGCCCTTCAACACCGGTTCCGACGGCCCCGGAAACCGTGGCGGTGCCGGAAACCCGCCGATCCCCGACGCAGCGCCCACCGGAACGTATCGGACCTCGTACCTCTGGGAACAGATTTGGCACCCGGACACCTGGCTGGATCTGCTGGAGCGGTACGTTCACCAGAGCACGGAGAAGAAGGAAGACGGCAGCACCGTTAAGAAACTGATCTTTCCGCGCTTCCACCAGTGGCACGCTGTAAGGGAGTTGACTGCACACGCCGCACAGCACGGGGCGGGGCACAACTACCTGGTCATGCACTCCGCGGGGTCCGGCAAGTCGAACACCATCGCCTGGCTCGCCCACCGGCTCTCCGACCTGCACGACGCAGGCCACGAGTCGGTTTTCGACAAGGTGCTGGTGATCACGGACCGCACGGTCCTGGACGATCAGCTGCAGGAAACCATAGGTGACTTCCAGCAGACCAATGGCCTGGTCCTCGGCATCGGCGGCAAGGGCGGCTCGAAGTCGTCGCAGCTGGCGGATGCGCTCGCGCAGGAGACGGCGAAGATCCTCATCGTCACCCTCCAGACCTTCCCAGCGCTACTCGCCTACCTGCGCAAGTCGCCCGTCGAGATACGCGGCAGCCGCTTCGCGATCATCGTCGACGAAGCGCACTCTTCTCAGTCAGGCGAAGCCGCCACCGACGTCAAGAAGGCCCTGCGCGATCTCGGCCTCGACGCCGACGACGAAGAGACCGGAGCTACGGAGGCCGAGGCGGAAGTGTCGGAGCCCACCACCGACGAGCGTCTCGCCGCGTCCGCCCGCGCCCGTGGCCAGAGCGCGAACCTCTCCTACTTCGCCTTCACCGCCACCCCCAAGCACAAGACGCTGAAGCTCTTCGGCACCAAGAGCCCGCTCACCGGCCTTTATGAGCCCTTCCACACCTATTCCATGCGGCAGGCGATCGAAGAGAAGTTCATCCTCGATCCGCTGTGCCAGTACGTGAGGTACGAGACGTACTGGCAGATGGTCAACGAGGATCCGCATGAGGCGGACCGCGAGGTCGACAAGAAGAAGGCCAACGCGCTGCTCGCCCTGACCGCACACAGCCACACCACGACCGCCGTACAGCGGGCCAGGGTGATCGCGGAGCACTTCATGGCCCACACCCGCAGACGGCTGGGAGGGCGGGCCAAGGCCATGGTGGTGTGCCGTTCACGGTACGGCGCGCTCCAGCTGTACCGGCAGGTCGTCAAGTACTTCGACGACAACGGCTATCCGGACCCCGGAGTACTGGTCGCCTTCTCCGGTTCTGTCAAGGAGGGAGAGGAGGAGGTCACCGAGGCGAAGCTCAACGGCTTCTCGGAGGGCGAGCTGCGCAAGAGGTTCGCGTACACCGCGGCCGACGACCAGAAGAGCACGTCAGCCAGGAGCAGGCGCGAGTACCGGATCCTGGTGGTCGCGGACAAATATCAGACGGGCTTCGACCAGCCGCTGTTGACCACCATGTACGTCGACAAGAAGCTGAAGGGCGTCGCCGCTGTGCAGACGCTCTCCCGCCTCAACCGCACGCATCCTTTCAAGGGCCAGCAGGATCTGTGCGTTCTGGACTTCGCGAACGACCCGCATGTTATCCAGAACGAGTTCCGGCCGTTCTTCGAAGAAGCTCAGACCATGCCCACCGACCCCAACCTGGTCTACGACGCGCAGCATCAGGTCATGGATCCGCCGATCCTGCTCGTCGACGAGATGCAGTCGTTCGTGGCCGCGTACCTCAGGGCGCAGGACGCGGCGGCCGGGGACGATACCCGCTGGGAGAAGTTGCACGCGGAGCTCTACCGGCACACCGACCCCGCCCGCGACAGGTTCATCGCGATCAGGGACAGCGAAGTGCCAGCCGAGCACAACAGCGCCGAGCAGTTCCGGGCCGACCTCGCCGACTATGTGCGCAAGTACAGCTTCCTCGCACAGATCGTGCCGTACATCGACATCGATCTGGAGCGCCTGCACCTCTTCGGGCAGCATCTGCTGCGCAGGCTGCCCCCGCGCGAGGGGGGCGGGGTGGACATCGGGGAAACCCGGCTCGAGGCCGTGCGCCTGGAGAAGGTCGGGGAGGTCGACGTGAGCCTGACTGCCGAGGGCGCCGTCGAACTGAAGGGCTTCGGCAGTGGTGGGGGTGGTGCCGCGGAGCCCGACAAGTCGCCGCTGGCCGAGGTGATCGACCGGTTCAACGAGCGGTTCGGTACCGATTTCACGGAGGAGGACTTCATCGTGCCGCTGCGTGCGGTGATGGCCGACGAGAAGGTGCGGCGATCCGCCTCGCAGGACGACGAGGACGGATTCAAGCACGTCATCGACCCGGTACTGGACGCCGAGATGATGAAGCACATCGACTCCGTACGCGAGTTGGGAGACCACTACTTCCACGACGACCGGGATCACCGAGAGTCGATCAAGCGCGACCTGCGGCGGCACGCCTTCCGCATGCTGCGCCGCGAGCTGGGCATGGACGACGCGGCCTGAAACCACCGCGGCCAGCGCGGACCGTCCGCGGCAACTCCCCGTAACCGTGGACGGTTTATGGCGACACGCGCCACACTGGGCACACATGATCACGGGGCACGGGGAGGACACCACAGGTGGCGCCAGAAGTACGAGTCATCGCCGAACGCTATGAACTGCGGACCAGGATCAGTACCGGGGGTATGGGACAGGTCTGGCTCGGCTACGACCCCATCCTGAACCGGGATGTAGCGGTCAAACTTATCCGCCGGGACCTGACCACGCCGGGCCCGGACGCGGAAGAGCTGGCCGAGCGCTTCAAGCGGGAAGCCCGGGTCACAGCCAAGTTCGACCACCCAGGGGTGCCCGCGGTCCATGACGCGGTGCTCGACCGGGCGGCGGACGGCGTCTACATGGTGATGCAGCTGGTGCGTGGCGCGCTGCTCACCGACATCCTCGCCAGGCCCGGTGTGCTGCCGGTCCCCTGGGCGGTCTCCGTTGCCGCGCAGGTCTGCTCGGTGCTCTCGTACGCGCACGCCGTGCCCGTCGTCCATCGCGACCTGAAGCCGGACAACATCATGGTCGCCGGGGACGGCACCGTGAAGGTTCTCGACTTCGGAGTCGCCGCGGTTCTCGGAACCGATGTCACCAAGCTGACTTCCACCGGGCACATCATCGGTACCCGCCGCTACATGTCACCCGAGCAGATCCAGGCGGCGGCAGTCAGCCCGCGTAGCGATCTCTATGCGCTGGGCTGCATCCTTCATGAACTGCTCGCCGGGAAGCCGCCGTTCACGGCCGAGGCGGAGTTCCAGCTGATGGAGGACCACATGTACAGGGCGCCGGCCCCGCTGTGCGGGCTGCGCGCCGAGGTGGACCCGGCGCTGGAGCGGCTGGTCCTGGATCTGCTGGCCAAGGTGCCCCATCAGCGGCCTGAATCAGCCCAGGATGTCTATGACCGTCTGGTGCCTTTTCTCCCCGCACCTGACCCCGAGCGGACTACCGAGCAGCGAGGGCAGGGAGTTACTGACCCCACGAGCCCATACCGCCGTCCGCTCGCGCCCCGTCCCCGCCCGGCCGAGAAGGCCGTGTACACGCCGACCGCTGTGGATTCGCCAATGCGGCCGGCCGCCCCTGCCGTACCGGATGAGGAACTGCAGCAGGCCCGCGGTCACGCAGCGGCGCTCGTGGAGGAAGAGCGGTTCTCCCAGGCATCCGGAATGCTGGAGGACGTCTTGGCCCGCGCTGCTGCGGTCCGTAGCGCTTCCGAACCGCTGATGGTCGGCCTCCGTCTTGTCCACGCGCTCGCGCTCTTCTGCGACGATGACTACGGGCGAGCGCTGCCGGAGTACGAGGCGCTCGTTGAGGTACTGGAGGCCGCAGGTCCCGCCCGTGGCGAGGACGCCCTTTACTGCCGCAGGCAGGCCGCCTTCTGCCGGATGGAGCTCGGCGACAGCGAAGGCGCGCTGGCCGAGTTCGAGGCCGTACTGGGACAGATGAGGCAGGGGCTGCCGGACAGCGATATGGACGTCCTTGAGGTACGCAGGCATGTCGGCCTGCTGCTTCAGGCGGTCGACCGGCTGCGCGAGGCGGTCGAGGTGCTAATGCCGCTGTACCGGGACCTGATGGCCGAGTACGGGCCGGACGCACCGGAGACCGCCCAGGTACGGGATGCGCTTGTACGCATCCGGCTTCGCACCTCGCGTACCACCGGCTCCGGCCGGGCCGGCACACGCAGAAACTGACCGAAGGAGCTTCCCCCATGGCACAGCTGGCTCTGTCGGTGCGTTTCCTCGACGAGTTCGGGAAGCTCGACTCCAAGGCGCGGTCTGGGGCTGTGAAGACGGCTCTCAAGTTCCAGCAGCTCACGCTCAAACAGCTCTGGTCGGACGCCGGACTGGATTTCAAGCAGCCCAAGGGGGCCAGGGACAAGCATATCTATACCTGCCGTATTGACAGGTTCTATCGGGGAGTCGTGCTGGCTCCGGGTGCCGGCGAGGACTTTCTGTTGCTGCGTGTAATGGCGCACGACGACGCCTACACGTGGGCGGCCAAGCAGGTACCGAGCGTTAACGCGGTCACCCATGGGCTAGAGATCCGTGACGTCGTCACCGTGGAGCAGCTGGTGCCGGAATGGGAGGCGGAGGCGGCCGCCGCGGTGGTGGAACCTCTCTTCGTCCGTCACACGGACGGGGATCTTCGTGGGCTGGGTATTGAGGATGACGTGCTGCGCGCGGCTCGTTCCCTGACCTCCAAGGAGCAGCTCGATGCATTCGCTCCGTTGATGCCGGAGGACCAGTGGCAGGTGCTGCAGTTCCTCGCAGAGGGACTGAGCGTGCAGACGGTATGGGGTGAGCTGGTCGCCTTCCGCGCCCGAAACGGCGCGCTTACGGTGGACCGTACAGACCTGGCCGGTGCGATGCGTAATACTCCGTCGCGCATTGCCCTGGTGACTGGCCCGGGAGAACTGTCCGACATCCTCGACAAGCCGTTCGCCGCGTGGAGGATCTTCCTGCACCCGTCTCAGCGGTATATGGCGTACCGGCCCAGCTACTCGGGACCTGCCCAAGTGACTGGCGGACCGGGCACGGGAAAGACTGTGGTGGCGCTCCATCGAGTCAAGCACCTCTTGGGGCATCTACGGGCCGGCGAGCGCATCCTGCTCACCACGTACACCGGGACGCTCACGTCGGCTCTTCGCGAGGGGCTGGCCCTGCTGATCGAGGACGAGGAGCTGCGCGGCCGGGTGGACGTGTCGACAGTCAACGCCCTGGCACGAGAAATCGTTGAACCACATGACACCGTCCGGCGTGCTTACCTCGACGGGGTGCAGGAGGCGGCTCTCTGGGAAGAGATCGGCGAGCAGCTGGGTCTGCCCTGGAACGGCCAGTTCCTGGCCCAGGAGTACAAGCACGTCATCTTGGCGCAGGGCCTGCGCTCGCTCGACGCCTACCGTGAGGCGTCCAGAAGCGGTCGGGGCTCCCGACTCGCCTCCGCTCGACGGCACGAGGTCTGGCAGGCGGTGGAGGCGTTCCAGGCTGCGCTCGACAAGCGCTCCGTGCGTACGCATCTTGGTGTGTGCGATGAAGCGGCGTTGCGGGTCACCGCATCCGGCGTAGCGCTCTACCGGCATGTTGTCGTTGACGAGGCACAGGACCTCCACCCCGCCCAGTGGAGGCTGCTGCGGGCGGTGGTACCCCCTCGCCCTGACGACTTGTTCATTGCCGGCGACCCGCATCAGCGCATCTACGACACGAAGGTGTCTCTGAGATCGCTGGGGATCGCCGTGACCGGCCGTTCCACCCGGCTGCACAGGAATTACCGCAGCACGCAGGAAATTCTCGTTTGGGCGGTGGCGTTGCTGGACGGTCGGCCTGTGGAGCAGCTGGAGAACGGGGGTGCGGACACACTGGCAGGATTCCGGTCCTCGCTCCGCGGCGCCCGGCCGACCGTGTGTGCCACGGATGACCCGGATGCGGAACTGGCCGAGCTGGTGGTGCGCATCCGAGAGTGGGCTGGCAGTGGGGTCGAGCTCTCTGACATTGCGGTGGCTGCCCGGTTCAACAAGATCGTGTATCGCGTGGCGCAGCGGTTGCGGGACGAGGGAATCCCCGCGGTCCGGCTACGGCAAGACGGAAGCGCCGACGCTGAGGGCGTCAGGGTCGCAACCATGCATTCCCTCAAAGGGCTGGAGTTCAGGTGCGTGGCGGTCGTTGGGGTGCGTGAAGGGACGGTTCCGTACCCAGGAGCCATCACCCCAATGGAACTCGACCCCATTCAGCACCACACGGATCTGACAGCGGAGCGTTGTCTGCTCTTCGTCGCCTGTACGCGCGCACGCGACCGACTGCACGTGTCGTGGAGCGGTCCAGCGAGTCGCTTTCTCGCTGAAGTGGGAGCGGCATAAGAGCCTCGTGCGCGTCGCACTGGCAATCCGGGTCGAGTCTAGAGCCTGCGCCTAAGAGGTCCTAACAAAGGCGTTGGACGTGGCGGTGGGTGATGAGGCAGGTGGCTAGGCCGAGGAAGGCTTCGTGGATGTCGTCGCGTCGTTCCCAGCGGATGCGTAATCGGCGGAACCCGTGGAGCCAGGCGATCGTGCGCTCGACGACCCAGCGGTGCACACCAAGTCCGGACCCGTGGGGCACGCCGCGTTGGGCGATCACCGGCTTGATGCCCATCGCCCAGGCCAGGCGGCGGTACTTGTCGTGGTCGTAGCCACGGTCCCCCAGCAGGGTGTCGGGCCGTTTTCGCGGCCGTCCGACCAGGCCCGGCACTGAGGGGGTCTTCTTCAGGAGCGGGATCAGCTGGGTGACGTCGTTGCGGTTGCCGCCGGTCAGTGAGACGGCGAGCGGGATGCCCTGGCCGTCGACGAGGACGTGGTGCTTGCTGCCCGGTCTGGCGCGGTCGACCGGGCTGGGCCCGCTTTGGGGCCCCTTCGAGCGGCCCGGACGTGACTGGAGTCGATCACCGCCCTCGACCAGTCGATCTGCCTGGCCGCCCGCAGTTTCGCGAGCAGGAGTACGTGGAGCTGATCCCAGACACATGCCTGGTTCCAGGCTTCGAGCCGGCGCCAGCAGGTCATGCCCGAGCCGAAGCCCATTTCTTGCGGGAGGTACTCCCACTGGATGCCGGTATGCAGCACGAAGAGGATCCCGCACAACGCTTGCCGGTCCGGCACACGCGGCCGGCCCGGCTTCAGCTTCGGTCCCGGAACCGGCAGCAACGGCTCGATCAGAGACCACAGTTCGTCCGAAACGATGCACGGACGAGACTCCCACTTGCCCACGACCAGACCAACGACCAACCAGGCCGATAGTCACACCACGACCCGCTTCTGTTAGGACCTCTAAGGGCTGTCCCGTAATCCCTGATGGATCAGCGCGCGGCGTCAGGTGCGGTGCCTCGCCAGGCGGAGGGATGCTTGCACACTGGATGCATTCGGGCATTCCGGCAACGCGGCGAGGTGCCGTAGCTGTCGTCGTGCGCCCGCCGGGGATTGCGGGACAGCCCTTAGCCGCAGGGGAAGTCCCGGACGAGGCGGGAGTCGCGTCGAGCATGCTTCGTGCCTGCGTAGGTGAGGTGGAGGGACTCGTGATCGCGGCCGTGAGAGCCTTCGTGATCGTGACGATGGGCGTTACCGATCCGGTGGCGACATTCTGTGCCTCGTTGATGGGTATGGGGCAGCGCAGCTCCTCGTAGCCTCGGTGGCTGTGTGGCGGGCAGCGTTATCTGTATCCGGGTGCACAGAAAGCCGCGCCCATCGGCGTGGAAACACGACCCCGAGAGCGCGGTGGTTGCTTCGTCTGCGTTTGAAGCGTCACGTTCGCTGAAAGGGGCGGTTTAGTGTCATACATCTTGTCTAGTTACGAAGTGATGGCAACGCTTCAGGTCGGAGAGTCAGACTGATCGGGGTGCTGGGTGGCGATCGTCTTTCAGAGATGCAAGCGGGATGTCCGAGATCGAAATCATCCCTGCAATCGTCCCAAATGTGGCCACGGGTGGACGGTTCGGTACCGGGAGCCGGGCGGTAGATGTGGGAGACAGCGAGAGAAGTCGTTTCCGCGGAGGGTCGGCCTGGACGGTGCGGACGCCTTTGCCGCTGGCGTTGAGGACGCCAATAAGGCGCGTGCCTCCGTAGACCCTGCGCGCGGTGCCCTGCCTTTGCAGTTTTGGGCTCAGGATTGGCTCGAGCGACGGGTCGTCGGTGAGTCGACCCGTCGCAACTATGAAGGTTTTATCCACAACTATCTCGTGCCGCGCTTGGGGAGCAAGCCCCTTACCGGACTTGCGCGGCGGGACTTTGAGAAGTTCGCCAAGGACATTCATGGAGGCGGGGCGAGGCTGGCGGCCTCTACGGTTAATGACCGCATGGTGATGGTGGCTGCCGTGTTGGAGGCGGCCGTCGTCGACAAGCGCATCCCGGAAAACCCTGCACGGGGCATCCGGGTATCCCGGAGAGATGCGCTGGCGGTGGACGAGGATGAGATCCCGACGCCGGCCGAGGTCGACCTCATTGCGGAGCACATCGCGCCGCAGTACCGGCTTGCCGTCTACCTGCAGGCTGGCACCGGCCAGCGTCCGAGCGAGGCCCTGGCCTTTTCCGTCGAGTGTCGGCGGCCCGGCTTTCTCAGAATCCGTTGGCAGGTCAGCGCCAAGGCCCACCGGGCAGACTGCCGCACGGCCTTCGCGCCCCTCAAGAACCGGATGGAGGGCGAGTACCGCGACGTTCCGGCTGCCCCCTTCGTCGAGCAGGAGATCGACACTCACCTCGCGAGGTGGAGGCCGGTGCCCGTGGCTTTCATCGGACGGAAGGGTAAGCGGCGGCGCCTTGAGGTCTTCTTCGCGCCGCGTCAGCGTGGCAAGGGCGTGATGCCGACCGCCTCCACCTACGGCTACCACTTCAAGAAGGCGTGCGCGTCGGCCGACCTGGTCGATGTGGACGGCACGGCGAAATACACGCCGCATAGCCTGCGACACTTCTTCGCCTCGACTGCCTTGGCCAACGGTGTTCCGATCCACGAGGTCTCGCGCTGGTTGGGCCACCGGTCGGTCAAGACCACGATCGACATCTACGGGCACCTCGTACCCCGCGCCTGGCATCGCTGCCGGGAGGTCTTGCAGGACGCCATGCGCCCGGCATCTCGCGGCTCTTCGGAGTGCGACTCCACCGCCTGATGTGCTGGATGAACTTCGACGGTGCTGGATCGGTGCTGGATATGATCACTTGAAGGAACGTTTCTGCAGGTAGGAGCTCTGTACTACAGATTCCGCTTCAACGTGTAGTCGTTCCACCGCTGCGCGCCAGGTGATGCACCGGCGGGCGTGCGGGGTGCAAGGGGTCGGGCTCTGGTGGAGTCCGGCCCCTTCTGCGTGCTCGCTTCGCGCCGACGTGCTCGCAAGATCTCGATGAAATCGAGCAAGAACTTTGCTGGAGCGGCGGGGGGTGATGGCGCTCGTCAGCGGGGTGCGGTGCCCTGCTGGTCTGCTCGGTTGCTTCCGTGGTGGCGGAGGCGACTGAACTGCCCTGGTGTGCCGCAGAGTTGAGTGGCGTGTGCGAAGCGTTGACATTCCTGGGGTGGGGGGCAAATCTATGCTCCTGCGGACGCAAGAAGTTGACTGTACACAGTAAATTCCGCACGCATAGATCCCCCTTGCTCCTCCCTCTCCGCGCTGCGTCGGCTAGGCGCACCGCGGCACCGCCCCCCCCCGTGGAACAGAGGACGCCATGAGATGGAAGCAACGCAGCCGGCGGCTGATCACCGCTGTGATCGGTGCTGGGCTGATAGCCGTCGGGCTTGTGCCCGTCGGGGTCGGGGCCGCTGCCGCGCGGCCCGCCGCCGAGCCCGTGAACCTCGCTCTCAACAAGCCGATCGAGGCGTCCTCGTCGACGCAGAACTACTTCGCCACCAACGCCAACGACAACAGCACCAACACCTACTGGGAAGCGGGCAGTAATCCGTCGACGCTGACCGTGAAGCTCGGTGCCAACGCCGATCTCTCGTCCGTCGTCGTCAAGCTCAATCCCGACGCCGCCTGGTCGGCTCGTACGCAGGGCATCGAGGTGCTCGGGCGTGAGCAGTCCGCGAGTGGGTTCAAGTCGCTGAAGGCGCGGGCCGATTACAGCTTCAGTCCTTCGGGGAATCGCAACTCCGTGACCATTCCGGTCAGTGGACGGTACGCCGACGTTCAGCTGAAGATCTTCTCCAACAGCTCCGGGTACGCGGGGCAGGCTGCCGAGTTCCAGGTCATGGGGACGCCCGCGCCCAATCCTGACCTGGTCGTCTCGGATCTCGGCTGGGAGCCCGCGCAGCCCTCCGAGAGTGATGCGATCAGTGTGAACGCCACCGTGCGCAACACCGGCAGCGCGGCCTCGGGTGCGACCACGGTGAGCGTCAGTCTCGGTGGCACCGTCGCCGGCAGCGCCGCCGTGCCCGCGCTCGGCGCCGGGGAGTCCGCCGTCGTCAAGGTCGGCATCGGCAAGCGTGCGCAGGGGAGTTACACCGTGTCCGCGGTGGTCGACCCCAGCGACACCGTCGATGAGCAGAACGACGACAACAACAGTCGTACGGCCGAAGGTAAGTTGACCGTCGGGCAGAGTCCTGGGCCCGATCTTGAGGTCACCGGGATCACCTCCAGCCCGGCCAACCCCGCCGTGGGCGCGAAGGTCACCTTCGCCGCCAAGGTCCACAACCGTGGCACCAGCGGTGTGGGCGCGGGGTCCGTGACCCGGCTGACCGTCGGTGGTGACACCCTCAACGGCACCACCCCGGCCATCGCCGCCGGGGAGACGGCGACCGTCAGCATCGGTGGCAGTTGGACGGCGACCAGTGGCGGCGCCACGCTCACCGCGACCGCCGATGCCACGAACACCGTCACGGAGACCAACGAGAACAACAACGTCTTCGCGCGCTCCATCGTGGTCGGGCGCGGGGCCGCCGTGCCGTACGTCGAGTACGAGGCGGAGGACGGGCGGTACGACGGCACGCTGCTCGAAGCCGACTCCGTGCGCACCTTCGGGCACACGAACTACGCGTCCGAGTCCTCGGGGCGCAAGTCCGTGCGGCTCAACTCCACCGGCCAGTTCGTGGAGTTCAGCTCGACCAGTGCCGCCAACTCCATCGTCGTACGCAACTCCATACCCGACGCGCCGAGTGGGGGTGGTCAGTCGAAGACCCTCAGCCTCTACGCGGACGGCAAGTTCGTGCAGAAGCTGAGCCTGTCCTCCAAGCACAGCTGGCTGTACGGCAACACCGATCAGCCCGAGGGTCTGACCAACACCCCGGGCGGCGACGCGCGGCGGCTCTTCGACGAGTCGCACGCACTGCTCACGCAGACGTATCCGCAGGGCACCAAGTTCAAGCTCCAGCGCGACGCCGGTGACGACGCCGCGTTCTACATCGTCGACCTGGTCGATCTGGAGCAGGTGGCTCCCGCGGCGAGCAAGCCCGCCGAGTGCACGTCGATCACCACGTACGGAGCGATCCCGAACGACGGCATCGACGACACGAACGCGATCCAGCGGGCCGTCACCGCCGACCAGAACGGTGACATCTCATGCGTGTGGATCCCGGCCGGACAGTGGCGCCAGGAGCAGAAGATCCTCACCGACGACCCGCTGAACCGCGGGCAGTTCAACCAGGTGGGCATCCGTGACGTGACGATCCGCGGCGCCGGCATGTGGCACTCCCAGCTCTACACGCTGACCCCGCCGCACGAGGCGGGCGGCATCAACCATCCGCACGAGGGCAACTTCGGCTTCGACATCGACGACAACACCAAGATCTCCGGCATCGCCATCTTCGGCTCCGGCGCCATCCGTGGCGGCGACGGCAACGCGGAGGGCGGTGTGGGTCTGAACGGGCGCTTCGGCAAGAACACGAAGATCAACGACGTGTGGATCGAGCACGCCAACGTGGGGGCCTGGGTCGGGCGCGACTACAGCAACATCCCGGAGCTGTGGGGTCCCGGTGACGGACTCGAATTCAGCGGGATGCGCATCCGCAACACGTACGCGGACGGCGTGAACTTCACCAACGGCACGCGCAATTCCACCGTCTTCAACTCCTCCTTCCGCAACACCGGTGACGACGCCCTCGCCGTGTGGGCGAGTAAATACGTGAAGGACACGTCGGTGGACGTCGGCCACGACAACGCCTTCCGCAACAACACCGTGCAGCTGCCCTGGCGGGCCAACGGCATCGCGGTGTACGGCGGTTACGGCAACAAGATCGAGAACAACCTCGTGTACGACACCATGAACTATCCCGGCATCATGCTCGCGACCGACCACGACCCGATCCCCTTCACCGGGCAGACGCTGATCGCGAACAACGGGCTCTACCGCACCGGCGGCGCGTTCTGGAACGAGGACCAGGAGTTCGGTGCCATCACGCTGTTCGCGCAGGGTCCCGACATCCCCGGTGTCACGATCCGCGACACCGACATCCATGACTCGACGTACGACGGCATCCAGTTCAAGACGGGTGGCGGTGCCATGCCGGACGTGAAGATCTCCGACGTGACGATCTCCAAGTCCAACAACGGCTCCGGCATCCTCGCCATGGGCGGCGCGCGCGGCAGCGCGACGCTCACGGACGTGACGATCAGCGGCTCGCGCGACGGGGACATCCTGAAGGAGCCCGGGTCGCAGTTCGTGATCAACGGAGGGGGTGCCAAGGAGTCGTCGGTCCGGTCGTTCACCAACCGGTAGCCGGTCGGTTCCGGTTCCGGGTGTACTCCCGGGCTTAGTTCCGGGAGTGCGGAATTAGCGGTACGCCGCCTGTGCCCGTTCAGTGGGTGCGGGCGGCTCACCGCTTCCCTCTAGCTCTCCGACAGCCGCACCGACAGCCGCTGCGCCGCCGCTCGCCCCGTCGCGACGCAAGCGGCGACGCCCACTCCCTCGTACAGCGCCCCGCACAGCTCGACCCCCGGAATCTTGCCGACCGCCTCCCGGATGGCGGCGACGCGGTCGGCGTGCCCCACCTCGTACTGCGGCAGGCCCTGCGGCCAGCGGGTGACCTTCGAGGCCAGCAGGTCACCGAACGGGCCCATGGCGTGGGTCAGTTCGGCCAGTGCGAGCCCGATCAGGTGGCCGTCGTCGAGGTCGAGCAGGTGCTCCTCGCCCACCCGGCCCACCGAGGCGCGCACGATCACCTTCGAGGGTGCCTCGTCACGCTGCCAGGCCCATTTGCGGGAGAGGACGGTGGCCGCCTTGATCGTGCGGCCGTCCACCGGTGGGACGAGGAAGCCGTTGAGGTCCGGGGGCGGGCCCGGCTGTTTGTGGGTGAACGCCATGGTGATCACGGCCGATCCGGCGTAACGGACACCGTCGAGCTCCGCCTGCGCGGCCGGGGAGTGCGGGCCGAGGAGCGTGGCCGCGGCGGACGCCGGCAGCGAGACGATCACCGCGTCGGCGTCCAGCGTCGCCGGGCCCTGGTCGGTGGCCGTGTGCACCCGCCAGCGGTTGCCCGGCAGGCGCTCCATGGCGAGGGCGGTGCTGTTGACGCGTACGTGGGCGCCGCTCGCCGCGGCCACCGCGCGGGGCAGCCGCCCGGTCCCGCCGACGATGCCGCGGACCACGCTCGGCGGCCTGGACCCCGGAGCCGCGCACTGGCTGTCCCGGCGGCGCCGCAGCGTGGCGAGCAGTGAGTCGCCCGAGGTGGCGACCGGGGCGAGGAAGGGCATCGCCGATCGCAGGGAGAGCTGGTCGGTGCGGCCCGCGTAGATACCGCCGAGGAGCGGTTCCACCAGGCGGTCCACCGCTTCCTGGCCGATGCGGGGGGCGAGGAAGCCCGCGATGCTGATGTCCGTTCCGTCGGTGAGGACGGGGCTCGCGGGGATGGCTTCCTCCTGGGCCAGCCTGGCGAGGCCTTCGGGGGAGAGCAGGCCGGTGCCGCTGAGAGTGGCCGGGTCCGCCGGGATGCCCATCACGTGACCCGGGGGCAGCGGGCGCAGGGCGTCGCGCGTCCAGAAGGTGACGGGGGCGGGCGCCGGGTCGCACAGGCTGCCGCCGAGACCGACCTCCTGCGCGAGCCGGACGGCTTCGGGGCGCAGCGCCATGATCGACTCGGCGCCTTCGTCGACGGGGATGCCGGCCAGGGAGCCGGTGCGCAGCTTGCCGCCCACGCGGTCGCCCGCCTCCAGGACGGTGACATCGGCCGTGCCGCGCAGCTCCCAGGCCGCGGCGAGGCCGCTGATGCCGCCGCCGATGACGATCACAGAGCGCATGGGGATTCCTTGGTGGGGGTGGGGCCGGGGCTGGGCGCAGGCGCTGAGGCGTGCGGTCCCGGCGGCTCGTAGGCGCACCACGGGTCTTCCGCCAGGTAGTCCCCGGTGACCGCGTACGCCCGTGAGCGCGAGCCGCCGCACAGCGAGCGGTACGCGCAGCGGCCGCACTTGCCGCGCAGGAGTTCGGGGTCGCGCAGCTCTGTGAAGAGCGGGGACGTGCGGTAGATGTCGGTCAGCGGGCGGTGCTTGGTGTTGCCCGCGGACAGCGGCAGGAAACCGCTGGGGGTGACGTCGCCGGTGTGCGAGACGAAGACGAAGCCGCGGCCCGACGAGATGTCCATGGGGGGTCGGCGGACCGCCCGCCGCTCGCCGTCGAAGAGGCCGAGCGCGGCGGCACGTGCCGTGAGGCGTGCGTGCAGGTCTCCCGTGGGTGGCGTCCCGCCGCTCTCGGCGAGCGCCGTCCGCTGGAGCACGACGCGCCGGAAGTGGTGGCCCTCGGTGGTCTTGGTGGCCATGAACGCCCCGCAGTCGTAGAGGAAGTGCAGGACGTCCTCGGTCTCGGCAGGGGTCAGCGAGGCGAGGTCGGCGCCGCGGCCGGTGGGGACGAGGAGGAACCCGGACCAGAGCATGGCCCCCTCCCGGCGGACGAGCGCGGCGATGTCGGCCAGGTCGTCGAGGCTGTGCCGCGAGACCGTGGTGTTGATCTGCACCTTCAGGCCCAGTTCGCGGGCCGTGCGCCAGCCCGCCAGCGTCAGGTCGAAGACCCCGTCGACGCCTCGGAAGGCGTCGTGCCGCGCGGCGGTGGACGCGTCCACGCTGAGCGAGAGGGCGACGGCGCCCGCGTCGCGCACCGCCGTCAGGTTCTCCCGGGTGAGGGTGGGCGTGCCGGACGGTGATACCGCTACCCGCAGGCCCAAGTCGGTTCCGTACGCGATGAGTTCGGACAGGTCAGGGCGCTGGAAGGGGTCGCCGCCGGTGATGACGAACAGCGGGTGGGGCCGGCCGAAGGAGGCGATCTGGTCCATCAGGGCGCGGGCCTGCGCCCCGTCCAGCTCGTGCGGGCTGCGTCGGGTGTTGGCCTCGGCCCGGCAGTGCAGGCAGGCCAGCGGGCAGGCCCGCGTCGTCTCCCAGATGACCAGGAACGGGCGGTCCGCGACCGCGTGCCGTGGCGAGCGCACCAGTTTTCCGGGGGCGGCGGCTGCGGGCAGGGCGTCAGAAGCGGTCGTCGTCACCGGACCCGCTCCCAGCCGCGCCGCTCCCGGCCCGGCGTGAGCCGCTTCGGGTCCCGGGCGCGGTAGACGACGAAGGGGCGGAAGACGTACCGCACCGGGGCGCTGAACATGTGCACGAGACGCGAGTACGGGATGAGCGCGAACAGGGTGAAGCCGAACAGGATGTGCAGCTTGAAGGCGAGCGGCGCGCCCGTCATCAGCGTGTAGTCGGGCGAGAAGGTGAACAGCGAGCGGAACCACGGCGAGATCCCCTCGCGGTAGTTGTAACCGCCCGTCGCACCCGTGGAGTTGAGGATCGTGGCGAGCAGCCCGAGGACGATCGCGCCGAGCAGGAAGGTGTACATCAGGTGGTCGCTGCGCAGGGTGGCCCGGCGCACGGCGGGGACCGTCAGACGGCGGTGGACGAGCACCCCGATCCCGACGATGGCCGCCGCGCCCGCGACGGCGCCGGTGCCGACCGCGACCAGGTGGTACGTGTGGTCGCTGACGCCGACCGCGTCGGTCCAGCTCTGCGGGATCAACAGGCCCACGACATGGCCGAGTACGACGAACAGCATCCCGAAGTGGAACAGCGGGGAGCCGATCCGCAGCAGCCGCGACTCGTGCAGCTGGGAGGAGTGGCTGGTCCGCCCGAACCGGTCGTAGCGGGCGCGCCAGACGGTGCCGGAGATCAGCAGCGCGATCGAGACGTAGGGCAGGACGCCCCACAGGAGCAGATCGGTCATGCCGACGGCCTTTCGGGGAGCGCGGTGGCACCGGAGCGGCTGGGCCAGGGCAGGTCGATGACCGCGCCGAAGGGCTCCAGCGGCGAGCCGATGCCGACGAGTTCCTGCGGCGGTCCCTTGCGGGCCATCGCCTTGGCCTCCTCCCTGGTGCGCGGGGACGGTCCGGGCAGCGTCGTGCAGAGCGCTTCGAGGACCGCCGCGTAGGGGGTGTCCGCCGCCGCGACGGCGAGCCGCAGCAGTTCGAGGCCGACCCGGTGCTCCTCCAGGAGTGCGGTGCCCGCGTCCGGGCGGCGGGCGGCGAAGTCGAGGACGACGGGCAAAAAGTCGGGCAGCTCCTCGTCGGCGTACCGCAGGCCGTGGTCGCGGTAGATCTGCTTGACGCGTACGAGGGACATGCCGCGCCGCCGGGTGTCTCCGTCGGCCCACCACGTGAGGTAGAGGCAGCGGCGGTTACGGGTGTCGAAGGTGGCCGTGTAGTGCGCGCAGAGGTCGAGCGGCTCGGTCGCGGCGACGTGGTCGAGGAACCCGGCCAGCAGCGCGGCGGCCTCGGGCGGCGCCTCGCCGAGCGCCGCGCGCAGGGCGGGCAGATCGGCGTACAGCCGGTTCTCGGGATACTCCAGGCAGCGGCCGACGATCAGCCGGGTGACGTCGTCGGCGGTGACCGGCGCGTCCGTGGGAGGTGGGGTCACGGCTGCTGCGGCTGTCGCGGCGGGAGCGGTGGGCGCGCTCATGCGGTCCTCCGGGTGGCTCCGAGGTTGAGCAGGACGCGCGAGGGGGACCCGGCGGCATCGGGAAGCCCCGCGACCGGACACTCGGCCTGCGCCGGATCGGACGCACCCTCCAGCGGATGAGCCTCCGCCAGCGCGTCCGCATCCGCCCGCGCCGCGCTCGGCACCACGAAGCGGTCCTCCAGCTTGGCGACGGCGAGCAGCCGGAACATGTCCCGCATCTCCACGCCCGTCAGGCCGACGGCCCGCGCGATGCTCTCGTCGGGCTCGACGCCGAGGTTGATCCGCCGCATGTACGCGCGCATGGCGGCCATCCGGTGCAGTACGGCGTCCACGACGTCCGTGTCCCCGGCGGTGAGGATCTGCGCGAGGTACTCGACGGGGATGCGCATCGAGTCGATCGCCCCGAAGAGGTTGCCCGCGTCCTCCCCGTCGTGCCCGGAGGCGGCGACGGCCTCGACGACGGGGGAGAGCGGCGGCACGTACCAGACCATCGGCATCGTGCGGTACTCCGGGTGCAGCGGCAGCGCGACCTGGTAGGTGGCGATGAGGTCGTACACGGGGGAGCGGCGGGCCGCCGCGAGCCACTCGTCGGAGATGCCGGACGCGCGTGCGGCGGCCTGCACGGCGGGGTCGTGCGGGTCGAGGAAGCAATCCAACTGGCTTGGATACAGGTCGTGTTCGTCCTCGACGGCCGCCGCTTCGGCGACCTTGTCGGCGTCGTACAGCATCACGCCCAGATAGCGCATCCGGCCCACGCAGGTCTCCGAGCACACCGTGGGCATGCCGACCTCGACGCGCGGGAAGCAGAACGTGCACTTCTCGGCCTTGCCGGTGGCGTGGTTGAAGTACACCTTCTTGTACGGGCAGCCGCTCACGCACATCCGCCAGCCCCGGCAGGTGTCCTGGTCGACCAGGACGATGCCGTCCTCGGACCGCTTGTACATCGCGCCGGACGGGCACGCGGAGACGCACGCGGGGTTGAGGCAGTGCTCGCAGATGCGCGGCAGGTAGAACATGAAGGACTGCTCGAACTCGAAGCGGATCTTCTCGCCCACCTCGTCGCGGATCTTCTCCACGATCGGGTCGCGCGGACCGTGCTCGGGGGCACCGCCCAGGTTGTCGTCCCAGTTCGGACCCCATTCGATCTTCTCCATGGGGGCGCCGGTGACCTGCGAGACGGGCCGGGCGGTGGGCAGGTCGTCGCCCGCCGGGGCCTCGGTGAGGTTCTTGTACTCGTAACTCCACGGCTGGTAATAGTCGTCGAGCCCCGGCAGGTCCGGGTTGGCGAAGATGCTGCCCAGGCGCTTGGCGCGCGAGCCGGAGCGCAGCCGCAGCTTGCCGGAGCGGGTGCGTTCCCAGCCGCCCTTCCACTTCTCCTGGTCCTCCCAGCGGCGGGGATAGCCCTGGCCGGGGAGGGTCTCGACGTTGTTGAACCAGACGTACTCGGTGCCCTGCCGGTTGGTCCACGTCTGCTTGCACGTGACCGAGCAGGTGTGGCAGCCGATGCACTTGTCGAGGTTCATCACCATGGCGATCTGCGCCATGACGCGGCGGGGTGCGGCTGTGTCGCGGGCCATCAGTACTGCACCTCCTGGGCGCGGCGGCGTACGACGGTGACCTCGTCGCGCTGGTTGCCGGTCGGGCCGAGGTAGTTGAACGCCCAGGTCAACTGGGCGTAGCCGCCGATGAGATGGGTGGGCTTGAGCATCACGCGGGTGAGCGAGTTGTGGATGCCGCCGCGCTTGCCGGTCTTCTCGGTGCGCGGGACGCCGACCGTGCGCTCTTGGGCGTGGTTCATGTAGACCGTGCCGGGCGGCATCTTGTGGGAGACGATCGCGCGGGCCGTGACGACGCCGTTGCGGTTGACCGCCTCGATCCAGTCGTTGTCCGCGACGCCGATCGCGTCGGCGTCCTGCGGGGACATCCAGATCGTCTGGCCGCCCCGGCCGAGCGTCATCATGTACAGGTTGTCCTGGTACATGGAGTGCACGGCCCACTTGTTGTGCGGGGTGAGGTAGCGCACGGCGACCGTCTTCTCGTCGACCTGGCCCAACTGCGGTTCTCCGTAGAGGCGGTGCATGTTGAGCGGTGGTTTGTAGACGGGCAGCGCCTCGCCGACCTCGTGGATCCAGTCGTGGTCGAGGAAGAAGTGCTGGCGTCCCGTGAGGGTGTGCCAGGGCTTGAGGTGCTCGGTGTTGATGGTGAACGCGGTGTAGCGACGGCCGCCGGACTCGCTGCCCGACCACTCGGGCGAGGTGATGACCGGGACGGGGCGGGCCTGGGTGTCGGCGAAGGTGACGCGCTTGCCCTCGGCCTCCGCCGCCAGATGGGCCATCTCCGTGCCGACCTTCTTCTCCAGGGTCTCGAAGCCCTGCTTGGCCAGGCGGCCGTTGGAGGTCCCGGAGAGCGAGAGGATCGCCTCGCAGGCGCGCTGGGCGGTGTCGATGCGGGGCCGCCCTTCGGCCACCCCACCCCGGACCGTGCCGTTCTTCTCGCCGAGGTAGCCGACCTCCTCGCCCACGTCGAAGGTGATCGCCTTGGTGGTGACGCCGAGGGTGTCGATCAGCGGGCCGAGCGCGGCGAACTTCTCGCCGACGGCGCCGTAGTCGCGCTCCACGACCGCCAGGTTGTACATGGTGCGCCCCGGTACCGGCTCGCACTCGCCCTTCGACCAGTCGAGCGCGACCCCGCCGGGCTGCGCCATCTCCCCGCCGGGAGTGTCGTGTTGGAGCGCGGTCGCCACCACGTCCTTGCGTACGCCGAGGTGCTCGGCTGCCAGCTCGCTGAACCTGCGGGCGAGGGTGTGGAAGGCGTCGAAGTCGGAGCGGGCCTGCCAGGGCGGGTCGACGGCCGGGGTGAAGGCGTGCAGGAAGGGGTGCATGTCCGTGGAGGACAGGTCGTGCTTCTCGTACCAGGTGGCCGCAGGGAACACGACGTCGGCGAGCAGCGTCGTGGACGTCATGCGGAAGTCCATGGCGAGGAGAAGGTCGAGCTTGCCCTCGACGTCCTTCTGGCGCCAGGTGATGTCGCGCGGCGCGCAACGCGGCCCGTTGTCGGGGAGATTGGAGTGGGTGCCGAGCAGATGCTTGAGGAAGTACTCGTTGCCCTTGGAGCTCGATCCGAGGAGATTGGCCCGCCATACGGTGAGGACGCGAGGCCAGTTGCCGGGCGCGTCCGGATCCTCGCCCGCGAACTTCAGCCGCCCCGCCTTCAGTTCGTCGACGGTGTGCTGGACGGGGTCTTCGGCGTCGCCCAGGTCGAGGGGGTTGCGGTCAAAGGTGGGGTAGGAGGGCATCCAGCCCATGCGGGCGGACGCGGCCAGGCAGTCGGCGCCGCTCATGCCCTCGAAGTGCCCTTCGGCCAGCGGGGACGCGAGGGACTCGGCGGGCAGGGTGTCGTAGCGCCACTGGTCGGTGTGCAGATAGAACCAGCCCGCGCCGATCATGTGGCGGGGCGGCCTGGCCCAGTCGGCGCCGCTCGCCAGGGTGGCCCAGCCGGTGACCGGGCGGCACTTCTCCTGGCCGACGTAGTGCCCCCAGCCGCCGCCGTTGCGGCCCTGGCAGCCGGTGAGGGTGAGCAGGGCCAGGAAGGCGCGGTAGATGGTCTCGGAGTGGAACCAGTGGTTGGTCCCTGCCCCCATAAGGATCATGCAGCGGCCCTTGGACTGCTCGGCCGTCTGCCCGAACTCCCGCGCCACGCGCGCCGCTTGGGCGGCCGGTACGGAGGTGAGGGTCTCCTGCCAGGCCGGGGTGCCGGGCTGCGAGGCGTCGTCGTAGGAGGTGGGCCACTGGCCGGGCAGACCGTCGCGGGCGACGCCGTACTGCGCGAGCATCAGGTCGAAGACGGTGGTGACGAGGTGCTCGCCGATCCGCCGGACCGGCACGCCGCGCCGCATGGTGGTGTCCGTGTCCTCCTCGAAGCGGGGGAGCACGATCTCGGCGGTGTGCGCTCCGGCTTCTCCCCGCGGAGTCTCGCCGTGCAGCGTGAGGCGGGGGACGGTCTCGCCGAGGTCGAGGTTCCACTCGGGGGTCTCGTTGCTGCCCCAGCGGTGGCCGAGGGTGCCGTTCGGTACGACGGGCTCGCCGGTCGTGTCGTCGACGAGGACGGTTTTCCAGCGGGCGTTCTCGGTGGACTCACCCAGGTCCGACGCGTTCAGGAACTTGTGCGGGACGAGCCCCTGATCGGTTTCGCGCAGGGTGACCAGGAACGGCAGGTCGGTGTATTGGCGTACGTAATCGGTGAAGAAGTCCGTCTGCCGGTCGACGAAGAATTCCTTGAGGATGACGTGGCCCATCGCGAGGGCGAGCGCGCCGTCCGTTCCGGGGTGCGGATGTATCCATTCGTCGGCGAATTTGGTGTTGTCCGCGAAATCGGGGGAGACGGTGACGACCTTCTGGCCGCGGTAGCGCGCCTCGGCCATCCAGTGCGCGTCCGGCGTGCGCGTCACCGGCACATTGGAGCCCCACATCATCAGATACGCGGCGTCCCACCAGTCGCCCGACTCCGGTACGTCGGTCTGGTCGCCGAAGACCTGTGGCGAGGCGACCGGCAGGTCCGCGTACCAGTCGTAGAAGGAGAGCATCGGGGCGCCGATGAGGGAGTGGAAGCGGGCCCCCGCCGCGTGCGAGGCCATCGACATGGCGGGGATGGGGGAGAAGCCCGCGACGCGGTCGGGGCCGTGCTCCTTGATGGTGTGCACGTGCGCGGCGGCGGCGATCTCCACCGCCTCCTCCCAGGTGGCCCGGACGAGGCCGCCCTTGCCGCGTGCCTGCTGGTAGGAGCGCCGGCGCACCGGGTCGCGCTGGATTTCGGCCCAGGCCAGGACGGGATCCTTCAGGCGCTTCTTCGCCTCCCGGTACATCGTGAGGAGCGTGCCGCGTACGTAGGGGTGGCGCACCCGGGTCGGCGAGTAGCTGTACCAGGAGAAGGAGGCGCCGCGGGGGCAGCCGCGCGGCTCGTACTCGGGGCGGTCGGGGCCCACGGAGGGGTAGTCGGTGGCCTGGGTCTCCCAGGTGATGATGCCGTCCTTGACGAAGACCTTCCAGCGGCAGGAGCCGGTGCAGTTCACGCCGTGGGTGGAGTGCACGACCTTGTCGTGGCTCCAGCGGTCCCGGTAGAAGGACTCACCGTCGCGCCCGCCGGTGCGGTGCACCGTCCGCAGGTCGTCGGATACGTCGGCGCGGCTGAAATACCGCCCGGCCTTGAGCAGCGTCTCCGCGGCTCCGCGCTGATTCTGCCGCAACGTGACCCTCCGAAATGGGAAAGACTCCGGCCGCGACTTGCCGACAACTCGCCGGGAAATTCGGTGGCCTGTTCAGAGCTTATGCCTGCTGATCGGGCAGAACCCGGGGACTTAAGTCCCACCGGGCAGTGACCTAATTCCGCAATTCGGGGTCCGCGTGCGTGACATGGTGGAACTCCGGGCCAAATAGCGGTCGGGAGGGGGCTTTTGGCCCGTGGGCCGGCGGCTCTTTGGGCGTCCTTCTCCCGGTAGGCCCGTCTCCAGGTAGGCCCGTCGCCCGGGAGGTCCGTCGCCCGGTAGGCCCGTCGCCCGGAAGGTCCGTCTCTCATGCAGCGCTCCAAGTGGATACCCGACCAGCACGGCGCCTGGGCCATGCTCGCCGTGCCGTTCGTGGCGGGCACCTTCCTGGGCGATCCGGGGTGGCCGCACCTGCTGCTGTTCGCGTGCTGGCTGCTGGCCTACGCCTCGGCCTTCCACCTCCAGCAGCACCTCAGGCTGCGTCGCTGCTCCCGCAATCCGCGCGCCGCCGAGCGCCACCTCCGCCCGTTCCTCACCTTCGCCACCGCGCTCATCCTGCTCGGCGTGCCGCTTCTCGCGGTGCGGCCCTGGCTGGCGGTGGCGCTCGGCGTGGCGCTGCCGTTCTTCGCGGTGAACACCCTCTACGCCCTGCGCAACCGGGAGAGGGCGCTCGTCAACGGGCTGGTCGCGGTCGTGCCCGCGTGCGCCATGCTGCTGGTCGCGCTGCGGCTCGGGGGCGGGGCGCTCGGCGAGGGTGTGCCCGCGTTCGCCGCCTGCCTGCTCTACTTCGGCGGCACGGTCCTGTACGTGAAGTCCATGATCCGCGAGCGCCGCAACCGCCGCTTCCTGGCCCTCTCCGTCGGCTGCCACTGTGCGGCCCTGATCTGCGCGACGCTGCTCTCCCCGCTGCTGGCGGTGCTGTTCGCCCTGTGCCTGCTGCGGGCCGCGCTGCTGCCGGGGCGTGGTCTGCGGATCCGTACCGTCGGGCTGATCGAGGTGGGCCTGTCGGCGGTCCTGCTCGCGTCGCTGCTCGTCGCGTTCTGAGCAGGGGAGGGGTCGAAGGGCCCGGGAGTGCGGGTCCTTCGGCGGGGTTCTGGCAGGTCGCAGTGGCCCAGACTGGGCTTCGGGCGAAACCTACGGTTCCGTAGGTTTCGGAGCTCCAGCGATGAGGTTGAGCGCTATGCCGAAGACCACGAGGGGCAGGGCGCTGCCCTCGATCATCCAGGGCGGCATGGGCGTCGGCGTCTCCGACTGGCGGCTGGCCCGCGCCGTCTCCCTCACGGGACAGCTCGGCGTCGTCTCCGGCACGGCGCTCGACGCGGTCCTCGCGCGCCGCCTCCAGCTCGGCGACCCGGGCGGCGACGTGCGGCGCGCTCTCGCCGCTTTCCCCGTACCGGAGTTGGCGTCCGTGGCCGTCGACCGGTTCTACGTCGAGGGAGGCGTCGGCGAGCGGGAACGCTTTCGTACGGTGCCGATGCTGCGGGCCGAGCGGGGCAGGCCCGCCGAGATCCTGACCATGCTCGGTAATTTCGTCGAGGTGTGGCTGGCCAAGGAGGGGCGGGAGGGGGCGCCGGGGTGCGAGGGCCGCGTAGGTGTCAACTACCTCGGCAAAGTCGAACTGGCCCTGGCGCCCGCCATGTTCGGGGCGATACTCGCGGGCGTCGACTGTGTCCTCGTCGGCGCCGGAGTCCCCGGCCACGTCCCGGAACTGGCCACGCGGCTGGCCCGGGTGGAGCCGGTGACGGTGGCCGTCACGGTGGAGGGCGATGACGAGACGTACGCTCACCGCTTCGACCCGAGAGCGGCGTTGAGCGGGGGCGAGGTGCCCGTGGAGGAAGGGTGCTCGGGTGCGGGTGGCGGGGACTGCGCCTGTGGGTCGGGCGGCTCCGGGGCGGGGGAGGGGAGGCGCCGGGTGCAGGACGTCCAGATCGAGGGGATGGATGCCGTACGCACCTCAACGCGCCGCACCGCCCCAGACGTTGCTCCGAACACCATCGACTCACTGGCGTCGGGGCTGCGGCGGCCCGACGTGCTGGCCATCGTCTCGCTGCCGGTGCTCGCCTCGTATCTCGCCAGGGACGAGCTCACCCGGCCCGACGGCGTCGTCATCGAGACCCACGGCGCGGGCGGTCACAGCGCGCCGCCGCGCGGCAGTCTGCGGCTCGACCCGGACGGCGATCCGGTGTACGGCCCCCGCGACCACCCCGACCTGGCCAGGATGACCGCGCTCGGCATCCCCTACTGGCTGGCGGGCGGCACCGCCCACCCCGACCGGCTCGCGGCGGCGCGCGCGGCAGGGGCCCGCGGGGTGCAGGTCGGCAGCGCGTTCGCGCTCAGTGAGGACTCCGGGCTCGATCCGGAACTGCGCGGGCAGCTGATGGAGCGGGCCCACGCAGGGACCCTCCGGGTGCGCAACGACCCCTCGGCGTCCCCGACGGGCTTCCCCTTCAAGGTGGCGAAGGTGCCGGGCACCCTCTCCGACCCCGAGGTCGTCGCGGGCCGCCGCCGTGTCTGCGACCTCGGATACCTGCGTACGCCCTACCGCACCCCCAAGGGAACCATCGGCTACCGCTGCCCGGCCGAACCCGAGGCGGCCTACCGGCGCAAGGGCGGCGACCCGGCGGCCACCGAGGGACGGCTGTGCCTGTGCAACGGCTTGCTCGCCACGGTCGGCCTCGGCCAACGCCGCCCACACGAAGGCACCGAACCCCTCATCGCGACGCTGGGCCAGGACCTCGACTTCTTGACCGACCTGAGCCCGAACGGCACGGCGTACGGCGCGGCCGACGTGGTGCGATGGCTGCTGGACGCCGCTCCTGAGCCGACCTCTGGGCCAGCCGATGGGGTGGAGCGGCGCAGGTGATCCCACCCCGCGGGGCCGGAGCCCTGCGCGGGCCGCAGGACGGGAGGGGGCCGCGTCCTGCCAGGCGTGGCCCCCTCCCCCCCCTCTACCGGCCCAGCACCCCGGCCGAAACGCCACTCGGCACCGAGGCGTACCCCAGTGGGCGGGTCGTGAATGTGCCGCGGCCTTGGGTGCGGCTGCGCAAGCGGGTTGCGTAGCCGAACAGTTCGGCCAGTGGCACCGTTGCCGTGATGGCCGCCGTGCCGGAGCGTGTGGTCGAGTTCGTGACTCGGCCGCGGCGTGCGGCCAGGTCGCCGAGTACTCCGCCGACCGCGTCGTCCGGCACCGTTGCCGTCAACTCGACCACCGGTTCCAGGAGTTCGAGCACCGCTGCCCGCAGGGCCTCGCGCAGCGCGAATCTGCCCGCCGTCCGGAACGCCATCTCCGAGGAGTCCTTCGGATGCGTCGCTCCGTCCGTCAGCGTGACCCGCAGGCCCGTCACCGGATGGCCGCCGAGGGGGCCCTCGGCGAGAGCATCCCGGCAACCGGCCTCCACCGCGCGGACGTACTCCTGCGGCACCCGGCCCCCGGTGACCGTCGAGCCGAAGGCGAAGGCGTGCGCCGGGTCCGACGCTGCCTCGAGCCGTTCGACGTCGAGCACCACATGCGCGAACTGGCCCGCGCCACCGTCCTGTTTGACGTGCCGGTACACCAGACCCGAGACGCCGCAGACGACCGTCTCGCGGTACGACACCTGCGGGCGGCCCACGCCGACCTCGATGCCGTGCGCCCGGCGGATCTTCTCCACCGCCACCTCCAGATGCAGCTCGCCCATGCCGGAAAGCACCGTCTGACCGGTCTCGCGGTCGACCCGCACCGCCAGCGAGGGATCCTCCTCGACCAGGCGGGCGAGCGCCGACGAAAGACGGCCGGTGTCCACGGTCCTGCGCGCCTCCACCGCCACCGACACCACCGACGCCGCCACCGAGGGCGGTTCGAGGACCAGGGGCGCCGACGGCGAGCACAGCGTGGTGCCGGCGCGGGCCGACTTCAGGCCCACCACGGCCACGATGTCCCCCGCCGAAGCGCGGTCGAGCTCCGCATGGCGGTCGGCCTGCACGCGCAGGATCCGGCCGATCCGCTCGGTGCGCCCCGTGCCCGCGTCCATCACCGTCTCTCCCTTCGTGATCGTTCCCGAGTACACGCGCAGATACGTCAGCCGCCCGGTCGCCGTCGCGTTCACCTTGAACGCGAGTCCGGCGAACGGCGCCCCGGCGTCGGCGGCCCGCTCCTGCACGCTGTCGCCATGGGTCCCGCGGACCGCGGGGACGTCCAGCGGCGAGGGCAGGTAGGACACGACGGCTTCGAGCAGCGGCTCGATCCCGCGGTTGCGGTACGCGGAACCGCACAGCACCACCACGCCCTCACCGCTGAGGGTGAGGTCGCGCAGCGCCGCCGCCAGTGTCGGGGTGGAGAGCGCCGACGCCGTGCAGTACTCCTCCATCGCCGCCGGATGCAGCTCCGCCACCGTCTCGTCGAGCAGCCGCCTTCGCCGGTGCGCCTCCTCGCGCAGAGCCTCGGGGACCGGGACCACTTCGTACGTGACTTCGTGCGTGACGTCGTGAGGGACGTCGTGCGTGGCACGGCCCGCGTGCCAGACCAGCGCGCGCATCCCCAGCAGATCCACCACTCCGGTGAACGCCTCCTCCTGCCCGATGGGGAGCTGCACCACCAGCGGAACCGTGTGGAGCCGCTCCCTGATCGACGTGACCGCCGTGTCGAGATCGGCGCCCGCGCGGTCCAGCTTGTTGACGAACGCGATCCGTGGCACGCCGTACCGATCGGCCTGCCGCCACACCGACTCGCTCTGCGGCTCGACGCCCGCGACGGCGTCGAACACCGCGACCGCCCCGTCGAGCACCCGCAGCGAACGCTCGACCTCATCGGCGAAGTCGACGTGACCTGGGGTGTCGATCAGGTTGATCCGGTGACCGTCCCACGCGCAGCTGACCGCCGCGGCGAAGATGGTGATCCCGCGGTCGCGTTCCTGTGCGTCGAAGTCGGTGACGGTCGTGCCGTCATGGACCTCACCTCTCTTGTGGGTGGCGCCGGTCAGGAACAGGATCCGTTCGGTGACGGTGGTCTTGCCCGCGTCGACGTGGGCGAGGATGCCCAGGTTCCGTACGTCGGCGGATGAACGGGCGGACGGGAGGGCGGAGTTGGTGCGCATGGCCCGGGGCCTTTCGTGGTGTTGGGGCGGGGCGGCGCGATGTCCGGGCGAGAGGACGTGAAGGCGTGAAGGCGTGAAGACGTAAGAACGCCAGGAAAGACCTCAGGAATGACCTCAGGAATGACCTCAGGAATGACCTCAGGATCAGGTCACGTGCTCGCCGCGGATTCTCAGTGACGGCCGCGCAGCCGGCACCGCAGCGGCGAAGACACCAGGATCACGTCGTACCGGGCACGGGGGCCGCAGGCAGCTGTGCGGTAACGCATGGCCCGGCCCCCTCACTTGACGGATCGATCGCTCGAAGCGCGCGTACCGCCCTCTTGTCGCGGCCCGCGTCGTTGCGAGTGTAGGCAGCCGGGGTCGTCTCAGTCACCGGAATATCGTCCGGCAGGACCGTGAAGGGATCACGACCCCGGCATGAGTTCATGACTGTCGGGATCCCACCGGACGCCTCCAGAGTGGAACCTCTCGAATACTGCGAGGAGAGCGCGCATGGAGGCCACGATCGACCTGCTGGAGCTGCCCGGCGGGCGGCTGCGGCATCTCTGGTCGCTGCGCGAGGACGTGGTGGTCGAGTCCGACGCGCGCACGGGGTCCCTGATGCTCACCTGGGACCACGGCGCCGCCCACATGCCGAGCCTGGAGCCCACGGTCCTCGAAGTGCTCCGGCGCATGCAGCTGGGTCCGGTACTGCTCGGCAACGCGCTCCCGGACGACGAGAACGGGTACGAGAGCGGGCACGAGAGCGGGTACGGGAGCGGGCACGAGGGCCGGGCCCGGGACACGAAGGTCTACGTCATGATGCAGCCCGTGTTCGGGCGCTTCCCGCATCTCCTGGTCCGCACCCTCGGGGTCGACGGCATGAGCGGACCGCTGCTCTCCATCGCGCCCCTGGCCGACGCGGGCGGCGGGGGCGGCGGGGGCGGCGGGGGTGGCACAGGCGGTTCAGGCGGCACAGGCGTCGCCGCCCTGGCCGTCGTGCCGCTGGAACAGGCCCGGCCCATCCGGCTGTTCCTCGGCCTCTCCTTCGCGTTCGACCCGCTCTCGGCCACCTTCGAGTCCCGTACGGCCTCGCACCGTCTGGTCATCCACCGGCAGGAGGCCATGATGGTCTTCGCCCTCGCCCTGGCCCGCCCCGCGACGCTGCGGGCTATCGCCGCCGTCCTGCCGCTGCCCGCCGACGTGACGGAGGGCATCCTCTGCTACCTCGCCGCGTCGGGCATCGCGGCCCAAGTACGGCCGTGAGCAGCCCCAGCCCCAGCCCCAGCACCAGCACTAGGACCAGCACCAGCACCAGGGGTGACCGGAGCCTCAGAGCCAGCCCGAGTCGTTGGCGATGCGGATCGCGTCCACCCTGTTGCGTGCGTTCAGCTTGGTCACCACGGTGGTCAGATAGTTCCGTACGGTCCCCACGGACAGCCGCAGCCGCTTCGCTATCTCACCGGCGTCCGACCCCTGTGACGCCAGGCGCAGCACCTCGGTCTCGCGGGAGGTGAGCGGACTGTCCGCGCTGCCCCACGCGGCGAGCGCCAGCTCGGAGTCGATGACCCGCTGGCCCGCCGCCACTTTCCGTACCGCCTGGGAGAGTTCCTGCGGCGGTGCGTCCTTGAGCAGATATCCGGAGACCTTGGCGGACATCGCCCTGCGCAGAGTGCCTGGGCGGCCGAGGCTGGTGAGGATCAAGGTGCGGCACTGAGGCAGGCGTTCGTGCAGTTGCTCCGCCGCGCTCAGTCCGTCGAGGCCGGGAAGATCGATGTCGATGATGGCGACGTCCGGCTGGAACTCCCGGGCCGTGGAGAGAATCTCGTCGCCGCGTTCCACGCTCGCCACGACATCCAGGTCATGTTCGAGATTCAACAAGGCGACCAATGCGCCTCGCAGCATCTGCATATCCTCAGCGAGCATTACACGGATCATCGATAGCCCCCCATGATTACCCGTATCGCGAACCCCCGTTGTGCTCGCGGTCACATGATATCAGCCGACTGGAATGCGCCATTCGGATTTGTTCGCCCGGTTTTCTGTGGTTGTTCCGAGCTGTTTCGCGCGACGGCCTGCGCGGGCACCTCGGCGACGAGGTGGAACGATCCTCCACAGGCCGGCGGCATCTCCTGCGCGCGCTCGGAGATCAGCCGGCCGCCGATCTCGGTGAGCCGCTGTTCCAGGTTGCCCAGGCCGTTTCCGCTGTCCGGGGAAGAGTCCTGATAGTCGTCCATTACGCCGTCGTTGATGATGGTGAGCCGCGCCGTCCCGTCGTCGACCACCGCGGTGATGCCGCAGCGTGACGCCTTGCTGTGGCGCAGCAGATTGGTGACGCCCTCGCGCAGGACCGTGGCGAGCGCCGTGCCCGCCGGGGCGCTGATCTCCTCGATGGAGGGGTCGAGGACGACCTCGACCTCGACCTCGGCGGCGTCGAGCACCGACTGGGCGGAGGACACCTCGGAGACCAGCGACATGTCGCGGTAGCTGCGGGCCACCCTGCGGACGTCGCCGAGCGCCTGCCGGGAGATGGCGAGCACCTCCTCCACCTCCTGGTCGGCGCGCGGGTGCTGGGCCCGGATCAGCCGCTGGAGGAGCTCGCTCTTGAGTACGATCGCGGAGATGCTGTAGCCGAGGAGATCGTGCAAGTCCCTTGCCAGGCGCAGGCGTTCACCGGCGACCGCCATCCTGGCTATCTCGGCGCGTGCGGCGTACACCTCGTCGACGAGGGACGAGAGACGGGACAGGCCGTAGACCACCAGGCCGGTGAGCAGGGTGCTCTGGCACATGTAGACGAGGTCGATCACCGACATCCCGTCGAGCGACCCCGGGACCAGCAGACTCAGACCGGTCACCCCGTAGAGCGGCCAGGCCACCCGGGGCGACAGCAGGAGCAGCAGCGACCCGCCGAGGAAGCCCGCCATCGCCCCCCACAGGATGCCGAAGAAGAACAGGGGCAGAAACGTCAGCAGGGCCTGGGCGCCGAGCGTCGCCGCCTTCGACCAGGGCGACGCGCGGTCGGCTCCGGGCCTGGAGTGCACGAGTTGCAGGGCGAATACGGCGACGAGCGTGGCGAGTCCGGTGACGAGTTCGGGCGTGGAAGGCTGCTGGCTCAGCAGGTTGATCGCGGTGATGCCGAGATAACAGGTGAGCGCCGCCAGCAGGATGACGTGCGCCAGCCGGGGTGCGGGCCGTGGGCTCCACCGGGAACCAGTCACGTCGGACGTGTCCTTGGTGCCGCTGTGCATCCTCGAAGTGCTCCTCTTCTGCCAGGAGAGCGCACGAGAGCGAGTCCTCACGGGCGCTCTCGAACCCTGGGCCCGTGGTATTCGGCCACAACGCTCGTCCAGCAGACCTTACGTGGGATGTCCGCGCATCAGTCCCTTCCGGGAAAAACCGTGCTTTCACATCAACTGGCGGGGAGCGACCTGTGCTTTGCGTTGTCGCTCTCCCGCAATTCTTTCTCCCGCCGGATGAACGGCTCTCAGACGAACAAGGGGATCGGGTTGAGTTCGCCGTACGGAGTCGGACGCGTGACCCGCCCCAGCGCGACGGGAACGTCGTAGAGCCGTCCGGGCGCGTATCTCGCCCAGAAGTGCCGGAGCCCGGGGACGACGACCTTGACCACGGGAAGCCCTATGTCGGGGCGGGTCTGGTCGAGTACGAGCAGATCCATGCCGTGCGCCCCGAGCAGAGCGGTGGCCGCCGTGAGGTCGTCCCGCAGATCGCCTCTGGGGGTGTACTCCCAGGAGTGGGGCGTTCGGGCGGGCGTGTCCGGCGCCGGGACCAGGTAGGGCTGGGTGGCCGTCGACTCGCGCAGCCACCAGTTCATCGCTTCCGGCTGGTCGACGCGGTAGCCCGATCCGTCGGGACGGGCCCCGGCCACGGCGGGCAGGAGCTGACCCATCTCCGTCAGCGCCCGGCGCAGCGCGATGCGCGGATCGAGGTGGGCGCCGAAGCCGAAGACGATGTCCTGGGATGGCTTGTCGGTGCGCCGGGAGAGGGCCGCGACGACGGGGATCCCGAGGTCGGACGTGAGGTCGAGCGCCCAGACCTCGCGGTGCAACGTGCCGTAGCCGTCCAGCAACTGGCCGATGTACGGCTCGGCGAAGGCGTGCAGGTCGATGCCCGGCTGACGGGTGCGGTTGTACCACCACAGGGCGACCGCGTCGCGTTCGACCAGCTCCAGGAAGCCCTGGAGCACGGCGTCCTCGAAGCTGCTGCCCGCCGCGTTGCCGTTGGAGTCGGCGAGCGGCTCGTGCGACGAGACCGCGTCGGCGGGGAAGTACAGCATGCTGGTCGGAAGCAGCCGGTGCGTGCCCGTGGCCAGGGACCACAGAGGGGTCCAGTCGGTGGGGCGGTGCTCGTCGAAGCGCTCCGGTACGTGGGTGAAGGGCGAGCGGGCCGCGTTCCAGCGGGCCCGGTCGCGGAACTGCCGCTCGTCGTACAGCTGACAGGAGTTGGGGTGCAGCGCCGCGTCGCCCAGACCGCGGAAGGTGTCGCGCACCACCGCCTCGTCGCCGCGCCGGGTCCCGCTGTACCGCTCGATCGCCTCGCCCAGGGCGCTGACCTTCGCCTCCTCGGCGGTCAGGCCCTTGCCGCCGCTGAGCGAACGCAGGCCGGCCCGCAGACCGGAGAGGGTGCTCGCCTCCATCGCGAGGTTCTGGCCCGACACATAGGCCTGGGTGAAGGCGGGCGCGCCGGGTGCCCGGCGGATCTCCTTGACCACGCCCGTGACCGGGCCGACGAGGTGGCCGTAGCGCTCCAGCATCCGTGCGGTGCCGAGCGCGCGGTGCCCGCCGCCCGTGCCGTCCGCCGCCTTGGGGCGGCTGCGCGGCGCCGTGGTCCGCCAGCCGCGCTCGCTCATCAGCGCGGGGTCGCCGCAGGCCGCGCACTGCGGGAGGCGGGACACCGGGTGGGTCGCGGTCTGCAGCGTGAGGGTGTCGAGGGTGCGTACGGCGCTCTGCTCGGCACTGCGCAGCCCGCTCGCCCACTTGACCGCTTCGAGCACCGCGGCGTGCACGGCGAGCGCCCGCCCGGTCGGCAGCTGGGCCTCGGGCCTGGCCACCGGGTGGTCGAGGCGCAGCGCACGCTGCAGGGGCAGTTCGGTGGTGCGGTGGCCGCGCAGCCGGGTCGCCAGACAGGACCAGCAGGGCCCGTCGCCGGGGCGGAACACCGGCCCGAACCAGGGCTCGGGACCGCCGAGGCGTACGAGGAGCCAGGGCCGCCCGGTCGCCCGGTGCTCGGCATCCACGTCCCGCAGGCCGGGCCAGAGGTAGTCGTCGCACAGGACGATGCTGAGGCAGGCCTCCCGCGCCGAGTCCGTGATCCGCAGGCCCGCCGCCGCACAGGCCTCGCGGACGCGCACCTCGTCGGCGAGCCCCGCGGGTGCCACGATCCGCACGGCCGCCCGTGCCGCCTCCTCGGTGGCGCGGGCACCGTCGAGGCCCGCGAGGTCCCAGTACGCCTCGGACGCGCGGTCGGCGGGGCTCCGGCCCGGCCGCCGCTGGAGGCGCAGCAGCCCGGCGTCGGTGAGGACCCGCAGCGCGTCGTCGACCTCCTGCGAGGTCAGGGACGAGGCGGCGGCACGGGCGACGGCCGCGGCCGTGCGGGTCCCGTCGAGCAGCGGGGCCAGCGCCTCGGCCTGCGCCCCGCGAAGTGCCGTGATCCCCGAGTGCGACACCAGATAGGCGGCTTCGCCGGGGACCACGGCGCAGCGCAGGTGGCTCTTGAACTCGACGAACGCGTTCTCTGTGCCTTCTGCGTTGCCTTCTGCGTTGCCTTCTGCGTTGCCTTCTGCGTTCTCCGGCTTCCCGGTGTTCTTCGCGTGCTCTTCCCCCATGACCGCGCTCTCTTCCCCCGTGAGCGCGGCTTCTTCCCCCATGAGCGTCATGCGTGGGCGAGCTCGTTGACCGTGCCGGCGCCGGACAGGAGGGTGCAGAAGGTGAACAGGGCGACCGCGTCGTCGCCGCTCGTGTCGAGGTGGTCCACGACGATTCCCTGGCGCGGCGCGGTGTGGGTGTCCGCGGTCGCGGGAAGCGTGAGTGCGCCGGCAATGATCTCGATCATGAGTACGTTCCTTTTCGGTCGTGAGAGGTATCGGGAGGTGTTCTCCGTTGCCAGGATCCTCATACGGGGAAGCGTCCGCAGAAAGTGAAGGGCTCATCAGTGAGGGGTGATACTTTCCCGTCCTTCCCCTTCATATTTCACTCCGTGATCACCGCGGCCCCGCCGGGATAATCGGAAACTTCCATTCACCTTTGCTCCGTCGAATGGCAGGGGCTGTTCTGGAATATTCGCTTCCGGCCCCGTGGTTTCCCCGCGGATGTGACGTGGTCACACCCCGACGCAGAGAAACCCACGCCGGACGCCGGTACGCACCCACTGTTTCCAGCCCCGGTCGCAATGGAATCGTCGGTCTCCATGAGGGTCACCGAGACGCCGTATCTGCCGCAGTCGGCACGCACCGCCGCCGCGGGGCCGAGCCTGTTCTGCCTGCCCTGTGCGGGCGGAGGCGCGTCCGCCTATACGCGGTGGCAACGGGAGCTCGATGTCCACGGGGCCGGGGTGCGGGTGCGTCCGGTGCAGCCGCCGGGGCGTGAAGAGCGCGCCCACGAAACGCGGTTCACCGATCTGGACGCACTGGTGGAGGAGATGGACGAGCAGCTGGACGACGCGTTCTCGCGTCCCCATCTGCTCTACGGGCACAGCATGGGGGCGTTCATCGCCCACGCGCTGACCCTGCGCAGGCAGCGACGGGGTGCTGCCTTGCCGCGGGCGCTCATCCTCAGCTCCCACCGAGCACCCCACATACCGCCCAACCGGATCCTGGACCCGGCGGCGGACGACGAGGAACTGGCCACGAGCCTGGCCGAACTGGGCGGGATACCCCCGGAGCTGGCGGTGCGGCGCAGATTCAGGCAGCGGTTCATGCCGCTGGTCCGCGACGATCTCAAGCTCTGCTCAGGGGTGGTGAAGGCAGGCGAGATCGAACCGCTGCGGGTGCCTCTGCGCCTGTTCGTGGGGGACCAGGACCGGTTGGTGCCGGTCCACAAGATGGCCGCGTGGTCGGAGCACGGAAGCCGGGGGGCCGAGCTGTGCACGATGCCGGGCGGACACTTCTTCGTCCGCTCCCAGGAAAGCGCTTTGCTGCGCGAACTAGCCGTGGTTCTCCGCGAGTTCGGTGCCGTACCGGCCGAGTAACTCCATTCTCGAAAGGAACACGGAACGTGAAGATAGTGATCGCCCGGCGGGGGACTCCGGTCTGGCTGGAATCCGCATCGCTGGTCAGCAAGGTGTTCGGGACGCGATTCGGTGCCCAGGTGGCCCCGAATCCGGATCAGTTCATCGCGTACGTAGGACAACAGGACGGCGGCCCCGAGGAGGTGGAGGCCTGCATCGGGATCTCCTTCCCGGAGAACGGCCCGATCTTCCTGGAGCGTTACCTGGACGGAACGATCGAGGACGCGCTGTGCGAGGCGGCGGAGCAGGAGGTGCGGCGGCACCAGATCGTCCAGCTCGGCAGCGTCGCCTCGCTCAAGAACATGGCGGGCGCCGAGATATACCGCGCGCTGCCGCTGATCCAGGCCTGCCTGGGCCGGTCGTACGCCGTCATGACGATGACCAACCGGTCCGCGGCGCTCGCGAAGCGCCTCGGCCTCATCACCCACCGGCTGTGCGACGCCGACGGCACCCGCCTGGGCGCCGAGGAACTGGCCCGCTGGGGAACCTTCTACGACCAGCGGCCCGCGGTGCGCTGGGGCCGTCTCGCCGACCACTCCCAGCAACTGGTCACGGGGGTCGAACGCTACGCACTCGACTCCGTCGACATCCGCCTGCTCTCCCGGAACCGAACGGAGCTGACCCGTGCTGCCTGACGTCATGACGCCCACCACGACCCTCGCCGCCGGACTCCTGTCGCGCGCCGGGAGCGACGCGGCCATGGTCGAGATCCTGTCCTCCACCGGAGGACCGGGAACCCGCCACACCTACCGCGAACTCATCGGCGCCGCCCGCGTGTTCGCCGCCGAACTGCGCAGGCGCGGGGAAGAGCTCGGCCGGCCCGTACGGGTGGGCCTGCTCGCCGAGAACTCCGCGCAGTGGGTGGTCGCCGACCTCGCCGCCCTGTTCGCGCGGGCCGTGGAGATCCCGGTCCCCACGGCCTTCACCCCGGAACAGGCCGCCTCGCTGCTCGCCGACGCCGACATCTGCCTGGTCGACGCGCGCGGCGAGCAGTGGCTGGAGCGCGCCGCCGCCGCGCGGGCGCAGGTCCTGCCCGAGGGCTGCCCGGTCATCGGGGTCGACCTGCCGGGGCTCGTCGAGGCCGCCGGGACCGCTCAACTCCCGCCGCTCGCCGAGGAGATCGCGGCAGCCGAAGCCGCCGCCGACACCGTCGTCAAGGTGGTGCACACCTCGGGCACCACCTCCGCGCCCAAGGGCGTACGCGTCAGGCTGCACGGGATCGAGGCGCTGCTCGCCTCGCTCGGCGGCCGGGTGGACGACGAGGTCTTCGCCCGCTACCTCTCCGTGGTCCCGCTGAGCCTGCTCATCGAACAGGTCGCGGGGCTCTACATGCCCTTCCTGAACGGCGGCAGCGTCACCTTCCTGCCGCCGGGCACCGCCCTGATCGGCACCGTGGCGGACGCGGGCCCCCGGATGCTGTCGCTGCTGCGCCAGGCCCAGCCCACCGCCATGGTCGTGCCGCCCACCGTCGCGGGCCTGCTGCTCGCGCTGTGCGAGCAGAACCCCACGGAGGACCTGTCCCGGCGCAGGCTCCGGCTCTTCGGCCACACGGGGCCCGTCTTCATCGCCTGCGGCGGCGCGCCCGTCTCGCTGGACGTCCTCAGGCGTCTTGAGGCGTTCGGGATCCCCTTGTACGAGGGGTACGGACTGAGCGAGAACAGCTCGGTCGTGGCCTGGAACTTCCCCGGACAGTTCCGGTTCGGCACGGTGGGCCGCGCACTGGACCACGTACGGGCGCGGCTCGCGGACGACGGTGAACTGCTCATCCGCAGCACGTCGTTGTTCGCCGGATACACCCAGGAGGACCCCTCCAGCGTGGTCGTCGACGCACAGGGATGGCTGCACACCGGCGACCTGGCCACCATCGACGACGACGGCTACATCCGGATCACCGGCCGCAAGAAGAGCCTGGTCATCACGGCCGCCGGCCGCAATCTGTCGCCCGAGTGGGTCGAGGCCCGCTACCGCGAACTGGGATTCGTGCGCGAGGCGGCCATCGTCGCCGACGGCCTGGACGAGGTGCTCGGCCTCTTCGTGATCGACGCGGGCACGGACCGCGCGGAGGCCGCCCGGCAGATCCGGGAGTTCGGCGCGGGCCGCCTCTCCGCCATCGAAAGGGCCACCTCCGTACGCCTCATGGCCGAGGACGACCCGGAGTACACCACCTGCTTCACCGTGACCGGACGCCCGCGCAGGGAAGCCGTCCGCGACCTGCTGACCCGTACCGCACCCGAGGAGATCACCGCATGAGCACGGCCCTGAGAACCACCGCGTACGGCACCGGCGGCGGACTGCTCGTGACGCCCGCCGAGCCGGGCGACCTGTCCGGCGTCGAGCCCAAGGAACTGCTCGACCTCCTCGCCGAGGCGGGCTTCCTGCTCCTGCGCGGCTTCGGCACCGACATGGCCTCGTTCACCGACCTGGTGCAGCGCACCTCCACCTCCACCACCCTCGACCCGGCCCGCGACTTCTACTCGGAGGTCGCCCAGAAGGTCGACGCGGGCCTCGGCGAGGTCGGCCTGCACACCGAGAACGGCAACAGCCCCTTCCGCTCCCACCTGGCCTGGTTCTTCTGCGAGAAGGCCGCCGCCGACGGCTCCCAGACCACGGTCTGCGACGGCTACCGCGTGTGGGACGAGCTCGCGGAGCCCGTACGCACGGCGTTCCGCGGCCAGGACATCGTCTACAGCCGCCACGTCGCCGAGCCCCAGTGGCGCGCCATGGCCCACCACCTCACCGGCAGGCCCGCCGAGGAGATCGCCGTCGAGGAGCTCGTCGGACTCGCCGCCTCACTCCCGGGCACCGAGGTGACGCCCGAGGCGGACGGCGGGGTGCGCTACTCGTTCCGCACACCGGCCGCGGGAGCCACCCTGTTCGGCGAGCGCGTCTCCTTCGCCAACAGCATCCTGGGCCCGTCCTTCAACTACGAGAAGCCCCGCATCACCTTCGCGGACGGCAGCGAACTCTCCGAAGAGCTGCTCGCCGCCGTCACCGCGACCACCGGCGCCCTCACCGAGGACCTGGACTGGGCCGACGGAGACGTCGCCGTCATCGACAACACCCGGGTGATGCACGGCCGCAGGGCCATCACCGACCCGCGACGGACCATCTACAACGCGCTGAGCTTCGTGGATCCCGTGGCCGCCTGATCCGCGCCGCCCGAGCGGCGGCGCACCCGACCGGCGGAGGCCGGCCCACCCCCCGGCGCCGGCCTCCGCCCCCGTACCACCGAAACCCCGAAGGTGATCTCGCATGTTCTCTGCCCTGGGCTCCGCCCTCCACTCGAAGCGGAGGCTGACCCTTTACCTGGTCATCGGCTTCGCCGTGCTCGCCGCCCTCTTCGGCGGCACCCTGCAGAGCAAGGTGACCAACGGCCTCGCCGACTACGACGACCCGACGGGGTCGCACACCGTGGCCCGCAAGGTCATCCAGGACGCCACCGGCATCGACGCCCAGCAGGGGTACGCGCTCCTCATCCGCACGGATGAGGCCATCGAGCCCGGGGGGCCGCAGCCGAAGGCCGTGGCCGCGGGCATCGCCCTCCTGAAGGACCGGCCCGAGGTGAAGCGGGTCGTCGACTACAAGTCGGCCGGAGATCCGGCCCTGATCTCCAAGGACTCCCGCTCCACCGTCCTGATCGGCGCGGTCGGGCCGATGAAGGAGAAGGAGACCAAGGACGCGGAGAAGGCCATGGGAGAGGCGATCGACGCCGATCCCGCGCTGCGCGGCCACGCCCACCTCGGCGGGCCGACCATCGGCATGGTCCAGGTCGGCGAGGTCACCACCAAGGATCTCTCGATGGCCGAGGGGTTCGCCCTGCCGGTCGTCCTCGTGCTGCTCTTCCTGGTCTTCCGGGGCCTGGTCGCGGCGCTGCTCCCGGTCATCGGCGCGATCTTCACGCTGCTGCTCACCATGGCGGGCCTGCGGCTCGTCACCCTCTTCGACAACGTTTCCACCGGAGCGCTCAACCTGGCCTTCGCGCTGGCGCTGGGACTCGCCGTCGACTTCGGCCTCCTGATCGTCTCCCGCTACCGCGACGAGCTCGCCCAGCACGGTCCCGGGGCGCTCGCGCTGCGCCGGACCATGGAGACCGCGGGACGCACCGTGCTGTTCAGCGGTCTCACCGTGGCCGCCGCGCTCGCCGCGCTGCTCGTCTTCCCCCAGCCCTACCTCCAGTCCATGGGCATGGCGGGCGTGATCACCTCGCTCGCGGCGGTGCTCTTCGCGCTCCTCGCCCTGCCCGCCGTGCTCGCGCTGCTCGGCGCCCGCGTCAACTCCCTCGCCCCGCAGCGCTGGCAGCGCGCCGCGCAGGACGACGAAGCCGCGGGCTCCGGCGACAAGGCCGTCCGGCGCTGGCGGCGCATCGCTCAGCTGGTGATGCGCAGGCCCGTCGTCGTGGCGGTCGCCGCCACCGCGCTTCTGCTCGCGCTCGCCTCGCCGGTGCTCGGTATCCGCTTCACCGGTGCCGACGCCTCCGCACTGCCCACCAGCATCAGCGCGGGGAAGGTCTCGGCCGCCCTGCAGGACGACTTCGCGAAGCCCGCCACCGCGCCGCTGCGCGTCGTCGCGGACACCTCCGACGGCGGCGAACTCGCTGCGTACGCACAAAAGATCGGCCAGGTGCCCGGCGTCGAGTCGGTCGCGAAGCCGGTCCGTCTTGACGGCTCCCACTGGGAGATCGACGCCGTCCTGGAGGGTCAGCCGCTGGGCACGGTGGCCAAGGACGCCGCCGACGAGGTCGAGTCGCTCGACGCACCCACGCCCGTACGGTTCACGGGGCAGACCGCCGACTTCCTCTCGCAGAAGGACGGCATCCGTGACCGGCTGCCGCTCGCCATCGGCGTACTCGCCCTGGTGACCCTGCTGCTGCTCTTCGCCTTCACCGGCTCGGTCGTGCTTCCCTTCAAGGCCCTCCTGATGAACACCCTGTCCACCGGGGCCGCGCTCGGCTTCCTCGTCTGGGTCTTCCAGGACGGGAACCTCGGCTTCACGGCGCAGAGCGGCATCGAGTCCACCACTCCGGTCCTGGTCTTCGCGCTCGCCTTCGGACTCTCCACCGACTACAACGTCTTCCTGCTCGGCCGCATCAAGGAGGCGCGGGCCGCCGGTCTCGACGACCGCACGGCGGTGGCCGAGGGCCTGGCCCGCACCGGACGCATCGTGACGTCGGCCGCGCTGCTGTTCTGCGTGGCGGTGGGCGCGCTCGCGCTCTCGCGGATCGTCTTCGTCAAGGAACTCGGGCTCGGCACCGCGTTCGCGGTCATCCTCGACGCCACCGTCGTGCGCGGGCTCCTGGTGCCCGCCCTGATGACGCTGCTCGGCGGCGCCAACTGGTGGGCGCCGAAGCCGCTGCGCCGACTGCACGGAGCTCTGCGGCTCGACCGCATGGAGACCTCCGACGACGCATCGGCGCGGCCGGGCTCCGGGGACGGGGACGGGAACGCCGGAGCCACCGGGCGGGAGGAGGCGGTGAGCAGGGCCTGACACAGGAACTCACCGGCTGCGGTTGCGGGGAACCACACAAGGGGGAGAAATGTTCGCACCAGAGCGGGAGCCCGGGGTCGTGGTCCCGGAGCGGGAGTACGAGGTCGTGATCCCGGCCGAGCCGGGGAGCGGCGGTGTGGCGGCGGCGGAGGCCGACGCCCACCGCCTGATGGGCCACGGGTTCGGCAGGCTGCGCGGCCGGGAGAGCGAACTTGCCCTCCTCGCGCGCCTGTTGACCCAGCCACAAGAACGCCTCATCACGCTGACCGGGCCGGCCGGAGTCGGCAAGAGCCACGTGGCCCACGCGGCGCTGATCGCACGGACACGGGCCGGCGGCGCGCCCCTGCTCTGGACCGACCTCGCCGAGACCGCCGACACCGGCGCGGTCTGGTCGAGTGTCGGCGCCGCGACGGCCGGGGCGGCCGCCGCGCTGATCGGCACCCGGCAGACGCTGCTGGTCCTGGACAACTGCGACCCGGTGGCCGCGCACGTGGCCCTGGACATCTCCGCCCTGCTCAGGGCCTGTCCGCGGCTGAAGTTGCTGGTCACGAGCAGGGTGTCCCTCGACATACGGGCCGAGCGCGTCCTGGTGGTGGAGCCGCTGCCCACGGGCGCCGGATCACCGGCCGAGGAGCTCTTCGCCGATCATGTGAGCTCCCGCCACCGCGCCGCACTGGACGGCGCCCAGGCGCAGTCGGCGGTGACCGACCTCTGCCGCGAGCTCGACGGCATCCCGCTGGCCATCGAGCTGGCGGCGGAGGCCGTCGGCACCGAGGGCCCCCAGGCCGTACGGGAGAAACTGAGCAGGGGCGAGCCCATCGGCAGGCGCAGGCTGCGGGACGCGTCGGCCCGGCACGACGGCATCGGCAGCGCACTGGGCTGGGCCGGGCAGGGGCTGAGCACCGCCGACCGCGAACTCCTGCGCACGCTCGCCGTGTTCGAGGCGCCCCTTGGCCTCGCGGAGGTCCGCAGGGCGGCGGGCGAGGGCCAGGCGGACGCGGTGGCCGGCATCGAGTCCCTGGTCCACCAGAGCCTGCTGCTCGGCGGGCGCGGCCCGGACGGCGAGCCGGAGTTCCGGCTGCCCCGCCTGGCGCGCGCCCACTACCACCGGGACCTGACGGGCGACCCGGACGCGCTGGGCGCCGCGCTCGACCGGCACGCGGCGCACTGCACCGCCTTCGCCGCCGTCCTCGCCGACGGCCTGCGCGCGGGGCGCGACATGGGCCAGCTTCTCGCGGCCGTCGAGGCCAGACTGCCCGACCTGCGCAAGGCCGTGGGGCATCTGCGCTCGCGCGGCGACCACGCGGGCGTACTGCGCATACTGACCGCGCTGGAGGGGCCGCTGCTCGGCCACGGGCTCGACCTCGACGCGGCGGACGCCATGGAGGCCTCCGCCGCGGTGTGCGCCGACGGCACGCTGGCCGCCGAGGCGCTGATGGCCGTCGCCCGCTGGGCACTCGGCAGGGACGAGCGCCCGCGTGCGGAGGCGGCACTCGACCGGGCGTCCGCCGTGGCCGCCGGACTCCCCGCCACCCTGGCGCGGGTGTCGGCCCACACCGGGGAGCTGCTGCGCCGCAGGGGCGAGACGGCGGGCGCCGCCGCGCTGCTGGAATCCGCCCTCAGGGAACTCGACGCCGCCGGGGACGTGTACGGCGCCGCCTTGGCCCGCAGGTCCCAGTCCCTGCTGCGGGCCGGGCACGGCGACCCGGACGCGGAGCGCCCGGCGCTGCGGGCACTGGCCGAACTGCCCTGCACACCGATCGAACAGGCCCCCGGCAGCGCCGACTTCTGGCGCGACCCGTGGTCCCCGGTCGTGGCCCGCGCCGCCCTGCTCAACGCGCTCGCCCGGGTCCGCCGACTGCTCGGCCGCGCCCCGGAGGCGTACGTGAACGTGCGTGAGTCGATCCGTCTCCTCATGGGCACCAGCGGCCCCGCAGAGGCGGCCGAGGCTTTGGAGACCATGGTGACGGTGGCCGTGGGGCCGGGGAACGAGGAGCACAGGGAGGCGCTCGCCCAGGTCCTGGCCCATGCCGAGGCCCTGCGCCGGCAGCACTCGCTGGTCTCCGAGGAGGGCGTGGCGCTGCACGCGGTGGCCGAACGGCTGCACCAGGGCTTCGACCCCGCCGCCCTGCGCAGGCTGCGCCTCGAAGCCCGCCAGGTCTCGCCGCACAGCGCCCTGATCGCGGCCCTGTTCGCGCCCGCGCCCAAGAAGGAGGAGCGGCCCGCGCAGGCCGGGCCCGCCGCCCCGCACGGACTCACGCCACGCCAGCACGAGGTCGCGCTGCTCGTCGCCGAAGGCATGACCAACCGGCAGATCGGCAGGCAGCTCGGCATCTCGGAGTGGACCGTGACCAATCACCTGCGCGTGGTGATGCAGAAGCTGGAGTGCGGCTCACGGGTGCACGTAGTACGCGCCATCCAGCAGGCCGGGTGATGGGCGAGCCCCGGCCCGCGGGCGTCCACATCTGGGCCGGGCGGGTGCCCGACACCGTGGCCGACCAGGACCTGGCGCTCCTGGACGACCGGGAGAAGCGCCGCTTCGACCGGTTCCGGGACGAGGTGGCGCGTGCCCGGTACGCGGGCGCCCGCGCCGAGATCAGGCGCACGGCCGCGAGCTGGCTGGGGGTGGGGCCGTCCGTGCTGGAGTGGGGCGTCGCGCCCTGCCCGGGATGCGGGAGCGGCCTGCACGGCCCTCCCCGCATCCGCCTGCCGCGCACCGAGTGGCGCACGAGCGTGTCGCGCTCCGGCCCGTGGTGGATGCTCGCTCTCTCGTACGGGGTGGACGTCGGCGTCGACATGGAGCGCAGGGGAGCGTCCGGGACGGAGGCGGTGGCCCGCCGCGCGCTCACGCCCGACGAGCGGGCCCATGTGGCCGCGGCCCGGGAGGGCGGGGAGCGGGACGAGGCGTTGCTGCGCTGCTGGGTGCGCAAGGAAGCGGTGGTCAAGGCCTGGGGCGTCGGGCTCGGGACGGACCTCGCCGCGGTGGCGGTGCGGCCCTGGCAGGAGTCGGCTGTCGTGGAGCGGGCGGGCGGCGGTGGCAAGGAGCGCTGGGCGGTGCGTGAAGTGAGCGTGGGGGAGGGCTGCCTGGCCGCGCTGGCCCGCCCCGCGGATGTCGCGGCGCCGGTCGTGGTGCACCGGATCGACGCGGCGGGAGCAGCCGCGAGGGCCTGACTGTGCGCACAGCCAGGCCCTCGCGAACTACCGGAAGGAACCGCTCGGCCGTCAGAAGACGATCGGGCCCGGCGTCTGCTTCGAGACGGCCTTGCAGGTGTTCTCGCTGCCCAGGATGTTGAGGCTCAGCGAGGCGTCGGCGGAGCCCGCGGCCGGGATGTACGAGTCGAGGCTGTCGCCCGCGGACACGGCGCCGGTCAGCGCGCCGATGGTCACCGGCTGCCCGGCGGCGGCCGCGTCGTTGGCGGTGCCCGTGAAGTTCACCGTGCCGCCGCCGGCCCGCTCCAGGGTCAGCGTGGCGGTGATCGAGTCGGCCGGGATGTCGACCGGGGCGAGACCGCCGCTGGTGGAGATCTTGACGGAGCCGGTGCCGTTGGCGGCCGAGGCTTCGATCTTCAGGTCGGAGACGCCGTAGCTTCCGCAGTCGTACGAGGCCGTCACCGTCTGGGACGCGGTGGGGGCCGCGGCGGAGGGGGTGGCGAGAGCGACACCGCCGACGAGCAGGGCGGCGGTGGCAACGGTGCTGGCCTTGATGATGTGACGCACAGTCAGTTTCCTTCTGTTCGGGTGCATTCGGGAGGGAGCATTTTTGAGAACGGGAGGCCGGCGGGCCGCCCGGGTCATTGGGGGTGGCGCTCGGCCACCGGGATCTTCACGGTCGGCGGATGCCAGTCGGCGATTCCGTCGAAGCCGCGCAGGAGCAGGCCGGGGACGGCCTTCGAAGCGGCCCTGAACACCGCGTCGCGGGTCGCGACGGCCGCGCGGGAGCGCAGCGACGTCAGCTTCAGGACGCGTTCCGCGCGCCGCACCAGGGCGGTGGTGCGCGGCCTGCGGTCGTGGTCGTAGGCGGCGAGCGCGGACAGCGGATCCCCGTTCGGCGCGGCGTGGTGGGCGAGCACCACGGCGTCCTCGATCGCCATGTTGGCGCCCTGGCCGAGCGTGGGGACCATGGCGTGGGCCGCGTCGCCGAGGAGCGCGGTGCGGCCCCGGTGGAACGCGCCGAGCGGCACGGCCATGTGGTGCACGTCGTGGCGCAGGATCTCGTCCTCGCCGACCGAGTCGATCAGCGTCGGCACGGGGTCGTGCCACTGGCCGAAGCGCCTGAGCAGTTCGGCCTTCTCGCCGTCCGGGGAGCGGCCGCCCTGCTGGGTCGCGGCACAGGCGTAGATGAACACGCTGTCCGCGTCCCGGATCAGGCTGCCCCACACGAGGCCGCGGCCCCACGACTCGTGCGGCACGAAGCCGGGGCCCGGCATGGGCGCCAGGATGCGCCAGACGGTCCAGCCGCCGTAGGCGGGACCGGGGTGGCCGGGGAAGAGGATGGTGCGCGTCCTGGAGTGGACGCCGTCGGCGGCGACGACGAGATCCGCCTCGTACATCCCCTGCGGCGTACTGACGTGCGCCGTGCGCCCCGCGGAGCCCGCGTCCGTGAGGTAGGCCGCCTCGCCGGTGCGCAGCACCCCCTTGGGCAGCCGGTCGACGATCAGGCCGACCAGGTCGCTGCGGCGCAGCACCACGAGAGGGCCGCCGAACCGCTCGGTGACGGCCGCGCTGGTCGTGCGGGTCAGCGGGCGGCCCCGGGGGTCGCACATCAGGCCGTCGCCCTGCCATGCCGCGAGCGCGGTGACCTCGTCGCCCAGGTCGAGGGCGGCGAGCGCCCGCTGTGCGTTGGGCGCGAGCGTCAGGGCGGCGCCGATCGGGGAGAGGGTGGGGGCGCGTTCAAGGACGGTGGTGTCCCAGCCGCGGCGGTGCAGGGCGAGGGCGGCGGTGAGGCCGCCGATGCCGGCACCGATGACGACGGCTCTGGGGCGGGGCATGGACTCTCCTTGTACGTCAGGCGAGTTGGCGTGAACCGAGAGTGGTCCGGGCGCGGTCCGGGGGCGGCGCGAACCGCCCCCGGACCACCCCCCGGGTCACCCCCGGGCACCTCCCGCCCGCCAGTGCACGGCGGCGGCTCCCGCGAAGTCCCCGGCGTGGGCGAAGCCCGCCAGCATCAGGAGGCTGCCGTCCTTGACCCGGCCCTCGCGGATGCCGTGGTCCAGGGTGATGGGGACGGCCGCGCCGAACAGGTTCCCGAACCGGTCGAAGGTGTCCAGATGGCGGTCGGGGCCGATGGAGAGCCGCTCCTGCCACTGCTTCAGGAACATCCGGTTGGGCTGGTTGGTGATCAGCAGATCCAGGTCGTCCGTCTTGAGGTCGAGCGACTCGCAGACCTTGCCCACCACCTCGGGCACCAGGCGGTTGCCGCGCTCGACGATGTCGGCGACCTTGTCGGGCGTGAACCCGACGTGCATCTGGCTGACCCCCGCCTCCCAGTACTTGCGCCCGTCGTGCAGCGCGAGACCGCAGTCCCGGGTGTACTCGCCGTGGTTGGCGACCTCGATGCCGAGGATCGGCGACTCGTCGGACGCCGCCACGTAGGCGGCTCCGCAGCCGTCACCGGGGATGACGGCCTCGGGCAGCCCGCGCACGTCGGGCTGCGTCATCACGGGGCCCGCGCTGTTCTGCACGTTGAAGAGCAGCGCGGACCTGGCCTGGCCCGAACCGATCAACGCACGGGCCAGCCGCAGCAGATGGACGAAGGAAGCACAGCCGCCGTTGTGGGCGTCGAGCACCCAGTCGGCCTTGACGCCGAGCCGGTGCGCCACCTCGGCCCCAGGGCCCGTGAACGGCACCTCGGGGAGCAGCGAGTTGGTGATCACCACGTCGACTGCGCGCAGGGCGTCGTCCCCGATGCGTTCCCGCAGGACGAGCCCGGCCTTCTCCATCATGTCCGCGGGCGTCTCGTCCCTGGACACCTGGTGCCGGGTGCGCGGCGCCTTGAACATCGTGTGCCCGGCCAAGTCGCCCTCGGCCGCCTGATGTTCGAGGAAGTACTCCGTGCCCACCGGTTCCCCGGGCATGTAGGAGGCGAGTTCGAGCAGGCTGACGGCTCTCATGCGGTGGCGCTGCCGTTGCGGAGCTCCAGGATCTTCTTCATGTTGTCGATCTCTATCTGGTGACCGGCGTAGAAGAGGTTCCACATGTCGCCGACCCACGGACGCTCGGGGCTCGACGCCAGCTCGGGGTGCGGGTTCTTGTCGTAGTACGGGTGACGGCAGTTGGTCCAGATCACCACGGAGCCGGGCTTGTTCAGGACGGTCTGCGCGTCGATGATCCGGTGGATGTAGACCATCCACAGCTCCTCGCCCTGGTCCCAGGCGCACTTCATGTCGACGGTAAGGGCCCTGGGGTCGCCGTCGATCCGCAGGAAGATCTTGGTCTCGTCGTCGAGGAGGGTGTCGCGGCCCTGGTAGAGGCCGGGGGTCCCGGTGGGCGCGAAGTCGCGGGTGCTGTAGGTGTACTCGTTGAGGTTGCGCTCGTTGGTGAGGTAGTCGTAGACGTCCTGCGGCGGCGCGTCGATGTACTGGTGGACGGTGACGAACTTCCCGTACACCTCGTCGTACGTGAATGACTCCTTGGTCATCTGCGCGGCCTGGGCGAGGGCCTCCTCGCGGGGCGTGGTCTCCCAGCGGAGCAGCCCGGGGACGTCCTTGAGGTCGGCGGGGATCGCCTCCGGCGCGACGTAGTCGGTGTCGGTGGCGTCCGTGTTCGTGAGGGCGGTGGTCATCCTGGTACGACTCCTTGGTTGCTGGGCCGGCTCTTGCCGACGGCCATGGCGTGCTGCTGGAAGGGGCGGAACGGAGGCATTTCGGTGGGGTCGGTGTCCACGCAGATCAGCGAGGGCGCCCCGGAGGCCTCGGCTCGGGCGAGCGCGGTGCGCAGTTCGTCGGCGGTCGTCGCGGTCACCGCGTCGAGGCCGGGGAACATGGCGGCGGCGCCTTCGCCGATCCGGGCCGGGCGGAAGAGGTTGTAGGTGTAGTCACCGGAGAAGAACAGCTGCTCACGGGTGTGGCACATGCCGTGCGAGTTGTTGTTGAAGATCACGAAGGTGACGGGCAGCCGGTGCTCGACCGCGGTGTGGATCTCCAGGCCGTGCATGAAGAAGGCCCCGTCACCGGCGAACACACAGGTGCGCCTGCCGGTCGCGAACGCGGCCCCGATACCGGCCCCGAAGCTGTGGCCCATGCCGCCCATGCCCATGGCGACGATGAACCGGCCGCCGACGGGCACACCGACGTGGTGGATCACGGTGGCGCCGGTATTGCCCGCGTCGCTCACGACGGTGGCGCCCTCGGGCAGCGCGGCGCCGACGACGATCGCGGCGGTGCGCATGCCCAGCGGTTCCAGTGGGTCCAGCGGGTCCGACGGCGAGAGACCTGGGGGCGGTGGCGCCGACCCGGCCGCGGGAGTGGGCGCCTCCTCCTGTTCCGCGCCCGCTGACGGAGCTGGGGCTCCCGCGTTCCCGGCCACCAACTCCTTCGTCAGTACGGTCATTTCGTCGGCCAGCGGCCCGGTGAGGCGCACCAGGTCCTCGTGCGGCTCCAGGAACGGCGCCCGCGGGTCGAGACAGACCACCGGCGCGCCCTTGAGGTGGTCGTGCAGCCCGGCGCCCGCCATCTGCGGAAGCCGGGTGCCGACGAGCACCACGGCCGACGCCTGCTCAAGTGCCTCCTGCACGTCGGCGGTGCCGATGACACCGGCGACGCCCAGATGTCCGGGATCGCGGTCGTCGAAGACGTCCTTCGCGTCCGGAGCCACGGCCACCCGCGCGCCGAGCGCCTCGACGAGCCGGGCGAGCTGGGGCCGCGCGTCCGCCCTCGCCACCGCCTCGCCGGCGACCACCACCACGCCCTGGCGCTCCCCGGCCGTGCGCAACAGGGCCACGGCCCGCTCACGTTCGGCCGCCGAAGAGAGCTCGGAGGCGGCGAGCTCGGGCGGGCCCGGGGTGTCCCAGGGGGAAAGGACGGCCTGCTGCACGTCCTTGGGCAGCAGGAGCACGGCGGGGCCCGGCGCGGCCGGGTCCATCGCCGCCGCCAGGGCGCGCGGCAGCGACTCGGTGATGGACTCCGGGTCGTCGACGCGTACGCAGTGCACGGCGATCTCGCCGAACAGCCGCTCCGCGTCGATGGACCCGGCGAGCCCGCTGGTCTCCTGGAAGGAACCGCGCCCGTCCAGTGAGGTGGGCGGCTGCCCGATCAGGACGAGGGCGGGCACGTAGGAAGCCCTGAGTTCGGCGATCCCGGGGACCAGGTTCATGGCCCCGGCCCCCGAGGTGGCGGCTATCACCGGTATGCGCTGGGAGGCACGGTGATAGCCGTCCGCCATCGTGGCCGCCGAGAACTCGTGCTTGGCGACCACGCCGAGCGGGCCCGATTCCGCGTGCCGGATCGCGTCGTAGAGGTCTTCGATATTGGCGCCACCGACTCCGAATACGTGCCCGACGTCCTGCCGGCGAAGAAAGTCGACGATGAAGTCGACCACGCGGAATTGGTTTCTCATGTGGACCGTCCCTCTTTCCAGGCGGTGGTCCAGCTATTGCAGGCCTTTCGGTCCGCCACGGGCAAGTGACACATCCCTGCCACCCCGGGGCGGGCACGGTATGGCAGGGATCTGCCATACCGGTCTGTCATGTCCGGTGGCGGCGGCCGAAGTTAGGTTCTGGTCAATCGCTCACCGCGCATCGCATCGCACCGCGCATCGCATCGCACCGCACCGCGTATCGCACCGACCGGAAGGACTCCCATCGTGATCACCGTTGAATCCATCTGCGCCCTCATAGCGAAGAAGCTCGGCAACAAGGCCTCCGGCCTCACGCTCGACGCCGACACGGCCTTCGACTCGGTGGGTCTCTCCAGCCTGCAGATCGCCGACATCGTCTACACGGTCGAGGACGACGCGGAGATCGAGCTCGACCCGAGCCAGGCGGCGAACGTGAAGACCGTCGGCGACCTGGTCAAGCTGGTCGAGTCCACCCAGACGGCCGCCGCCGCATGAGCACCGTCGCCTACCAGGGCGCCACGGCCGAGGCGATCAGGCACCACTACGACGTCTCCAACGACTTCTACGGCCTGTGGCTGGACGGTTCGCTCACCTACACCTGCGCCCTGTGGGACGAGTCGGGGGCCGACCTCGCCGAACTGGCGCACAGCGCCGACGACTTGGAGGCCGCGCAGGCCCGCAAGCTGGACTACCTCATCGAGGGGGCCAAGGCGGCCGGCGCCGGCCGGGTCCTGGACGTGGGCTGCGGCTGGGGAAGCCTCCTCAAGCGCCTGACCGGGATCTACGGCGTGCAGCACGCGACGGGGCTCACCCTCAGCGACAGCCAGGCCGAACTGGTCAGGGCGTCCGGGATCGCGCGCACCGACATCCGGGTGGAGAACTGGCTCAACCACGAGCCGACCGAGGGCTACGACGCGATCATCTCGATCGGCGCGTTCGAGCACTTCGCCAAGACCGGCCTGTCCAGGGCCGAACGGATCGCGGCCTACCGCGAGTTCTTCGAGCGCTGCTACGAATGGCTGCCCTCGCACGGCCGCATCGCCCTGCAGACCAACATCAAGGGCAACAACACCGTGATGGACAAGGCCACCGTGCGTGAGCTCATGTTCATCATCGAGACCATTTTCCCGGAGTCGGAGATCCCGGCGCTCTCCGAAGTCATCGAATCCAGCGAAAAGCTCTTCGACGTGGTGTCCCTGCGCAATGACCCGGACCACTACAGCCGTACCTGCGGGGAATGGCTGCGTCGGCTCCAGGAGAACAGGGAAGCCGCCGTACGCATCTCGGGCGAGGACAACGTCGTCAATTACGAGAACTATCTCGGCGCGAGCGTGCGGCACTTCAAGAACCGCCACCTGGGCCTCGCGAGGATCATTCTCGAAAAGGGGCGTTGAGTGAGCACGCGGAGGAACGTCGTCTACTGGCACGAGACGGAGTCCGTCACGCCCGAGCCCCCGCTGCGGGACGAGGTCGACTGCGACGTCGCGATCGTCGGCGGCGGCTACACCGGCCTGTGGGCCGCGCACTTCCTCAAGGAGGCCGAGCCCGCGCTCGACATCCGCGTCGTCGAGTCCAAGTACTCGGGGTACGGGGCGTCGGGCCGCGCGGACGGCTTCGTCACGCCGACCATCGGCAAGGACATCCAGGCCCTGGTCGAGGAGTTCGGCACCCGCCGCGCCCTGGAGGCCTCGCAGGCCGTCGGGCGCTCCATCCTGGAGATCGGCCGCTTCACGCGCCGCAACAAGATCGACGCGCAGTACGAGGCCAACGACTACCTGATGGTCGCCACCGACCAGGCCCAGCTGCGCCGCCTGCGCGCCGACCGGCAGCTCGCGACCACCATCGCGGGACGCGAGCAGCCCGAGCTCCTGTCGGGCGCCGAGGCCCGGGAGGTGATCGGCTCGCCCGCCATCCTGGGCGCGATGCGCACCGGCGGCGCCCTGATCAACCCGTTCCGCCTCGCCCGCGGTGTGGCCCGGGTGGTCAAGGAGCGCGGGGTGACCGTCTACGAGAACACGCCGGTCCTGCGCGTGGACCCCGGAGTGCGGCCCACGGTCGTCACGCCCGGCGGCCGGATCAGGGCCGACAAGGTGATCATCGCGGCCAACGCGCACCAGTTCACCTTCGAGGAGTTCCGCAACAAGACCGTGCCCATCTGGAGCTACGCGATGGTGAGCGAACCGCTCACCGAAGAGCAGCTCGGCCGTGTCGCCTGGGCGGGCCGCGAAGGCCTCGTCGAGGCGAAGACCTTCCTGACCTGCGCCCGGTTCACCGCGGACAACCGCCTGATGTGGGCCGGCGGCCCCGCCCTCTACTTCTACGGCCGGGACATGCGCAGGCGCCGCATGAACGACCAGCGGGCCTACCGCGAGCTGCACAAGGAGTTCGCGCGGTTCTTCCCCATGTGGCGGGACGTCAAGTTCACCTACACGTACGGCGGCACCGTCGACGTCACCCGTGACTACGCCCCGCACTTCGGGTCACTGCCCGGCGGCAACGTCTTCTACGGCTACGGCTTCAACGGCAACGGCATCGCCGCCACGCACACCGGCGGCAAGGTCCTGCGCGACCTCGTCCTCGGCAAGGACTCCGAGTACTCACGGCTCCTCTACGTGGACGACGCGCACCGCAAGCAGCGCAGCTTCCCGCCCGAGCCGCTCCTCTACGTCGGGGCCCGCGCCACCACACGCCTCATGGAGTGGAAGGAGTCCCGGGCATGAGCGAGCGACGCACCGTACTGCTCACCGGCGCGTCCGGCGTCGTGGGCCGCGCCATCCTCCAGGAGGCGCCGGGCCGGCCGGTCCGGCTCATCTCCATGGCCAGGCCCGGCGGCGTGGCACTGCCCGCCGGAACCGAGCACGTACTCGACGCCGACCTGGCGAAGCCGCGCTTCGGTCTCGACGAGGACAGCTACCGGGCCCTGGTCAGGGACGTGGACACCGTCATCCACTCGGCGGGCCTCACCGAGTGGGGTCTTCCCGACGAGCGGTACAAGCCGGTGAACGTGGACGGCACCCGCCGGGTCATCGAGTTCGCCGAACTCTCGGGCGCCACCGTTCACTTCATGAGCACCGCCTTCGTGGCCGCGCTCTCGGCGAACGCCCCGTACAGACTCAGCGACACGAACGTCACCACCAACTACGTACGCTCCAAGCTCCGTTCGGAGCAGCTGCTGCGTGACAGCGGTCTCCCGCACACGGTGTTCCGGCCGACGAACCTGATCGGCGACTCGCAGACCGGCTGGACCTCGCGCGGCCAGATCGTGCAGCTGATGTCCGACTGGATCTGCCGCGGCCGTGCGCCCTTCATCCCCGTCCACGAGGGCAACCGCATCGACATCGTGCCGCAGGACCTGCTCGCCAAGGCGGTGCTCGCCGCCGTCGAACTCGGCGACACCAGCGGCGAGTTCTGGGTGACGTACGGCGAAGAGGCCATGGACATGCAGGCCGCCATCGACGTGTGCGCCAAGCACGCGGCGGGCCTGGGCCGCACCCTCACCCCGCCCCCGGTCACCGACCCCGACGCCCTGGACCCCGAGGAACTGCGCAGGCTGCCTCCGTTGGCCCGCTCGTACCTCTCCGTCCTGCGGGACGTCAGCGAGGTGACCCGCTGCGGCGGCGGAGTCCTGCCCACGTCGATGCCGCAGCTGCGCGAGCGCTACGGGGTCCCCTTCGTCCACGACACGGACGCCTACCAGCGGACGCTCGAATACGCCTCCGCCCACCTCAGCTAGCCGGTCAGACCCAGTAGGACCAGCAGGAAAGGACGCAACCGTGAACCCCGAGAACGTGGCGTGGAAGCCCCCGCGGCTCGACAACACCGTCGCCGTGGTCACCGGCGCCAGCAGGGGAGTGGGCCGCGGCATCGCGCTCGCCCTCGGCAGCGCCGGCGCGACGGTGTACGTCACCGGGCGCAGCACCCGCACCGACGGCCGCACCGAAGGCCTGCCCGGCACGGTCGACGACACCGCCGACGAGGTCACCGCACGGGGCGGCACCGGCATCGCGGTCCGCTGCGACCATCGCTCGACCGAGGACAACCAGGCGCTCACGGACCGCGTCAGGGCCGAGCACGGCAAGCTGGACCTGCTGGTGAACAACGCCTGGGCGGGATACGAGCGTTCGGCCGACGTACGGTTCGACGCCCCGTACTGGAAGCAGCCGATGTGGCGCTACGAACTCTGCGAAGGCTCGCTGCGCGCCCAGTACGACATCACGCGCCTGCTCACCCCGCTGATGATCGAGCAGGAGGCCGAGCGCACCGGACTGATCGTCGGCATCGGCTTCACCGACGGCGACACCTACCTGGGCCAGGCGGCGTACGACGTCTTCAAGTCCGCCAACGACCGGCTCAGCAAGGCCTTCGCCGCGGACCTGCGCAAGCAGCGGATCGCCGCGCTCTCCCTGCACCCCGGCTTCGTGCGGACCGAGCGCGTCGAGGCGGCCTGGGAGGCGCTCGGCGACGGCCCCGCGGCGGTCGTCCACTCGCCCGAGTACGTGGGCCGCGCGATCAACGCGCTGGCCGCCGACCCCGACGTCCTCAGCCGCTCGGGCCAGGTGCTCTCCACCGGTGACCTGGCCGACGAGTACGGCTTCAGCGACGTCGACGGCAGGCGGCTGCCCGCCTTCCGCCTGGAGGGCCGGATGAGCCTGGCCACGCGCATGGACCGCCTCAACCGGGTGGTCGCACAGGCCACGGCGGCCTCCTGACCTTCAGAGACCGAAGCACCCCCACACAGCTTGGCGAACATTGGCGAACAGGAGAACGCATATGGGCAGGGGATCCGCCTCGTCCACCGCGGCAGCCGTACCCGGCGGCGCGGCGACCAAGGCGGCAGGGCTCGCGCTCGCGGTGACCTGCGGCGCACAGTTCATGGTCATCATCGACGACACCGTCGTCTCCATGGCGCTGCCGACCATCCGCACCACCCTCGACTTCGACCGGGCCTCACTGGCCTGGGTCGTCGACGCCTACATGCTGCTGTTCGGCGGCTTCCTGGTGCTCGGCGGCCGCTGCGCCGACCTGTTCGGCAGACGGCGGGTGTTCCTCACCGGCCTCGCGGTCTTCACCGCCGCCTCGCTCGTCTGCGGTCTGGCCAACTCGCCCGAGATGCTGATCGTGGCGCGCGGCGCCCAGGGCTTCGGTGCCGCACTGCTCAGCCCGGCCGCGCTCTCCATCCTGATCACCGTCTTCACCGAGGCGAAGGAGCGCCGCAAGGCCCTGGGCATCTGGGGCGGACTCACCGGGATCTCGGGCGTCTCCGGCGTCCTGCTCGGCGGGGTCATCACCGACCTCGTCGACTGGCGCTGGGTGTTCTTCATCAACATCCCGGTCGGTGTCCTGCTCTTCGCCCTCGCCCTGAAGCCCGCGCTCGCCGACCGCGAGGACGGCGCCCCGGGCAAGCGGCCCGCGACGGACGGCCTGGGCGCGGTCCTGATCACCGGCGGTCTCCTGCTGTTCGTCTACACGGTGATCAGCACCAACCACCGCCCCTGGGGCTCCGCCGCGACGATCGCCGGACTCATCGGCTCCGTGCTGCTCCTGGTGGCCTTCGTCATCAGGGAACAGCGCGCTCCCGAGCCGCTGATCCGCCTCGGGATCTTCGCCAGCCGGCAGATCTCCGCGGCCAACCTGATCATGCTGCTCGCCGCGTCGGGCCTGTACGGGATCTTCTTCTTCCTGACCCAGTACATGCAGAACCTCCTCCACTGGTCCCCGCTGCGCGCCGGCGTCTCCTGGGCGCCCTTCGGCATCACCATGGCGGTCTTCTCCGGCATCGCGATCCAGCTGCTCCCCAAGCTGGGCAGCCGCATCCTGTGCCTGCTCGGCCTCGCGTCCGCCACCACCGGACTCGCCCTGCTGATCGGCGCCCCGCTCAAGGCCTCGTACGCCTCCGACATCCTGCCCACCCTGCTGCTCTGCGCCGCCGGTTACGGCCTGGCCATGGTGCCCCTGGTGGTCGCCGCCGTCAGCGGCGTGCCCAAGGCGGACTCGGGCGCGGCGTCCGGAGTCCTCAACACCGGCCAGCAGATCGGCGGCGCGATCGGCCTCGCGGTCCTCGCCACCCTGGCGAGCACCCGCTTGGACGACGAGATCGCCTCCGGCGCGGCGGTCCCCGACGCCCTTCTGACGAGCTTCCACACGGTGTTCCTCGTCGGAACGGTGCTCACCGGATGCGCCGCGCTCCTCTCGCTGCTTCTGCCCGCGCTCCGCACCGAATTCGACCCGGAGACGACCTCGGGTGTCTGACGCCCAACGAAACTAAAGGGGAAGAAATGGACGGCAAGGAACACCGCTGGTACATGCTCGCGGCCTCCCTGGTCCCACTGATCGCACTCGGCGCCGCCATGGTGCTCGCGTGGAACCACATCTTCGGCTGGACCGACGTGGTGGTCACGGCTCTCATGTACGTCATCTCCGGGATCGGCATATCCACCGGCTACCACCGCATGCTGACCCACCGCTCGTTCGAGACGTACAAGCCGGTCCGCGTCGCCCTCGCCACCGCCGGGGTCCTCGCGGGCCAGGGCCCGCCGATCATCTGGGCGGCCCACCACCGCAAGCACCACCGCGTCGCCGACAAGGAGGGCGACCCGCACAGCCCGCACCTCGGCTTCGAGCCCGGCTTCAAGGGCGCCGTCGCCGGCATGTGGCACGCCCACCTCGGCTGGCTCTTCGACGAGGACCTCAGCTCCGACCCGATCCGCTACTGCCCCGACCTGGTGCGCGAGAAGCCGCTGCGCTGGCTCAGCGAGAACTTCGTGGCCGTCGTCGCCGCCGGTGTCGTCCTGCCGGGCCTCCTCGCCTTCGCGATCACCGGCGGCTCGGTCCAGGCGCTGTTCACGGGCATGCTGTGGGGCGGTCTGGTCCGCATCTTCCTGATCAACCACATGACGTACGCGGTGAACTCCGTCGGCCACGTCTTCGGCCGCCGCCGCTTCACCACCACCGACCAGTCGCGCAACGTCGCCTGGCTGGCGCTGCCCTCCTTCGGCGAGGCCTGGCACAACAACCACCACGCGTTCCCGCGCTCGGCCAGGCACGGCATGAAGTGGTACGAGGTCGACCTCTCCGCGATCTTCATCTGGAGCCTGGAGAAGACCCGCCTCGCCTGGAAGGTCATCCGCATCGACACCGAGCGGATGACGATGCGCGAGGCCGGCGTGAGCCGGGTCAGCGGCAGCAAGCTCAGCCAGGAGGAACTCCTGGTCAGCCAGCAGCGGATCGCGCCCATGGCGGACCGCTCGCGCGGCGGCACCGATCTCTCCCTCGTGGACGTGGAGTGACCATGGCGACCAACGGCACCGGACTCTGGGACCTCCTCCTGCGCGACGATTCCCACGGAGTCCTGCACCACTGGCAGGAGGACGACGGCTTCGGGCACACCCCGTGGCGCGAGGTCGTCGCCGACGCACACGGCATGGCCGCCACCCTGCGCGCCGCCGGTGTACGGCCCGGCGCCCGGGTCGCCACCGTCCTGACCAACTCGGCGCACACCCTGCGCGGACTCCTCGCCGTCTGGCTCGCGGGCGGCGCCGTCGCGTCCTTCCCGCTGCCCGCCCGCGGCCAGAGCCCACAGGAGTACGGCGCCCAGCTGAGCGTGCTCACCGAGCGGCTCGGCCCCACGGTGCTCATCGTCGACGAGGGCCTCGCGCCCCTCGTGCCCGTGGAGCTCGCCGCGCGGTTCCCGGTGCTCAACTGGACGTCCCTGTACGGCGACGGGAGCATCGACCCGTCGCCGCCCGGCCCCGAGGACACCGCCTTCATCCAGTACTCCTCGGGCAGCACCAGCCTGCCCAAGGGCTGCGAGCTCAGCACCCGTGCCATCGGCACGCACCTGCACATGCTGCACGAGATGACGGGCGGGCGCCCCGGCGCCGAGACCATCGCCTCCTGGCTGCCGCTCTCCCACGACATGGGGATCTTCGGCACCATGCTGCACGCCTGGGCCTTCGACTACGACTTCGTCCTGTCGTCGCCCGAGCGGTTCGGCATGGCGCCGCGCACCTGGTTCCGCGACATGTCCGAGTACGGCGCCACCATGACCGCGGGCACCAACACCGCCCTGCACCTGGCCGCCCGCGCACAGGGCCGCAACCAGCTGCCCGAGCCGCTCGTCCTGAAGGTCTGCGTGGTCGGGGCCGAGCGGGTCGACTGGGAGACCCTGGACGCCACCGTGGCCGCGTTCGGCCCCTCGGGCCTGGAGGCCACGGCGTTCATGCCCGCCTACGGAATGGCCGAGGCGACCCTCGCGGTCTCCTGCTCCCCGCTCGGCGAGGTCCCCGTCACCCGCAGCTTCGACGGGGCGGCCCTGCTCGACGGCCGGATCGTCGAGGTCCCCGAGGACGCGCCGGGAGCCACCCGCCTCGTCTCGAACGGGCCACCGCTGCCCGGCGTCACGGTGACCACCAAGGAGCCGGGCCTCGTCTCCGAACTCCGCGTCGACTCGCCCAGCCTCGCCTCCGGCTACCTCGACGACGCCGAACGCACCGCCGAGCGCTTCCACGGCGGCGTCCTGCACACCGGCGACCTGGGGTTCGTCCACGACGGCGAGGTGTACTTCGTCGGCCGGGCCGACGACCTGATCTCGGTCGGCGGACGCAACGTCTACACCAGCGAGATCGAATCGGCGGTCGAGGCGATGGGCCCGGTCCGCAAGGGCTGCTCGGCCCTGGTCGACATGGCCGGCGGCGGCGTCTCCAAGCTGGTCCTGCTCCTCGAACCCACGCGCAAGAGCGCCGACTTCGAGCTCATCGCCGACCAGGCGGCAGCCGTGGCCAGGGAGAAGTCCGGCATCGCGCTCGCCGAGTGCGTGTTCGTCGAGCGCGGCCATCTGCCCAGGACACCCAGCGGCAAGATCCAGCGGTTCCGCTGCCGGGCCCTGCTCGGCGGGGACGCCGGCCTGCTCCAGACCATAGCGCGCGTCCAACTGGCCTGACCGGCACGGCCTTTCGGCCGACCGGCACGGCGACACCGTACGAGAAGGGATCCACCATGCCCCAGGGCCAGGCCCCACCAGCGGGCTTCTTCGCCGACACCGAGATCGTCGGCAAGGAGGACCATCTGCGACTGCACCTCAACGAGAATCCGTACGGCCCGCCGCCCGGCACCGTCGACGCCGTGCGCGCGGAGGCGGCGAGCCACCTCAACCGCTATCCCGACAGCGAGTGCAAGGAACTGCGCGCGAGCCTGGCCGCCCACTTCGGCGTCACCCCCGACATGGTGGCGGTCGGCAACGGCACCGACGAACTCGTCCTCGTCGCCTCGATGGCGTTCCTGCGCGAACCCGGCGCGACGGTCGTCACCACCGCCACCACCTTCCCCGGCTACGTGGTGTCCGCCGCGGCCGTCGGCGCGCGGGCGCACACGGTCCCGCTGCGTGACGCGTCGATCCCGGTCGACGGGGTCGTCGACGGGATGGAGCGCGGCGCTGGACTCGCCTTCGTCTGCAACCCGCTCAACCCCACCGGCGCCGTGCTCGACCGCGCCGCCGTGACCGAGCTGATCGACGCCGCCGAGCGCACCGGAACGGTGCTCGTCTTCGACGAGGCGTACATGGACTTCGCGGGCCCCGCCCACGAGTTCGCCCTCGACGCGGTGCGCGCGGGCCGCCGGGTCCTTGTGACCCGCACCTTCTCCAAGGCGTGGGGGCTCGCGTCGGTCCGGATGGGCTTCGCCATCGGCCCCCAGGACCTGATCCGGCGGATCGGGGCCGTCGCGGGCGCCCTGCCCTTCAACGTCAACCGTCCCGCCCAGCGGGCCGTGCTGCGCGCCCTCGAACAGCCCGAGCACATCGACCGGGTGCGCGCGGACAACGCGCGGGCCAGGGAGCTGCTCTGCAAGTCCCTGGACGCCCTGGGCATCGAACACGCCCCGTCCGTATCCAACTTCGTGATGGTGAAGGTGCCGGGGGAGGGCGCGGCCCCCGGCGACAGCGTGCGGTTCGCGGCCCGGCTCGCCGCCGAGCACCGCATCTTCGTACGCAACCTCGACGTGCTGGACCTCCCCGGCTATCTGCGGATCTCGGTGGGGACCGTGGACGAGGTGGAGCGCCTCGCCACGGCGCTCGCGGCTCTTCTGGGACAGGCCCGGCCGTGAGTGCCATCCGGCCGAGCGGCCGGATGGCGTGAACGCGCCCGATGCCGCCTGCTGCCGAGGGAAGATCGCAACAGCCAGGTCCTTCGCCTCGGAGGCGCTGCCCTGGCGAACCCGAAGCACCCGGTGGGCGGCACCCGTACCGCTCGCCGTCGACCTGTAAGGAGCGACATTCATGACCGAGTCCATCGCCCACCTCCCCTCGGGGCACCAGACGATGCTGCTGGCCCACCGTGCCATGGTGCGCGACCTCGACCGCGTGACCCGCAGCGCCGAGAAGCTGGCCCGGACGCCCGACGCCGAGCAGGCCGCCGCCCTCCTTGACTACGTGGACAAGCTGTTCCAGGTGATCGAGCACCACCACGAGGGCGAGGACGACTTCCTCTGGCCGCGGCTGCGTGAACTGGGTGCGGACCAGGAGGCGTTGGCGCTCATGACCGCCGAGCACGAAGAGCTCGCGAAGGTCCTGCACACCTGGCACGAGACGAGCGGACGGCTCGGCACGGACCCCGCCGCCGCGGCCGAACTGGCCACACGTACCCGCGAGGTGCGCGAGCAGCTGGCCGGACACGCGGGGGACGAGGAGCGGGAGCTGCTCGGCCGGCTGGCACCGGCCCTCGGCAAACAGATCTGGAAGGGCTTCGCGACGCACATGCGCAAAACGGCCCCCGGCTGGACGCTGCGCTTCATGCCGGCCTGGCTGCTGTCCGTGGCCGGACCGGGGGAGCAGGGCGGCGTCGCCGCCGCGCCGATCGGCCGGCTGTTCAGCGGCTGGCTGGAGAAGAGGCAGCGCGCCGCCTTCGGCGAGAACTACTGAGCCCCACAAGGCCCGTACGAGACCGCCGCGGGGCGCTGAACAGGCGCCGCACTGACGAGAGTTGAACGTCCAAGACCACACCTGCCCGAGCTGAACCGCTGAGTCGCCCGGCGACCTCGACACCCCTCTGCGTCACGTCACGCGAGTCCGGGTGGCGGTTCAGTGCGTCCTGAATCACGGAGGGAACCTTCATGAGTCCGTCGGCATCGGCCGTCACTCCGCAGTACGGGAGGGCGGACACACCGGACCGCTCGGCCGTATCGCCCCTGGAGAAGGGGCGGCAGTGGATAGAAGAGTTCATCATGCGGCCGCACGAGCGTACCAACCGGGAAGGCGCCGTCTGCCCGTTCGTCGAATCCTCGATGAAGGCGCGCAGCTTCCGCCTGGAGGAGTGGCCGGTCGAGCCCGACGTCGACACCGAGGGTCTGGTGGACGTCGTGCGCCGGATGGCCGAGGACTTCGAGGCCACACGGTGGGAGGGCCGCAACCGCGTCCTGCACACGCTGGTCCTGGTCCTGACGGGCCTGCCCGAGGAGAACCACCGCCTGCTCGACGAGGCGCACGCCCTCGCCAAGCCCGAACTGGTCGGCCGCGGCCTGATGCTGGCGCAGTTCCACCCGGACTGCGACGAACGGGCCGCGCGCAACGCGGAGTTCCAGGTGTCGCGCTCGCCCGTGCCGATGCTGGCGATGCGCTGGATGGCCTTCCACGACGTGCTGTTCCTCGGGGAGGACCCCGAGTGGTTCGCCGCCTACGAAGAGCGGTACGGGGGCAGGCACGAGCGGGGTTCGGTGGCCGACCCGCTGTTCGCCGACGCCTTCGCCGAGGCACGGGACAAGTGGGGCACCGCATGAGTCCGCTGCTGAGCACGGACCGGGGCGCACGCTTCGCACGGATCATGGGCGTGGGGACGTACCGCCCACGGCGGATCGTCGGCAACGAAGAAGCCTGCCGCCGCATCGACTCCTCGGACGAATGGATCCGCTCGCGCACGGGGATCAGGACCCGCCGCTGGGCAGGACCCGACGAGACCCTCGCGGTGATGGCCGAGGAGGCCGCCGCCAAGGCGATCGCGGCCGCGGGCATCACCCCGGCCGACGTCACCTGCGTCATCGCCGCGACCTTCACCTACCTCAAGCAGACCCCGGCCGTCGCGACGGACATCGCGCACCGCGTCGGGGCCCGGGGCGCGGCGGCCTTCGACCTGTCGGCGGGCTGCGCCGGGTTCGTGCACGGCGTGGTGCTCGCCGCGGACGCGGTCCGCAGCCGCGGCGGCCACGTCCTGGTCGTCGGCGTCGAGCGCATGACCGACCTGCTGAACCTCGAGGACCGCTCGACCGCCTTCATCTTCGGGGACGGCGCGGGAGCCGTGGTGATCGGCCCCTCCGAGGTCCCCGCCATCGGCCCCGCGATCTGGGGAGCGGACGGCTCCCAGGCGGACGCGATCGAGCAGACCGCCCCGTGGGACGTGCTCAGGCACTCGCCGGGAAGCGAGTTCCCGTGGATGCGCCAGGAAGGGCAGCGGGTCTTCCGCTGGGCCGTCTACGAGATGGCGCAGGTCGCCGCCCAGGCCCTGGACGCCGCCGGAATCTCCCCCGCGGACCTCGACGTCTTCATCCCGCACCAGGCCAACGTCCGCATCATCGACGCGATGGCGAAGCGCATCGGCCTGCCGGCCGGCGTGCGGGTGGCCAAGGACATCGTCACCGCGGGCAACACGTCGGGAGCCTCGATCCCGCTCGCCATGGACGCGGTGCTCGCGTCGGGCGAGGCGAAGCCGGGCGACACGGCCCTGCTGCTCGGCTACGGCGCGGGCCTCTCGTACGCGTCGGTCGTGGCGACCCTGCCATGAGTCGGGGCCGGGCCCCATGGACCCCGCCCCCACACCGGGCACCCCCCCCGTTAACGCGCCATCCCCGGCAGCAAGCCCAATAACCGC